>JAFGJU010000023.1 GCA_016928935.1 Candidatus Eiseniibacteriota bacterium | reverse complement strand
TTGCTGTCGTACGCAGTCTACACCATCTCCCCCGCGACAATGGCGAAGTTCCACTCTACGAATATGGTGATGACGATACCGTTTGTGGTCTACGGCATATTCAGGTACACCTTCCTCGTCACTCAGAAGTCGGAAGGCGGGAACCCGTCGGAGCTGTTGTTGACGGACGTGCCGTTGATGGTGACCGTGGCCCTGTGGTTCGTCAGCGTGCTTGTGGTACTCGCTCTTTCCTGAGCTCTCTCCCCCCAATGATGTGCGGCGCCGAGAAGGCGGCGCGCCCGTCGCGGTGAACCCGGATGGCCGGAGTCGAGATCACGCTCAACGCGTTCGCAAAGCTGAACCTCTACCTGGAAGTCCTGCGCAGGCGGGAAGACGGCTACCACGACATCCGCTCGCTCATGTTGTCCGTGGACCTGGCGGACACGGTCGGGATCTGTGACGCGCCTTCGGGCATTTCGGTGGAGGCCGACGCTCCGGGTGTGCCGTCCGGTTCGGAGAATCTGTGCTGGAAGGCGGCCGACGCGCTCAGGCGGTACGCCGGGGTCCGACGGGGGGCGGAAGTGCGTCTGGTGAAGAGAATCCCGGCCGCGGCCGGACTGGGCGGCGGCAGCAGCGACGCGGCGTCCACCCTGGTGGGCCTGAACAAGCTCTGGGGCCTCGGCCTGACGGAAGCTCAGCTCGCGGCCGTGGCGGCCGGAGTGGGGTCGGACGTGCCGTTCTTCTTGAGGGGCGGGCTGCAGCTTGCGGAGGCGAGAGGGAACAGACTGACCCCGCTCGAAGGGACACCGGCGGCGCGGTTCGTCGTAGCTGTCCCGGACCTGGAGGTCAGCGCGGCGTGGGCCTACGGCGCGCTCAAAATGGGGTTGACAAGTGCAACGCGAGTCACTAGAATGAGATTACTGCGCACAAGTCTCGACGCGGACGGTGTGACAGAAATCCTGCACAACGACCTTGAGAGGGGTGTGGAAGAGAGCCATCCGGTGGTCCGCAGGCTCAAGGACGACCTGAGGGCGCGGGGCGCCTTGGGTTGCTTGATGAGCGGCAGCGGACCCGCGGTTTTTGGGGTGGTTCGGGACGAAGTTTCTGCAACCTCGATCGCTTCCGCGGTCCGCCGAGCCGGCGTGTCCACGTTCGCCGTCGGTCCCGTCCGGAGCGGGTGGAGCGGAACGGAGCGTGCATAGAACCGTCTTCCTGCAGTGTCTTGCTGAAGACGCATCCAATTACCGGAGGCTGCCCTGTGCACCTTGTTAGGCCGTGGCGAAGCTCGCCACAAAGGCTCCAAAGGCGGTGACGGTTGATGCAGATTACGGAAGTCAGAATCACGCTCAGGGAGGACCAGAAGCTGCGGGCGTTCGCGAGCATCACGTTTGACAACTGCTTTGTGGTCAGGGGGCTCAAGGTAATCGAGGGCAGTGACCACAAGATGTTTGTCGCGATGCCCAGCAAGAAGAAGACTGACGGCACGTACGAGGACATAGCGCATCCCATAAATAACGAGTGCCGCAGAGACCTAGAAGACGCCGTACTGGGCGCCTACAGGAAGGAGAAGGCCAAGCAGCACAGCCTCATAGGGAGCGGATGAGAGACCCCGTCTTGGGCTTGAGAACGCCGCCGAGACTACCGTCCAGGCACGGGCAACAGAGTCAGCGGAGTTGAGGCCTTGGGGCGTAGTCAAGCGGTAAGACACAGGATTTTGGATCCTGCATTCGGAGGTTCGAATCCTCCCGCCCCAAAAGTGCCTTTTCGGAAGGCCTCGAGAGATGTGGCCCCGTGGACGGCGATGGGTCACGTTTTTGTTTGTCGCGGATTGCAGTCTGGTCGGTCACCTTCTGAACGGAGAGGAGAGATGGACGAACTGAAGATCTTCTCTGGCAACGCCAATCGCGAGCTCGCCCACAGAGTCTGCGACTTTCTGAAGATCAGCCCGGGCAGCATTGAGGTCTCGGAATTCAACGACGGCGAGACCATGGTGAGGATTGACGAGAACGTGCGAGGGGCTGATGTCTTCGTGTTCCAGCCCACGTTTCCGCCGGCCAGGAACCTCATCGAGCTCTTGGTGATGCTGGACGCCGCCAGGCGGGCGTCCGCCAGGCGGGTGACCGCGGTGGTGCCCTATTTCGGTTACGCCAGACAAGACAGGAAGGACCAGCCGCGGGTCCCCATAACCGCCAAGCTGGTGGCGAACTTGATGACGGTCGCCGGAGCCGACAGAGTCCTGACCATGGACCTTCATTCCGCACAGATACAGGGTTTCTTCGACATTCCGTTCGACCATCTCTTCGCCGCGCCGGTCCTAATAGACTATCTCAAGACGAAGAAATTCACGAACCCGGTGGTCGTGTCGCCCGACATCGGCAGCATAAAGATGGCCAGGGCCTTCTCGAAACGCCTCGAGGCGGGACTTGCGCTCATAGACAAGCGCAGGCCCAGACCCGACGTGTCGGAAGTCGTCAACGTGATAGGCGAGGTGGCCGGAAGCGACGTCATCATAATCGACGACCTCATCAGCACCGGCGGGACGATCGTGACGGCGGTGGAGGTCTTGAAAAAGAACGGAGCGCGCCGTGTCCTGGTCGGCTGCACACACGCGGTGTTCGCCGGGGACGCCGTGAAGAGGCTAGATGCGGCTCCGATAGAAGAGGTCTTCGTCACGGATACGGTCCCGCACGCTCCGGACAAGCTTACCAGCAAGATCAACATCCTGTCGGTTGCTGAACTTCTGGGCGAGGCCATAAAGCGTATCCACGAAGAGCAATCCCTGAGCTCGCTTTTTGTGTGACCGGGCCGCCTCCGGCGGCGTGACGGCCGAGGGTGTGAACCGGAGATCTGGACGCGGCGCGGGCCGGGACGGGGCCCGGGTGACCGGTCGGGGCCGGCCGCCCGGCCGAAGCCCCCATTTTTTTGTTCACCCGACGGGGCTCCGAGGGTATATAATAAAAGATTGTGGCTCGCCGTCACGGGGCGCCAGGCGCAATCGGTCGGCGGCAAGAGGAGGAATACGAGATGGCGATTGTCGTCCTACAGGGGAAGGTTAGAACTGACGCGGGCAAGGGAGTCGCCCGCAAGTCGAGGATGCGGGGAAACATTCCGGGTATCATGTACGGCGAAGGGGAGCCGTCCGTCGCCTTCGAGGCGAAAAAGGACGATTTCCTTGCGCTGATTCACACGGTGTCTGGAGAAAACGTCGTCGTGGACCTCAAGCTGGAGGGCGACGCCTCGGACAGAAAAGCCATCATCCGGGAGATACAGAGAGACCCTCTCAGTGGCAGGATTCTGCACTTCGACCTGCAGCACATCTCCCTCACCGAGAAGGTGACCGTGGACGTGCCCATCGTGGTGGTGGGAGTACCGACGGGCGTCAAGGACTTCGGGGGCATCCTGGAGCACATACTGAGAGAGGTCAGGGTGGAGTGCCTGCCCACCGAGATCCCGCCCAAAGTGGAGATAGACGTGACGTCGCTCAAGATAGGAGATTCGGTCCACGTCGGCGACCTGGTGATGCAGAACGTGACCATCCTGATGGACCCGGAGCGGCCCGTTGTCACGGTCGTGCCGCCCACGGCGGAGGAGGTGCCCGCGGAGGCCGCAGCGCCGGAGGTGGCAGAGCCGGAGCTCATCGGGAAGGAAAAGGAGGCCGAGGGCGAAGAAGCCGGCGAAAAGGAGAAGGAGAAGCCGAAGGACAAGACGAAGGA
>JAFGJU010000145.1 GCA_016928935.1 Candidatus Eiseniibacteriota bacterium | reverse complement strand
ACCAGCGCCGCGGCATCTTTCAGGCGCACGAACTCGATGCCCTTCTCCAGCGCCTCGGTTAGAAGCTCCTCTTCGAGTCCATAGACTCTAATGTCCCTGTGCACGATCGTCACCTTGGCATCCGGCCGCGCCTTCCTGACCGCGAGCGCGTTCCTTAGCGCCTGGGCGCAGCAGACGCGCGAGCAAACCGGCCAGTCGGAGCTGCGCGAGCCCACGCACTGGACCATGACGACGGATGGTGCTGCACCTGACTTGACCTCGCCAGGGCCGAAAGTCCCAGCAGCCGCGGTAATGCCTGCAGCAGTGGCCCGGCCAGTCGCGCCAGTTACAGCGCTTCCGCCAGTTCCGGTCGCGCCTGACTGTGCGGCCGCTCCGGCTCCGGAGTCTCCCAGCGCCTTGGCGAGTTCACCACTCGCCAGCGCCTCTCCGAACTCGAGCTGAGTCATCACGCGCGAGTTCTCTCCGTACATGAGGCCGTCCGGGACATGCTCCTTGCCCCCGCTGCAGACCACCACGGCTCCGAATGTCTCCGGGCTCTCAGCCCCCCCGGAGGAGCTGCCGGCGGCCCCGCTTGTGCCGTCGGTCTTGAGCTCAACCGAGAACTTGCCCGCCTCCCCCGAGAGCTTGGCCAACTCTGTTGACGTCAGGATGCGTATCTTAGAGTTCGCCTTCGCGGCATCCAGAAGACCGCCCACGACGTCCTTCTCGGCCTTTTCGTCCAGCTCGAATTCGTAACGCGACAGCGCGCCGCCTGTGTCTTTTTTCTTCTCGATGACTGTGGCGTTGTGTCCGGCGCGTGCGAGTTCGTTCGCCGCAACCAGGCCGGCGAGACCGCTTCCTACAACGAGAACAGGCGCCGTCGCAGTCGAGCCCGTCGCGCCGGAAGACGAACCCGCGCCAGCAGGCAACTCGGGGCCGGGAGAAGCTACGGGGCCGGCAGAATGCCCCGCGCCAGTAGATGCTCCCGCGACCTGTCCGGCCTGCGCTGTCTGCCAGAGCGATCTCAACGCCACGGCCGCGGCTGCGTCCGCGTGGCAGACCGACGATTGTATGTCCATCGGCGCCGTGAATGAACCCGCGGAGAGTATGCCCGCCTTGCTGGTCACGCCGGGGTTGAGCGCGTCCGTCGTGCAGAAGCTGTACTTGTTGAGCCGCACTCCTGCCTTCCGCGAAAGGGCCTTGCCCGCCGCCCTGACGCCGACCGAAAGCACGACGAGGTCGAACTCGTGGGGCTGCGCGCCGCTCCCAGGCGATGCCGCTGCCTGGCCTCCGCCGTCCTCGGCCAGCTCGACCACTAGGTTTCGAGTCTCCGGTATCTCGGTTATCTTCGCGACCGGGCCGCGCATGAAGCTGACCCGCTTTTCCTTGAGCACGCTTTGATAGAATTCCTCCGAACCCTTGCCCAGCGGACGGATGTCACGGTGTAGAATCGTGACCTTGGAGTCCGCGATGAGCCCGGCAAGCGCCAGCGCTTCCTTCATCGCGGTCATGCAGCAGATGCTGGAGCAGAAATCCGCGCCTATGGCCTCGTTCCTCGAGCCCACGCACTGCACGAACGCTATTCTCTCGGGCACGCGGCCGTCGTAGGGCCTCAGCACGTAGCCGCCGTAGGGACCGGTCGGCGCCAGCATACGCTCGAGCTCTATGCTTGTGATGACGTTGGGATACTTCCTGTACCCGAGCTCCGATATCCTGCCCGCGTCGAACTCGTCGAACCCGGGCGTCAAGATCACCGAATTGACCCTGAGCCGGATTGTCGTCCCCTTTTGGTCATAGACTACGGCCTTCGGGTCGCACTCGGCCAGACAGAGACCGCACCCGATGCAGCGCCGGCAGCTCAAGCAGCGCTTCGCTTCCCTGAGTGCGGTGGCCTCGTCGAAACCCAACTCCACCTCGCGGAAGTTCTGCTTCCTCTCTTCGAGGGGAATGTGCGGCATCTTCTCCCGCGGCGTCGGGATGTCTTTGAACTCCGTTATGAACTTGCTTTTCTTCATATCAGTCCAGATTCCCGGTTCTTCCGGGCCGCTCTACGAGGCCCCAGCTGTCGGGCGCCTGAGCGCTATCGGCCTCAGTTACGGGCGCCGGAGATCGCCGCCTGCGTCAACGCGCCCATCGTCTCCGACGGTGCAGACTGTCCGCCGGCGTCGAGTCTCCTCCGGGTTCTAGCTCTCCTCCAGAAACTTCTCCATCGAGGCGGCCGCCTTGTGCGCCGCCGCAATCGCCTGGATCACGGTCGCCGGTCCGGTCACGCTGTCGCCGGCCGCGAACACACCAGGCCGATTCGTCGCCATCGTGCGCTCGTCCACCACGAACGAGTTCCACTTTGAAATCTTCAAACCGTGCCCCTCGTGCAGGAACGAGAGGTCCGGCTCCTGGCTGATCGCCGGCACGACACAGTCGGTCTCGATCTCGAACTCCGAACCCTCCACTGGTATGGGGCTTCGCCTGCCGCTCGCGTCCAGCTTGCCCAGTCTCATCTTCGTGCACAGCATGCGAGCGACCTTTCCGTTTTCGCCTATCATCTTGACCGGAGCGGCCAGGTAGTGGAGCTTGACCCCTTCTCTCTCCGCCTCCTCTATCTCCCACGGGTTGGCGGGCATCTCTCTCCTGCTCCGCCTGTACAGGATGCTGACCTCGTCGGCACCCACGCGAAGAGCGGTTCGCGCGGAGTCGATGGCCGAGTTGCCGCCGCCGATGACTGTCACTTTCTTCCCGGGTTTGGTCGTGTCGCCGAGGTTGACCCGTCTCAAAAACACCACGCAGTCGAGCACTCCCGCCAGCTCCTCCTCGCCCGGCACGCCAAGTTTGAGTCCCTTGTGGGCGCCGATGCCGAGGAAGACGGCTCTGAAGCCTTCCTTGAAAAGGTCGTCTATCGTGTGTTTCTTGTCTATGGGACTATTCAGCTTGAGCTCGACTCCCAGCGCCTTGATGTACTGGACGTCGTACTCAATGATGTTACGCGGCAGGCGATACTCGGGTATCCCAAGCCAGACCATGCCCCCAGGCACAGGCGCCGCCTCGAATATGGTGCACTCGCGGCCCTTGAGCGCAAGGTCGTAGGCGACAGTGAGGCCCGCGGGCCCTGCGCCGACCACCGCCACCTTGCTATTGGTTTTTTTCGCAGTCGCCTTGGGCAGCGGGATCTTGCCGCGCTTTCTCAAGTCCATCTCGTAGTCGCACGCGAACCGCTTCAAAGCGTCTATGGCTATCGGCTCGTCCTGTTTCCCGCGGTTGCACGCGCTCTCGCACGGGTGATTGCAGACGCGGCCGCAAATGGCCGGAAGCGGGTTCGTGCGCCGCACGACGTTGACCGCCTCGGCGTACTTGCCGTCAGCGATGAGGCCGACGTATGTCCTCACGTCCACGTGCGCAGGACAGGTCTCGACGCAGATCGGAGTCTCTTTCTCGAGGTTGTAGAAGTGAGGAATAGAGCACCAGTTGTGTGAGTCTATGGCCGTCCTGAGAGACAGTCCCTCCTGGAACGTGTCGAACGGCTTTATGGGGCACACGACGGCGCAAGCGCCGCAGAAGTTGCACTTCTCGTTCACCCTGGTCGGCGCCTGCTTCACCACCACCTCGAAATCGCCGGCCTCGCCGGAAATGTCCTCGAGCGACGCGTTGGCGATTAGGTGTATGTTGGGGAACTGCTTCAGGGCCTCGAGCTTCGGCGCGAGCTGGCGTCGGACAGTGTCGTCCGTAAGATAGGTGGTGTCGAGCTGGGCCACCGTGCCGCCCACTGTCGGAGACTGCTCGACGAGGTAGACTTCGACTCCGGCAGCGGCCAGCTCCAGCGCGGCCTCAATGCCGGCTATGCCGGCGCCCACTATGAGTGTGGATGGTTTACCGTTCACTTGTGTCACTTGGCTCATGAGCTCTCACTCGGTCAGGCATTTCCCGGCCCCTCTATTTCCTCGCAAAGCATCTTGGCCGAGAGCGGCCGGCCCTCCGCCCTGACCCGCCAGAGAGGCGTGTGGCCTTCGACCTTCTCTATCTCCGCCATGCCCATCCGGCGCATGTCAACGAGCTCCCTCACAATTCTGTGCGGCGAGGTCTTGAGCGCGGCGGCGAGCTCTTCGACAGAAACCGGCTTCCGTTCCCCGCGCAGCACTATCTCCTGAATCGTGCACTCGTCCATCACTATCTCGTCGTACATCCGGCCGAGCTCGTGTTCCGTGAACACCTCGCCGTAGAGGTTCCCATCAGTCATGAACTCCAGCCTCTTCCCGATCACCCATCTGAGCTTTTTCCCTTCGAGCGCGTTCGACCCCACCTTGAGCTTCAGCGCAAGCTCCTCCGGCGTCAGGCCCTCCACCGAGCCCAGCGGGCCCAACGCCCGCACCGCGTCCATGAACTCGGACACCGACTTGACAAACTTGGGGCCCTCCGCGGACGACATGTGCCTGATTTCCACCCTCTCGGGACGGATCCCGCAGAAAGAGAGCACCTTCCTTATGACCATCACTCTGGTCCCGGCGTGGTAGTTGCCGTCCGTGTAATGGCACTCGCCCGGCAGACAGGCGCCGATGAAGACACCGTCCGCGCCGTGCGTGAAGGCGTTCATGATAATAGACGGGTCCACTCTACCCGAGCACATCACCCGGATGACCCTGACGTCAGGCGGATACTGAAGTCTCGCTACCCCGGCGAGATCTGCTGCTCCGTATGCTCACCAGTTGCAGCAGAACGCCAGGATCTTAGGCCTGAATTCGCTCATTGCTCTCCTTCACTTGTTCCGCCGAGCCCCGCTCCGCGGGACGCCGGCGCTACCGCGCGAGGACGCTGCGCGCCCGCCTCACGCCGTTTCCTGGGCCACGGTTACGCCCCCGCCGGAATCGGGCGACGGCCCCTCTCCCTTCAGGTACGCCTCCACCTGGGAGTTCAACTGCTCGTCGGTGTAGTGACTCATGGCTATCGCGCGCTTGTAGCAAGTCGCGGCGCAAACGCCGCACCCCTTGCACGCCACTGCTATGAAATGGGCCTTGGGCCCCTTCGGTGTCTCCACTATCTCGACGGCGCCGTACGGACAGTTGGCGACGCACATGCCGCAACCGCGACAGGCGTCTTCGTCGAAAAGCTGGCTCACAATCGGCTCCACCTTGACGTAGCCCTTCGTGAGCGGTATGGACGCGTGCGACGCGGCACCCAGCGCCTGGCAGATACTCTCGCCGGTTGTGGCGGGCCAGTGCGCGGTGCCGCAAATAAAGATGCCGTCAGTGTCGAAGTCCATCGGCCGGAGCTTTACGTGCGCCTCCAGGAAGAAGTTGTTCTCGTCCAGCGGGACTTTGAGCATCTTCGAAACGTCGTGGGCACCCTCGTTCGGGATGAGCGGAGGCGCGAGCACCACCAGGTCCGCGTCCAGAGTCATCTCTCTCCCGATGATCGGGTTCAGGACCTTGACTTTTCCGTCCGCTACCGCGGGCGGGCTTTGCGGGGAGTAGTTGACGAACCTGACGCCCATTTCCTTCGCCCTGCGATACATCTCTTCGTT
>JAFGJU010000144.1 GCA_016928935.1 Candidatus Eiseniibacteriota bacterium | reverse complement strand
TCTGCTCTGCTCGCGGCCCGCGCGGCTCGCCGTTTGCGGTTCGCGGCCCGCGCGGTCCCGCGGCTTCACCGCCCGTCTGAGAGGTGCGCTCAGGCCTTGACTGGGACCATCACAACGTGGGATAATATGAATGTATTCACCGTGTCAATACCGTCTTGTGCCGGGCCGATGGCCCCCATCCGGGCCAGGAGTATCACATCCATGCGCAATTCTCCACTGCCGGCTTCGGTTCTTCTCGTCAGTCTGGCCCTCTGTTCCCTTGCGGCAGTAACGCCGTTCGTTCCAGTGCCGTCATTGGCCTCCGCCCCGTTTTCTGTTTCCGACGGGTCCTCTGTCTGGGCTGCATCGTCCACCTCAGACCCGTCGGCGGTACCTGTTGCGCCGCCCGCCTCAATTGCGCCCGCCTCAGTTGTACCGGGCTCAGTTGTGCCGGCCACAGTTGCGGGCGCCTCCGGCGCGGCCTGCGTCTCGGCGGACCCGGCACCCCTGTTCAGCACGCAGTTGGAACTGCCCGGCTTGTCCCGTTTCGCCGGCCTCTCTCCCGACAGCGCGGTGACTGTGTGGGTGTATTTCGCCGACAAGGGCGCGCGGCTTGACATCGAGCGAGAGGTCAGGGCCGTCGAGCGCCGCTTCTCACCGCGGGCGATGGCCAGGCGGGCGAGAGTCCGCAGCGGCTCGCTCGTGGATTGGCGCGACCTCCCGGTTTCGAGTGATTACCTGCAACGCCTCAGGGCCATGGGGCTCGAGGTGAGAGCCGTGTCCAAATGGGTCAACGCGGCCAGCGTGAAATGCAGGGTGGGAGAGCTCTACCGCCTGTACCAGCTCCCGTTCGTGAGGCAGGTGCGGCCGGTCGCCTCCTTCCCCAGGAGAGACGTGATAATCGAAGAAGGGGCTGAATGGAGCGCGCCCAGGCCGCAGTCCGCGCCGACGCCTCAGTCCGCGCCGGCTCCGTCCGGCGGCGCGAGCACTTTGCCCTCTGCCTCTGGAGCGCCGAGCCTCGCCGTGCCCTGCGGCGCGCAGACCCCGGTCCCCGGAGACACCGCCTTCTATGGCCCAACGTGGAGGCAGCTCGACCTTGTCCAGGTACCTCAGCTCCACGCCGAGGGCTACACGGGGAGCGGCGTCTTCATCGGCGTCATGGACACCGGGTTTGACCTCACCCACGAGGCTCTCCAGAACGTGGATGTCGTGGCTCAATGGGACTTCATCAACTGGGACAGCGTCACGGCCAACGAAGCCGGGCAAGACGAGTACAACCAGTACTACCACGGAACGTACATCATTGGGCTCTTGGCAGGCTACAAGCCCGGCACTTACTCGGGATGCGCCTTCGACGCCCAATACGCCCTGGCCAAGACGGAGTACGTGCCCTCGGAGAATCCCGTCGAGGAAGACTACTGGGTGATGGGAATCGAATGGCTGGACAGTCTGGGAGTGGACCTGGTGTCGAGCTCCCTCGGCTACATAGACTGGTACACCTACGAGGACATGAACGGAGACTCTGCCGTGACGACCATCGCTGCCGACCTCGCCGTCTCGAACGGAGTGAGCATCTTCAGCGCCATGGGCAACGAGGGCCTGACCGAGTACCCATACGTGATCGCACCCGCGGACGGTGACAGCGTGATGTCCATCGGCGGAGTGGACTCCTTGGGCGTGCTGTGGCCTCAGAGCTCGCGCGGTCCGACTTACGACGGCAGGATAAAACCGGAGGTCGTGGCCCAGGCGAAGGTGCCTCTCTGCGTCAATCCTGTTTACGCGACCGGCTACGTCAGGGTGAGCGGAACGTCCTGCGCCACGCCGCTCGCCGCCGGAGCGTGTGCGCTCGTGCTCCAGAAGAACCCGACTTGGGTCCCGATGATGCTGAGAGAGGCGGCGCGGTCCACTGGCACGAACTCGGCTTCGCCCGACACGGCCGTGGGCTGGGGCATAGTCCAGGCGTGGGACGCGTCAGAGTACGACGTCGTCAGCGTGGCAGAGCAGCCGGTGGGGGCCTCGGGGCCGACCCGGGCCGCGATAGCGATCGAGAACGTACCCAATCCATTCAACCCGTTCACCACGATACAGGTGCGGGTCTACCGCGCAGCGGGTGTGGAACACACCATTGACCTCTCCGCCCGAATCTTCGACGTGTCGGGCAGATGCGTGAAGGACTTCGGCCTGGTCAGGGCCACGGACGGCTCGGCCACGATTGTGTGGGACGGAAAGAACGGCGAGGGAAGAGCGCTTCCTTCGGGAGTCTACGTGTTCGCGGCTCAGGGAAGCGGGGCGTTGGGGACCACGAAGCTCCTCATCCTCAGGTAACCGCCCGCGGCCTACTGTCCGGGCGCGGCGGGGCGAAGGTTCGGGGCGCGCGGGTCGGCGCTGGCGATGGACGCGACCTACTGTCTTCCTTCTTCTATCCAGAACCTCCAGGCGCACCACGTGTCCGCTGGGTGCTCGTCAGGCGGGCAGACCAGACACTGCGTCTTTATCCTGGGGTCTATTGTGCTGGCGAAGAGCGAGTACTCCACGATGCCGACTTCCTTGCAGGGAAAGTCCGGCAGGCCCTTCCTCTTCCTCGCGTCCTGTACTCTGCACTTCTTCATCCTGAACACGCAGCTCGACGGTGTGACCTCTTCCACCGCCTGCTCGTTGATGAACGCGTACAGCCTGAAGCCGAGGGCCTCGATCAGCGCCGGGATGCCGCCGCCGGGCTTCGTACCCAACCTCTGCATGATGCGCTGGGCCTCTACGACGGTGAACCTGGCCCAGGCGTCCTTGTCCAGCTTCATGGCCGCCTTCATGCCGAACTCAGTTTCCGCCGCCTGAAACCAGAGGCCGTCGTGGGCCAGCCAGTTCTTGGCGCAGTCCGAAACGAAGGAGAGCAGTTCTTCTCTTGTGAAGTCAGTGGGTTTCTTCATCGTGTCTCCGCTCGGGCCTCCCGTCTTTGGGAAAGAGGCCCCGCTCGACTCGACAGAGGGAATCACCAGCCCGCCCGCCACCGAGCCACCCGCGCTTCCGACCCGGGACGACGCGCTCAAGCAAACGTGATTACACCGGCGCCCTTTATCCTGCTCTGCTTGACCAGTTGCAGCGCCTTGTTGGCCTCTTCCAGTGAAAACGTCTCCGTCTCTGTCTTGACCGGCACCTCGCCCGCCTCCCGCATCAGGTCGATGCCGTCCTGCCTCGTGGCGGCGGTGACGCTCTTCAGCTTCTTCTCATTGTAGAGATGCCTGTCGTAGTCGAGCTCCGGAATCGTGTCCATGTAGATGCCCGCCAGCGCCACGGTGCCGCCCTTGTCCACCAGCTCCAGCGCGTGCCTGACGAGAACTCCCGCCGGAGCGAATATTACGGCGCGGTCGGGCTTGAGCGCGGGGGGCTCGCTGACCTCTCCGGCCCACACAGCGCCCAGCTGCAGTGCCAGGCGGCGATGTTCGGGGTCTCGCGAGAACACGACGACCTTTATCCCCTTGTGCACGGCCACCTGGATGCAGACGTGCGCGGAGGCTCCGAACCCGTACAGAGCCAGCACCTCTCCAGGAGCCGCGTCGCTCAGCCGAAGAGACCTGTAGCCGATTATGCCGGCGCAGAGAAGCGGAGCCGCCTCGACAGGGTTGAAGACGTCGGGGATTCGGTAGCAGAAGTCGGCCTCGGCCAGCGCGAACTCGGCGTAACCGCCGTCCGCGTCGTAGCCGGTGAACTTGGCATTCTCGCAGAGATTCTCGTCGCCCCTGCGGCAGAACCTGCATTTCCCGCACGTCCAGTGAAGCCACGCCACCCCGAGCCTGTCCCCGGCGGCGACTCCCTTCACTCCGGGCCCCAGCTCCTCGACGACACCCACTATCTGGTGACCCGGAATCACCGGTGTCTTCTTGAGCGGTATGTCTCCTTCTGCCGTATGCAGGTCAGTACGGCAGATGCCGCACGACAGAACTCGCAGCAACACCTGCCCGGGGCCGGGTCGAGGCACGTTCAGCTCCACCATC
>JAFGJU010000143.1 GCA_016928935.1 Candidatus Eiseniibacteriota bacterium | reverse complement strand
GCCTGCGGCCGTTCGAAGCATCTATCTAACACCATCGGGCCCGTGAAAACAAGCGCGAACCTCGGCAACCGGATGTGATTGACCACCGCACCGGCCGGTGTTATCATCTCGGTCTTGGGTTGCTTGAACAGAATGTGCGCACTTCCGCTCGTCCTATCGCTTCACGGAAGGAGGTAACTATGGCCGGAATAGTCGGCTATGGAGCCTACGTGCCCGTCCACCGCATCAAGGTAGAGGAAATCGCCAAGGTTTGGGGAGCAGACGCGGAGAGCTACAAGAAAGGCCTCGCGCTGGTCGAGAAGTCGGTGCCCTCCCTGGACCAGGACACCATCACAATGTCTGTGGAGGCGGCCCGGAACGCACTCAAGCGGGCCAAGATAGACCCCTCGTTGATAGAAGCGACCTACGTGGGCTCGGAGTCGCATCCTTACGCGGTCAAACCGAGCGGAACAGTCGTCTCGGAGGCGGTCGGCACCTCCCGCAACACCCACTGCGCCGACTTCGAGTTCGCGTGCAAGGCCGGCAGCGAGGCCATGTTCGTCTGCGTAGGCCTGGTCAACGGCGACACGGTCAAGTACGGCCTGGCCATAGGGGCGGACACTTCGCAGGGAGCGCCCGGCGACGCGCTCGAGTACTCGGCCGCCGCCGGCGCCGCGGCCTTCGTGTTCGGCAAGGAGGACGGCGTCGCCAAGGTGGTGGCGACTCACACGTTCATGACCGACACTCCGGACTTCTGGAGGCGCGAGTACGAGTACTACCCTCGGCACGGCGGCAGGTTCACCGGCGAGGAGGCGTACTTCCGCCACGTGGCGACGGCGTCGAAGCAAATGATGGAAAAGGTCAAGATGAAACCGCAGGACTTCAAGTTCGCGGTCTTCCACCAGCCCAACGGCAAGTTCCCCATGAAAGTCGGAGAGATGCTCGGCTTCAAGCGCGAGCAGATTGAGGCGGGTTGGCTTGCACCCATACTGGGCAACACCTACTCCGGCTCGTCTCCCATGGGGCTTACGGCCATACTGGACGTGGCCAGGCCCGGCGACATGATACTGATGACCTCTTACGGCTCGGGCGCGGGGAGCGATTCGTTCGTGTACGAAGTGACGAAGAAGATAGACGAGGTCAGAGACGTCGCGCCCAAGACAAGGCAGCAGCTCGACAAGAAGAGATACGTCGAATACGGCGTCTACGCGAAGTTCAGAGGAAAGATCCGCATGGCCGACTGACGGGGACACCCGACTGTCTGTCACAGAATTCTGATTCGGAGGTAAGTATGCGCGAAGTCGCGGTAATCGGAGTAGGTATGAGTGAGTGGGGGGAGTTGTGGCGGAAGCCCATGAGAGACATCTTCGTGGAGGCGGCGCTGGCGGCCATAGACGACGCGGGAGTGGACAAGATCGACTCGATGTACGTGGGCTGCATGACCAGCGGGCTGTTCGTCGGCCAGGAGCATCTGGCCTCGATGATGTCGGATTACCTGGGCAGGTCCGGGATCCCCGCCACCAGAGTCGAGTCCGCCTGCGCGTCGGGAGGCTTGGCGTTCAGGCTGGGGATGATTGAAGTCGGCTCCGGAGTGAGCGACGTGGTGCTCGTCGGAGGCGTGGAAAAGATGAACGACGTGGGCGGCGACGGCGCGACTTACGCTCTTGCCACCGCCGCCGACCAGGAATACGAAGTCTACCACGGGGTCACCTTCCCGGGCCTTTACGCCATGGTGGCCAACGAGCACATGGCCAGGTTCGGGACGACGAGACAGCAGCTGGCGCACGTGGCCGTCAAGAACCACAAGCACGGCTCGATGAACCCCAGGGCCCAGTATCCTTACGAAGTGACGGTGGACGGCGTGCTCAAGTCGGTGCTCGTGGCCGACCCGCTTCGCATACTGGACTGCTCGCCCATAACGGACGGCGCCGCAGCGGCCGTCATCTGTCCGCTCGAGATGGCGAAGAAGATATCCAAGAAGCCGCTGGTGAAAGTCACGGGGTCCGGGCATTCCACGGACTCCATCGCTCTCCACGACAGGCATGACTTGAGCGAGTTCGCTGCCGCGAAGCGCGCGGCTGAAACGGCGTACAAGATGGCCGGCGTGGGGCCCGCCGACATCGACTTTGCCGAAGTTCACGACTGCTTCACGATCGCAGAGATCTGCGTGATCGAGGCACTCGGCTTCGTCAAGCGCGGTGAGGGCGGGAAGGCAGCGGAGAGCGGCCTCACGGCGCTGGGCGGCAAGATCCCCGTGAACACGAGCGGCGGCCTCAAGTCCAAGGGTCACCCGGTGGGAGCGACCGGCGTGGCGCAGATTGTCGAGCTGACCGAGCAGCTCAGGGGCGAGTCGGGCAAGAGGCAGGTCAAGGGTGCCAGGAGAGGACTTGCGCAGAACATGGGCGGCACAGGCGGAAGCTCCGTCGTTCACATACTGGAGGTGGCTTGATGTTTCCGGCACGATACTGGAGAGAGATGCCCCAGAGATACCGGCTGGAGGCCGGAAAGTGCAAGCGCTGCGGGAAGGTCTGCTTTCCGCCGCGGCTCGTATGCCCAAAGTGCGGAAACCGCACGTTCGACACGGTCAGGCTCGCCGACGAGGGAGTCCTCAAGACGTACACGGTCATACGAGTGGCGCCGTCCCAGTTCACCGGCCAGTCGCCTTACGCGGTGGGCATAGTCGAGCTGGACGGCGGAGTGCTGATCACCACCCAGGTAGTGGATATCCTGCTCGACGAGATAAAGCTCGGGCAGCGGGTCAGAGTCGAGTTCAGGCGCGTCCAGGAGGACGGAAGCGCCGGCATCATCTGCTACGGGTACAAGTGCGTCCCGGCCGCGTAGGCAAGGGGCGACGACCGTTTACGGGAATGGGTGACGCGGCCGTGAGGGCGGGCGCGACGGGGCGACGGCCCCGGTCTTCGAGCCGGCTCTTCTGCGAGAGCCCCTCGTCCGGAAAGGTTATTGCGGAATGTACCAGATCGAATCCAAGGTAAACACCTCGAGCTCCGAGTTTGGGGAGAACCGGCAGTTCATGGAGCAGGCCGTGGCCGAGCTCAAGCAGCGGCTGGATGAAGTGAAGAAGGGCGGGCCGCCGCAGGCGCTGGCCAAGCACAAGGCCAGAGGCAAGCTCACGGTGAGAGAGCGCCTGGACCTCCTGTTCGACGAGAACACCCCCTTCCTGGAGCTCTCGTCTCTGGCCGCGTACGGCATGTACGACAACGAGGCCCCTTCCGCGAGCATGGTGACCGGAATCGGAGTCGTGCACGGCAAGGAGGTGCTGGTCGTGGCCAACGACGCCACGGTCAAGGGAGGCACCTACTTCCCGATGACGATAAAGAAGCACGTGAGGGCCCAGGAAGTGGCCATGGAGAACCGCCTCCCATGCGTGTACCTGGTGGACTCGGGCGGGATCTTTCTGCCCCTGCAGTCGGGGACGTTCCCGGACAGGGACCACTTCGGCCGCATCTTCTACAATCAGGCACGCCTGTCGGCCATGAACATCCCCCAGATTTCGGTCGTGCTGGGCTCCTGCACCGCCGGCGGAGCGTACGTGCCGGCCATGAGCGACGAGACGGTCATTGTCAAGCAGCAGGGCACGATCTTCATCGGCGGACCCCCGCTCGTGAAGGCGGCCACGGGCGAGGACGTCACGGACGAGGAGTTGGGCGGCGCAGACGTCCACTGCAGAATCTCGGGTGTGAGCGACCACTACGCCCTGAACGACACGCACGCCGTAGAGATCGCGCGGAACATAATCGAGAGTCTCAATCGCCCGTCGAAGTTCCAGCTCGACGTGGCGGAGCCGGAGGACCCCATATACGACCCAAAGGAGCTGTACGGAGTCATCCCGAAGGACCTCCGCAAGCAGTTCGACATCCGTGAGGTCATAGCCAGGGTCGTGGACGGCAGCGGGTTCCACGAGTTCAAGGAGCTTTACGGCACCACACTGGTGTGCGGGTTCGCGCGCATCATGGGATACCCGGTCGGCATCCTGGCCAACAATGGAGTGCTCTTCTCCGAGAGCTCGGTCAAGGGAGCGCACTTCATAGAGATGTGCGCCATCAGGAAGGTCCCGCTCGTGTTCCTGCAGAACATCACCGGCTTCATAGTCGGCCGGGAGTACGAGCACGGCGGCATAGCCAAGGACGGCGCCAAGCTGGTGCACGCCGTGGCCAACGCGGACGTGCCCAAGTTCACGGTCATAGTGGGCGGCTCCTACGGCGCCGGCAACTACGCTATGTGCGGCAGGGCCTACGGCGCCAGGCTTCTTTGGATGTGGCCCACAGCCAAGATCTGCGTCATGGGCGGAGAGCAAGCCTCGAGCGTGCTGGTCAGGGTCAAGGTAGATGCCCTGAAGAAGTCCGGAAAGACTCTGACGCAGGAAGAGCAGGACAGGATGAAGGAGCCCATCCTGAAAAAGTACGAAGAGGAATCGAGCGCGTACTACTCGACGGCACGGCTCTGGGACGACGGCATCATAGACCCGGTGGACACGCGCATGTGTCTCGCCCTGGGCATATCCATGGCGCTCAACACTCCGATACCAGACCACAGGTTCGGCGTGTTCAGGATGTAGGCGGGGGCCGGCGCGGCATCGGTGGTGCGCCCTGGGGCTTGAACGCGCGCGGCGGAGCTTTCACGCGCGGCGGAGCGGGTGGGCGACCCGGGGCGGGTTCGTGAGCCGGGCCCGGCCACGGTGGCGCGAGGCGCCCGGCCGCCGGACGGTTGACGAGTCGTGAGGTCCTCCTGCGGCGCGCGACGAGAGGTGACAGCAGGCAGATGTTCCGCGACAGTTACAGCACGATACTCTGCAGAGTGGAGGGTCCCGTAGTCCGGGTCGTCTTGAACAGGCCGGAGGTCCACAACGCCTTCAACGGTGACATGCTGGCCGAGCTCCTGGACGTCTTTTCGGTCCTGCACAGCGCCGCCCGGGAGTCCACGGACGTCCGCGTCGTGGTGTTCACGGGCGAGGGAAAGAGTTTTTGCGCGGGCGCCGACCTGAACTGGATGAAGAGGGTCAAGGACTTCACGTTCGAGGAAAACCTGAAGGAGTCCCTGCAGATATCGGAGCTCTTCTACTCCATCTACTCGCTTCCGCTTCCGACGGTGGCCCGCGTGAACGGCGCCGCCGTGGGCGGGGGCATGGGTTTTGTGGCCTCCTGTGACATGGCCGTGGCTTCCTCCGAGGCAAGATTCAGCCTCAGCGAGGTCAAGCTGGGGCTGGTGCCGGCCTGTATTTCGCCATACGTGATACGGAAAGCGGGGGAGGGCGCGTGCAGGGAGTTCATGCTCACCGGCGAGCGCCTGACAGCCGAGAAGGCGATGCGCCTGGGTCTGGTGAACGAAACGGTGGAGCCCTCGGGGCTGGACGCGGCCGTCTCCAGCCTGGTGGAGAGGCTTATCTCCAGCGGCCCGAGGGCCATCGGAATGTGCAAGGAGCTTCTGCGCACTGTTCCGGGCATGAGCCTCGACGAAGTGAAGACGGCGACGGCCGAGGCGATAGCGCGCCTCAGGGTGAGTGAGGAAGGTCAGGAGGGCATGAAGGCGTTCCTGGAGAAGCGGAAGCCGCGCTGGTCGTCCGGCGCCTAGGCGGACGGCAGCGGCGGGCGGGCCCGCGACCGAGTGCGGCCGGCCGCCTGCCCGGGCCCGGCCCGAGGCGGGTCTTCGCGCGGCGCCGACCTTCGGCGCAGGCACGGGCGGTTGTTCGCGCGGCGCCGGGCAGTTCGGGTGGGGCCGGGACCCCATCAAGAGACTAATATGAAGAAGATTCTTGTGGCCAACAGGGGTGAGATAGCTCTCAGAGTGATGAGGGCATGCCGCGAGATGGGCATACCGACTGTGGCGGTCTATTCCACTCCGGACAGCGCCGCGCTGCACGTGCAGTTCGCCGACGAGGCGGTCTGCATCGGGGCGCCTCCGCCCCTGGAGAGCTACCTCAACATCGAGAAGATAATCGCGACGGCAAAGGAGAGAGGCGCCGACGCCGTGCACCCGGGTTACGGGTTCTTGGCGGAGAACCCCGACTTCGCCAGGCGCTGCGAGGAGGAGGGCATCACGTTCATAGGCCCCGGCTCAGAGGCCATGCGGCTGCTCGGGAACAAAGTCGAGTCCAGGAAGACCATGGTGGCTGCCGGAGTGCCTGTGATTCCGGGAATGATGGCCGGCGGCAGCGACTGCGCCGCCCTGGGCAGGGAAGCGACGGCCATGGGATTTCCGGTGCTCGTCAAGGCGGCCGGCGGCGGCGGAGGAAAGGGCATGAGGATCATCAGGGAGGAGAAGGAGCTCGAGGAGTCGGTGTCCTCATGCATGAGGGAGGCCAAGTCTGCGTTCGGCGACGCCACGATCTACCTGGAGAAGTACATCGAACAGCCGCGCCACATAGAATTCCAGATTCTGGCGGACAAGCACGGGAACGTCGTGCACCTTTTCGAGCGAGAGTGCTCCATCCAGCGCCGCTACCAGAAGATAGTGGAGGAGACTCCGTCGGTGGCGCTGACTCCCGAGCTGCGCCAAGAGATGGGCAGCGTCGCAGTGCGCGTGGCGAAGACCGCGGGCTACACGAACGCCGGGACGGTGGAGTTTCTGCTCGACCAAAACGGCTCTTTCTACTTCTTGGAGGTGAACGCCAGAGTCCAGGTGGAGCATCCCATCACCGAGGCAGTCGTGGGCCTGGACCTGGTGAAACAGCAGATACGCGTGGCCTCGGGCGAGAGGCTCTCTATCAAGCAGGAGGACCTGCGACAGCGGGGGCACGCCATAGAGTGCCGGATCTACGCCGAGGACCCCGAGAGCGGTTTTCTGCCGTGCGCCGGGAGGATACTTTTCGTCAAGGAGCCCCAGGGCCCGGGCGTGCGCTGCGACAGCGGCATCTTCACGGGATGCGAGGTGAGCGTGCACTACGACCCCATATTGTCCAAGCTGGTCGTCTGGGACGAGACCCGCGAGCAGGCCTGCAGGCGGATGGCGTCGGCCCTGAGGGACTACATAATACTGGGCATCAAGACCACGACCTCGTTCTTGGCGGACGTGGTCCAACATCCGGCCTTCTTGGACGGAAAAACGCACACTGGGTTCATCCCGATGCATTTCGCCGACTGGAAGATGCCGGGGCCGGGCGAATCCGAACTGAGGATGGCTCTCCTGAGCGCGGCGGCGTTCAGCAGGAACGCGCGGGGCGGCCCGAAGGCGCGCGGCAAGGTCGGCGCGGAAACGGAGGCCCCGTCCCCGTGGGTCACCGGCGGACGCTGGCGCATAGCGGGGATCGGATGATGCGCCCGGCGCGCACGGGCGTCCGACTGACGCGTCGGACCTGACGAGGTTCCGCACAAGGGTACGGTCATGGAATTCAACTTCGTCGTAGGCGACAGGGAAGAGAAGCTCATCGCCGAAGAAAAGGAAGGCCTCTGGTCCTGCACCGTGGGCGACGCCGCCTTCGAGGCCGAGGTCGTGCGCGTGGGACCCAACTCCTTCCGCATCGTGTCGGGGGGGAAATCGTTCGTCACGTACGCGGCCGAGCAAGACGGCAAGTTCTACATTTCGCTGGGCGGGCGGCAGTATTCCGTCGCGCGGACCTCGGGCGCGGCCAAGCGCAGGTCCGCCGTCGGCGGCGCGCTCAAGGGGGAAGAGGTGGTCGCGGCGCCGATGCCGGGCGTGATAGTCAAGGTGCCCGTGACCGAGGGTGAGGTCGTCGCGGCCGACGCGGTCCTGGTGGTCGTGGAATCCATGAAGATGGAGAACAACATCAGGGCGCAGGGCGAGGCGCGGGTCAAGCGCGTCCACGTGAAGGCGGGCGATTCGGTCAACTTCGGGTCCGCGCTCGTTGAGCTGGAGCCCGTCTCCAAACAGTCCGCCTGAAGGCCCCCGACGACCGCAGCGTGGAGTTGCCGAACTCAAGGAGAAGACACATGCTCCGCGACAAGATCTCGTCCGTCATCGAGCGGACCATAGCGAACAACGTCTGGCGCCAGAACAGGTGCTTCAACCTCATCCCTTCCGAGACCACGCCCAGCCTGCTGGTCAAGCTGTGCGAAATATCAGACCCCGCAGGACGGTACGCGGAGCACAGGACGCTCAAGGGAAAGGAGATCTACTTCTACCAGGGCACCGACTTCATACGCGACGTTGAGGAGGAGACCAGGACCGCCTTCTACGAGTATTTCGGCTGCACCCGCGCGGAGCTCCGGCCCATCAGCGGCCAGATGGCCAACGAGGTCGTGTTCAAGGCGATGCTCAAGTTCCTGAACCGTGGGGCGACGCCCGGCGCTCCCTTCCGCAGGATGAGGGCGGTCATGAACAACGAGCTCACCAAGGGCGGGCACCTGAGCAGCCAGCCGATGGGCGCGCTGTTCAACTTCGTGGAGACGGACCCGGCGACGGGCAAGGAGAAGGTCGTCAACTTCCCCGTGATGAAGGACGACCCTTACAGGATAGACGTCTCGAAGCTGGAGGGCCTCCTGCTTTCGGAGAGGCCGGAGCTGGTCGTGTTCGGGAAGAGCATGTTCATACATCCGGAGCCGGTGCGCGAGGTGGCCGGGATAGCCGGCAGGATGAATCCGAGGCCGCTCATCATGTACGACATGGCGCACGTGCTGGGCCTGTACGGGGCGTTCCAGGAGCCGCTCGCCGAGGGAGCCGACGTCCTCACCGGGAGCACCCACAAGACGTTCTTCGGGCCGCAGCGTGGAGTCATAGCCAGCTCCATACCCAAGGATTCGCCTCACGCGCCGTTCTGGACCGAGGTCAGGAGCCGTGCGTTCCCCGGCTCTACCAGCAACCACCATCTGGGCACGCTGCTGGGCCTGCTCGTGGCAGTGTACGAGATGAACGCCTTCAAGAAGGAGTACCAGGAACAGGTCATCAAGAACGCGCGCGCCTTCGCCCGCCACCTGAAGGCGCAGGGGCTGGAAGTCGAGGGAGACCCGGCGCTGGGCTACACCAGTACCCACCAGGTCATATTGCGAGTGCGCAAGCACGGCACGGGCGAGGAAGTCGCCAGGGCGCTCGAGGAAAACGGCATCGTCGTCAACTACCAGGCGCTGCCGGACGACGAGAGCTTCATAAACTCGAGCGGACTCCGGACCGGAGTCCAGGAGATGACGCGCTTCGGCATGAAGGAGGCCGACTTCGAGCCGCTGGCCGGGCTGATGGCGGACGTCGTCGTCAGGAAGAAGGAAGTGCGCGATGAGGTGGCCCGGATGCGGGCCGGGTTCACGGAGATGCAGTACTGCCTGCCCGCTGCCGACGCGCTGCCGCTGGCAGCGAACGTGCTGGCCTCGATGCTGCACGGGTCGGAGTACGCGAAGCTCTTCGCGAGGAATCTGGAAACAGCCTCGGGTCTGCTCGAGCGAGCACGCTGACCCCGGGAAGCCGACGCGCTGCGGCGACCGGAGCCCGGCGCGCGACGACCTTGACGCCCGGTCGGCCGGCATGGCCGGTCGGCCACCGCCCGTCGGCTCAAACCTACTGTCGGGCGCGCAGGCGCCCGCGCGGCCTTCCGCGTTGTCTCCTCGACATCTTACGCTCTGCCCGCGGAGTTCTCTTGCGGGCCGACCCCGGGCCGGAGGTTCTGCTTCCCGGTGCCTGCGCCTCCTCCAGCATGCCCGCGCAGGCGGCGACGTACTTTGCGCACCTCTCGCTGTGCATGTTCAGTCGATGGTATTTGTCTTGGCCGGCCTTCGTGTTCAGGTTCACGTTTATGAGATCCCTGCAGTAAGGCGACCCGAACCTGGCCTTGAATCTGTCGAGTGTCTTTCGCGCCAGAGCGTATGCCCTTTCCTTGTTCTGGCCGGGCCTCAGCCTTCCGTGGGCCAGGCCTATTCCCATGACTGCGCCAGTCAGAGCGCCGCAGAGTGACCCCTTTCTGCCGACACCACCTCCGAACCCGGTCGCGATCCGGGGAAAGGCGGACGAACGCAAGCCGAGAGCCTGCCTCGCCGACAGCAGCACGCTCTCGGCGCAGTTGAATCCGGAGTCGAACAATTCGACCGCTGTCCGAGACATACGGCTTTCCTTACCGGACTCCTTGGCCGTCCTGCCGGCGGTCCTCCTGGCCGTCCTCCTGGTGGTCTTCCTGGTGGCTTCCGTGTCTCTCATTCTGTCGCGACCTCCTCACACGGTCATGGTCAGTGTGGTTCACCTGAACGGGGCCCCATCGCTCATGCTAGTTTCGTGAGAGCGAGCGGTCAACCGAATTGTCTCCAAGCTCAGTGGAGCTTGACGCTTTCACGGTGGCTTCCGCGGAAGACTTGTGATGCAGCCAACGACTAAGACAATCAGGCGATCTGAGACGGCCACCCGTTGAGCGCCAAGTGGCGGAGGCACGATGCGAAGCAGGCGCCACGCTCCGCATGCGCGTGAGGACTGTGTCTTTGGGGTTCCTGGATGCCGACGTGCATGGGGCATGATGGGATGGAAGCGACGCCGGCGGCGCACTTGCCGCGTTCTTCGGGCTTGCCCGGCCCCCAGTGATGTGGTATCATGCAAGTTGCGAGGCGGCCTTTTTTAGTGGGCTTTTGTTGGACCGTTCCAACCGGAGGGCGAGGCCGGGCCGTCAGTCGGCCGGGTCCCCGCTGCCGCGCCCCGGCCTGCGACCTGCGCAACCCCTCGCCGACCACCGCACGCGAACAGAGAACAGAGGAGACTGCATGCCCCGAGACTCGTTCGAGCCCTCCTCCCGGCGCACGCCGGCTGTCGCGCGGCTTTCGCCCAGGCGCCGCGTCCCCGAGGCAACTTCCCACACGATAAGGGACATCGCCCGCCTGTCCGGCTTCTCCCGCTCGACGGTCTCACTCGTGCTCAACGGAGACCCGCGCATAAAGCCGTCCACGCGTCAGAAGGTCTGGGCGGTCATACAGAAGGTGGGCTACGAGCCCAACTGCATGGCGAGGAGTCTCGCCAGGCGGCGCTCCATGATAACCGCCGTCGTCGTTCCGAAGATATCGTCCCACCTTTTCAGCGACTACTATTTCTCGGAGTCCATGAGCGGTATCAGCGACACTCTGAGCGCCAAGGGCTATCGGATGATAATCGAGATGGTCACGGACAACTTCCTGAAAGACGGAATGCACCTGAGGCTCTTCCGGGAATGCCAGATAGACGGGATGCTGCTCGTCGGTACCCTGGACACGGACGAATACGTTGGGGAAGTCCTGTCCAGCGGGTACACGGCCGTGCTGGTCAACAGCTGGAGGCCCGGCTGCTCTTGCGTCGTGGCCGACAACATGGGAGGCGCGGCGAGCGTTATGAGGCATCTCTCGGCGCTGGGTCACAAGAGGATAGGTTTCATCGGGGGCCTGAACAGCACCACCGTGGGCCTGCAGAGAGACGAGGGCTACCGGCGCGGGCTTCTGGAATGCGGGCTGCCGGAAGCGACGGGCCTGGTCGAATACGGCGATTTTTCGGAGCAGAGCGGTTACGAGGCCGCGAAAAAGCTGTTGTCCAAGAAGAACAGGCCCACGGCGGTCTTCGCGTGCAACGACATGATGGCGGTAGGCTGCATCAACTGCGCGCGGGACATGGGCATTGCCGTTCCGGACGACCTCGCCGTGGTGGGAGCTGACGACATAGCGCTGGCATCGTATTTCCAGCCGAGGTTGACGACTCTCCATCAGCCGATGTACGAAGTGGGCTGCCTCGCGACGCAGGTCCTGCTGGACAAGCTGGCGGGCGTCGGAGAGTGGCCGGTCAAGAAGGTGGTGTTGACCCAGCTGGTCATAAGAGATTCGAGCGGTTTCAGCAGAGAAGGTCGGGTGTCCGGCGCCGCGCGCAAATGAGGCGCCCGGCGTGAGGCCCGGACAACGGCCCGGCAAGAGACGGGGGAAGTCCGTGTGGACGCGAGGTGCATGATGGATTCTAGGAACAACAGGAAAAGGTATTTCAGCATCGTGATGGGACTCGCAGCCGCTGCCTTGGTCGCCGCGGCGGCGACGACAGTCGCAGCCGTGTCAGCCGCGCCCCCGGCCTCTCCGGGAGAGGCCGTCTCCGCCCCGGCTCTTCTGTCAGACCCTCTGGCCTGGCCCGCGCGCACGCTCAAGGCGGTGGGCGCGGTGACTCAGACGGTAGACGGCTCTTTCGCGCCGGGCGACATCCTTTCTTTCTATGTCAGCGATTCGGACGGGATGCGCAGCTTCCGCGTCGGCATGGTCAGCATGAAGGACGCGAGGAGCGGGAAAGAGACGTTCGTGGCGAGAGGGGTCCGCACCTTCGTCCTGATTGACAACGCCCCGGGCGG
>JAFGJU010000142.1 GCA_016928935.1 Candidatus Eiseniibacteriota bacterium | reverse complement strand
CGTTGCGGATGAGTATTGCACGTTCAATGACGGAGCCTATCTTGCTGGGTGTCATGGGAAGGGTCGTTTCGCTCACAACGAGTTCCGTCATCGTGGCCCGCCGAACCCAGTTCGTCTCCAGGTCCTTGGAGATGTCGCCGCTGTAGTGGGAACTGCCTACTGTCACGATTTCCATGGTCGGAGCGGGCTTCATGATCATCTTGAAAGAGCTCTCACCGGAGTGGTACCCCACCAGAGCACACGGCCTGCCGTCCACGAGAGTCAGCCCCTTGAACGTAAGCGTAATCTCCCCGTTCTTGAAGAATGAGCCCTCCGAGACATTCTCTCCGAGGTTCACCGGAGGCTCGGAGAACGCGGCAGAGTGTACGATCGTCTGGCCGATCCTCTTCAAGTCCTGAATGCCCTTGCCGTCTACCGAGCTGTCCGGGAACAGACTGCAGAACCCGTGGAAGTCGATGAACGCGTTGTACACGTGGTAAGACTTGCTGGCGGGGATGGCGGCGCCGTCGCGGTAGGTGAGACCGTCGAACTTGGCGTGCTCTATCCCGAAGACCTGGCCCTTCTTGTCCGTGCCCGCGCCCGTGAACACGTAGCTCCAGTTCTCGAGTGTGGGTATGTCCCTCTCAGGGCCGTTTCCTTCCTGAACGGTAAACCGCGCGCAGGTGTATTCGTCGCCGTCCTTGCCGGCAATTGCGCCCGGAACGCACTCGAGGCGGAGACGGAAGACGTCTTTGCCCGCTCGCGTTCCGTCCGGTGCATAATTGATGAGCTGGGATTCCATCAGGAAATACTGCGTCTCCTGCGACCGCGGGCCGGCGAGATGAAACTTCTGGGCGAGCATTGAAGCCTCTGGAATCGCGAAAGAGAGCTCGACTGCGCCCGCGAGAATACACAAATGAGCGCAGACAAAGACCACCACTCTGGCCATGCGTTTCTTCATGCCTTCGTCCTCCTTGGTTTCGGACTGTCGGGTCATCCCCGGGCGTGAGGCCTGAGGGGGGAGCCCGCCGTGGCTGCCCTCGAGCCGGGGGGCCGCTTGGACGGCCGCGAAGTCGACCGGGGACCGTTGGCGTGTCGCCGTCCGTGCCTCTCGCGGAAGGGTCCGCCCCGCGGTCCAGCAACAGCCTCACCAGGGCCGTGTGTCCGGGCATCGCCGACTAGTGGAGAGGCGTCGCGCCGTTCGTGTCGGCGGGACCTGGGTCAACGCCGTGTCTTGCAGCTGAGGTGGGGGCTGGGGCTGCATGCAGGCCTGTGACGCCAGGACCGAACGCAGCAAGAATGCAGCCGTCCCGACTTGGAGCAGTAGCCTCAAGAGTCCCTCCTTCGTCCCTCGGCGCGCTTACGACACACGTAAAGCAGCCGCCCGGACCGTTTGCGTACGCGGCCCAGAGAATTACCATCACATTTCTTGAAGACGAATCCTGCCTTGGAAAGGAGGCGTTCTATGTCCTCGGCGCGGTAGCCCCGCTCGATGTGTTCTTCCTGGAATCTCCGGTAACCGGCCTTCGTTCGGATGAATCCCGTGATGAGACAGTGACCCAGGGCACGCTTTGCGTCAAACGTGTTCTCGACGATGAGCGTGAGGCCCCGGTCCTGCGTCGCGGTTGTGTTGTTCCACCTGTCCTCCAGCCCCTCAAACGTGTTCATGTCGAATGCGAAGATGCCGCGCGGAGCAAGATGCCGGTGCGCTCCGCGGAAGGCCGTCAGCAGGTCCCGTTTCACCGTGAGATAGTTCAAGCTGTCAAACATGCAAGTGATTACGTCGAACTTGCCCCCAAGAGAAAGCCGGCGGACGTCACCTCTTACGAACCTGGCTCCCGGGACGTTCTTTCGGGCATGTCGAATCTGATGCCGCGACTTGTCCACGCCGGTCACGGTGTACCCCCGGCGCTTTGCGAGACGAAGAAGGGAACCGGTGCCGCAGCAGAGGTCTAGCCAGGACCTGGCGTGGGGGAGCCGTCTCCGGACAAGCGGGTGGAGAAACGCCCACATCTTCGGGCCCCAGAAGGCCCACCTGCGGTCATAGATGGCTGCGAAGTCTTTGCCGTACGTCATGTGTGGTCCTCTTGAGTCCGGAGTGCGGACGCGCAGCGACCGTTCCCAGTCGGATTCTCGCGCGCCTGCAGCCAGCGTCGCGACGTGCACGGCACCATCGGGTGAGCCTGCCCAGCTGCCGAAGCGAGTCCGTGCTGTCCCATAGTCGTACTCGGCGTCGGGTCTCTTCGCGTCGAACCCCCGCTTCACCGGCGAAAAATGAGCCGGGTTCACTGCCGTCTCCTTCTGCAGCGTCCGGGACCGGCCTGAGGCGGTCGAGCCCGTTTACGAAGAACTGACCCGATACTGCTCCGTTACTGAACTTACCCGCACCTCTGCCCACCCCCAACCTAACTGCAATCGCAACTCTGTGTCAAGCCCACAGCCTGCCCGTACGTGGAGGGCGCGGGTCCGCAGGGCTTCGCATTCCGCCGTTGACGCCCGCACCGGTTTGTGCTATCTATATTAGCGAGTGGTGCGACCCTAGCTCAGTTGGTAGAGCACCAGACTGAAAATCTGGGTGTCCGCAGTTCAATTCTGCGGGGTCGCACCAGTTATGTTGTTTGGCCGGCGTCCTCGCGACCTTGCCTCCGGAACCCTCAGAACGGAGCCGTATTCCAGAGCTGGAGTAGCTCAGCAGGTAGAGCAGCGCACTCGTAATGCGCAGGTCAGCGGTTCGATTCCGCTCTCCAGCTCCATCCCTTCCGCCGGGCGAGGGCCGGGTTTGGGCAGAGTCGGGGCGCCGGGAACGAAGATTGGCCGACAGAAGGACTGTCCGGCGGGGTCCAGGCCGCGCACCAACGTCGCGTTTTATGAGCTGCGGCGCTCTGGTCTTTTGCGGGTCCCCCGCGGGCTGCCTCCACAAGGCATCAGAAGGAGCCTCCGTTGAAAGGTCTGATGATTGGCGTTTCGGGTGTGAGGGGGATAGTGGGCGAGACGTTTACGCCCGAGCTGGCCTGCCGGTTCGGGTCTGCTTTCTCGACGCTCGTCAAGCGTGGGAAGGTGGTCGTCGGAAAGGACTCGCGGGTGTCGGGCGAGATGATCAAGCACGCCGTGATATCGGGGCTGGTGGCCGGCGGCTCCGACGTGATAGAGGTGGGCATCTGTCCGACTCCGACCGTCCAGGTGGCCGTGGAGGAACTGGGGGCGGCCGGTGGAATAGCCGTGACCGCAAGTCACAATCCCGAACAGTGGAACGCACTCAAGTTCATGTCTTCAGACGGCGTGTTCCTGAACGACGACCAGGGCGGCCAGCTCCTACGGCTCTACAAGAAGGGCGGAATCAACTACGCCAGCTACCGCGAGCTGGGGAAAGTCACCAAGGACGGCGACGCCATCAGCCGTCACATTTCGAGGATTCTGGAGCTTGACCTCATAAATAGGGAGACTGTTGCCGCGCGGCGCTTCCGCGTGGCGGTTGACTGCTGCAACGGCGCCGGGGGCGAGGCGGCCCGCGGGCTTCTTAGAGCCCTCGGCTGCGAGGTGCTGGAAATCGCGTGCGAGCCCACGGGTCTGTTCCCCAGGGGTGCCGAACC
The DNA here is from genome assembly GCA_016928935.1 of Candidatus Eiseniibacteriota bacterium. Lineage (GTDB taxonomy): Bacteria > Eisenbacteria > RBG-16-71-46 > JAFGJU01 > JAFGJU01 > JAFGJU01. The sequence goes on along the minus strand of JAFGJU010000142.1, from coordinate 17,004 downwards.
GGTGGCCGAGAACCTTGGCGGGCTCAGGGACAGGGTGTGCCGTGAGAAAATGGACGTGGGATTCGCCATGGACCCCGACGCGGACAGGCTTTCCATGGTGACCGAAAACGGTAACGCGTTGGGTGAGGAAAGGACCGTTTGCCTGGCCGCCGCCTTCGTGCTTTCGAAGAAGAGGGGACATGTTTCAACGAACGTGTCGACGACGGCGGCCCTGGAAGACGTAGTGCGGGCTCGCCGATGCCGCCTTTACAGGACCAAGGTGGGCGAGGCCCACGTCGTGGCCAAGATGAAGAAGACCGGAAGCATCGTGGGTGGCGAGGGTAACGGTGGGGTCATCCTGCCTGCCCTGCATTACGGCAGGGACGGCCTCGTGGGCATGGCCCTGGTGCTCCAGTACATGGCGGAGACTGGGAAGCCGCTGTCGGAGCTGGACGCGGCTTTCCCGCGCTACCACATGGTGAAGAAGAAGGTGGACGCGGAAGGCATCTCCATGGATTCCGTTAAGCCGATTCTGCTCAATCGGTTCAAGGGACGGACGATAATTAAACCGGAGGGCGGCCACCAGGCCGACGCCTCGTCCGCCGAGGCGTCCGGCGGGAAGGCCGCCATAAGCAGAGTAGACGGGCTCAGGATGTCCTGGCCAGGCAAGTGGTTTCACGTCCGGAAGTCCAGGACAGAACCCGTCGTGAGAGTCATTGTGGAGAGCATTGACGCGCACGAGGCAGTGTCCTTGGCCGAGGAGATATCGACGCTGCTGAGGGGCGCGAGGTAGGCGGTCCGGGGTTCGGGAGCGGGTATCGGGAGGCCGTCGTTGTGACCCGCCGCGGGGCGGGCAGAGGGCGGGCCCGGGGTGGGTCAGGGAGCAGACTTAGGCTGGAGCCGACTGTGTTCCGTCGGTCGGCAGCCCCTTCCGAAACAACGCGAAAAGCGAGCATTAATCATGTGCGGCATAATCGGATACATCGGCAAGAAGGACGCAGTCCCCATCTTGCTCGAGGGTCTGCACCGGATGGAGTACCGGGGTTACGACTCCGCCGGCATCGCGATCCTGGCGCCCGAGGGGGTCATCCTCGAGAAGACCGCCGGGAAGATAGCCCTTCTGGAGAAGAAGGTGAAGGACGTGCTGCCCAGCGGCACCGTCGGAATCGCCCACACGCGCTGGGCCACTCACGGCGAGCCCTCTACCGAGAACGCCCATCCGCATCTGGACTGCACCGGCAAGATAGCGGTCGTCCACAACGGCATTATCGAGAACTTCGCGGTCTTGAAACAGAAGCTGACGGACGAGGGTCACGTTTTTGCGACTGATACCGACACAGAGGTGTTGGCGCATCTCATAGAGAAGTATTACGAAGGCAACCTCGAGGAGGCGGTGGGAAGCGCGCTCTCGCTGGTGGAGGGCACTTACGGCATAGCCGTGGTCTGCTCCGAGAGCCCCGGCAAGATCGTGGGCGCCAGGAACGGCAGCCCGCTCGTGGTGGGCGTGGGTAAGAACGAGTATTTTCTGGCGTCGGACGTGGCGGCCATGCTCAGGCACACAAACCAGGTCATCTACCTGGATGACGGCGAGATGGTGGTGCTGGAGCAGGCCGGTTTCCGGACGACCACCATAAGCCAGGAGAGAGTGTCCAAGAAGATTGAGGAAGTCTCCTGGAACCTGGAGATGGTGGAGAAGGCCGGTTACAGACACTTCATGCTCAAGGAGATATTCGAGCAGCCGCAGTCGCTCAGGAATGCCCTCAGGGGGCGCCTAATCCTTGACGAGGGGATGGCCCGCCTGGGCGGCCTGAACATGTCCGAGAAGGAGCTCCGCAAGGTCGACCGCATCATAATCACCGCCTGCGGCACTTCGTGGCACGCCGCGCTCGTTGGCGAGTACATGCTTGAAGAGCACGCGCGGGTGCCGGTGGAGGTGGAGTACGCTTCCGAGTTCCGGTACCGGAACCCGGTCCTGAGAGACGGCACCGTGGTCATCGTGATAAGCCAGTCGGGCGAGACGGCCGACACGCTGGCCGCCATGCGCGAGGCCAAGAAGAAGGGCGCCAAGGCGCTCGGAATATGCAACGTGGTCGGAAGCACAATCGCGCGTGAGTCGGACGGGGGCGTTTACATCCATGCAGGCCCCGAGATAGGAGTCGCTTCCACCAAGGCGTTCACGTCGCAGCTGGCCGTGCTGGCGATTCTGACCTTGTACCTGGGACGGCTCAGGGCCATGTCCATCGACAGGGGCAAGAGCCTTGTGAGCGAGCTCTATCGCATACCCGAGAAGGTGGAGAAGATACTGTCTGAGAGCTCCAAGATAGAGGAAATCGCGAAGGAGTACTTCACGCATTCGAACTTCCTTTATCTGGGCAGGGGCTGCAACTTCCCGGTCGCCCTGGAGGGCGCGCTCAAGCTCAAGGAGATTTCCTACATCCACGCCGAGGGGTACCCGGCGGCCGAAATGAAGCACGGGCCCATAGCCCTCATAGACGAGAACATGCCGGTCGTGTTCGTGTGCCTCAGGGACAGCGCCTACGACAAGATAATGAGCAACATGGAGGAGGTGCGCGCCAGGCGCGGGAAGATCATCGCCGTGGGCACGGAAGGCGACACGGAGCTTCAGAAGAAGGCAGACCACGTCATTTACGTGCCGGAAACCCTGGGTATCCTCACCCCCATCCTCACAGTCGTGCCGCTCCAGCTTCTGGCCTACTACATCGCTGTCCACAGGGGCTGTGACGTCGACCAGCCGCGCAACCTTGCCAAGAGCGTCACCGTCGAGTAGAATGTCCTTGCGGTTTTCCGACCGGGCCTGTTTCTGCTGCCAGGTCCGGCTGCAGCCCGCGGGGCGCGGAAGCGTGCCTCCGGGCGTGGTGAGTGCGGGGTGGGCCGCGGCCGGGGGCCGTAAGGCTTTACGGAACGGCTCAGTGGCCTTTGTGGTTGGCGGTTTCAACGGAGGGCAGATGACAGAGCCAGTCAAGTCCAATTCGGCGCCCGCTCCCGTGGGTCCGTACAGCCAGGCAATCCTGGCGAGGCCCCGGGAGACTCTCTACAGCGCGGGTCAGATCCCGATAGACGCGGCCACGGGCACGATTCCGCCCGGCGGCATCAAGGAGCAGACGCGCCGGGTGATGGAGAACCTGAAGGAAGTGCTGGCCGCGGCCGGTTACGACTTCAAGGACGTTGTCAAGACGACCGTGTTCATGGTGGACCTGGGCGAGTTCGGGTCCATGAACGAGGTCTACGGCGAGTATCTTTCGGAGCCGTTCCCGGCGCGTTCGACTGTTCAGGTGGGTGCGCTGCCGAAGGGGGCGCGCGTGGAGATAGAAGTCGTGGCCGTGAAGGAAGCCGGATAGGGCCGCGCGGCGCGGGAAAGTGTTGTTGCGCGGGAGCGGATGAGTTCTGGTGGACTCCAAGGACTTCAAATCCTTACGTCGGTCGCTAATAACGTCCGAGGTGGGTTCGATTCCCACACGTTCCCGCCATAGTTGAGATGAAGAGGTGACGGTAGCTGAGAAGCGATCCTAGTACGAGGGTGTCCGCGCCGGCGCGCCGCCTGCCGCGGACGCAGTCCCCGCCGCGCACGCGGTCCCTGCCGCGGTTCTGCCTGCCCGAGGCTCTCCTGGCCGTAGTCCTCATCCCCGTGTTTCTGTCGGCGGCGCCCGCTCTGGCGGCGTCCGTGCCGACGGTGCCCGATTCAGTGCTTGCGGAGATTCCTGAATCGACCGCGGTCGCGCAGGCGCCGGTCGGCGGGCTCCGGGAGGCGACTCCTGTCTCGGGGCCGCCGAGTGGTGCCGCACCGGAGTCTGCCGGGGTGGGAGCCGAATCCGCCGTGACGGCGCCGGAATCCACGTCGGTGGCGGCGGTCGTGGGTACCGGCCGCCTCAAGGGCGCTGCGCAGCCGGCCGCAACGAAGAAAAGCGGAGTGGAGCCGCCTTATCGCGTGGTGCTGCGGTCGCTCCTCTACCCGGGTTGGGGACAGCTCTACAACGGGAGGTCCCTGAAGGCGCTGGCGGTGTTCGTGGGGGAGGGTGCGCTCCTGGGGATGATGTATTCGGAGGGCAGGGCGGCATCCAGGGCGTACGACGCACACCTCTCGGCGCCGGACGATGCGACGGCTGCCGAGTTGTATGCCGACTACGAACACCATTTCGAGAGACAAGAGTCCCTCATCTGGTGGGCGGCGGGTCTCGTCCTGCTGAGCCTGGCGGACGCGTACGTCGACGCACACCTGCTCACTTTCGAGGAGGAGTTCGGCCAGCCGGCCGCGAAGGTGAGTGTCTCGTTCGAGCCGGGCGGCCTCTCGCGCGGCGGTTTCGTGTGTCTGAAGTGTGGCTTCTGACCGGGAGTCTCGGACCCCATCGAACAGGTACGACACGATGACGACTCGTTCCGGCAACGTGAGGAATTTCTGCATAATCGCCCACATTGACCACGGGAAGTCCACTCTGGCGGACAGATTTCTTGAGATGACCGGCACGATCGCCAAGGACAAGATGCGCGAGCAGGTGCTGGACGACATGGACCTGGAGCGCGAAAGGGGCATCACCATCAAGTCGCATCCTGTGACTATGCACTACACGGTGGCCGGAGTCGAATACGTCCTGAACCTGATAGACACGCCCGGCCACGTGGATTTTTCCTACGAGGTGTCGAGAAGCCTGGCCGCGTGCGAAGGCGCTCTTCTCCTGGTGGACGCGACCCAGGGCGTTCAGGCCCAGACCCTGAGCAACCTCAACATGGCCCGGGAGGTGGGGCTCAAGATCGTCCCTGTCATCAACAAGATAGACGCGTCGGCCGCGAGGGCGGACCTTGCAGCCAAGCAGCTCTCCTCGGTTCTGGGGGCGGAGGTGGAGGTCAGCCTTTGCAGCGCCAGGACGGGGCAGGGCGTGCGAGAGGTGCTGGAAAGGGTCGTGCGCGAGGTGCCCCATCCGACGGGCTCGGACAGGGCTCATCTGAGGGCGCTCGTGTTCGACTCCGAGTTCGACCAGTTCAGGGGGGTAGTCGCGTATCTGAGAGTGATGGACGGCGCTCTCAGCGTGGGGAAGAGAGTGAGGTTCGCGGCCAGTGGAGCCGAATTCGAGGTCACGAATCTGGGAGTGTTCCGACCCTCGATGGTGTCTGCCAGGACGCTTCGGGCCGGAGACGTGGGTTACATGATGGCCGGCATCAAGCGGGTCAGTGACGCCAAGGTGGGGGACACCGTGACCGGCGCGGCGGACGAGGGCGTGACTCCGCTGCCGGGCTACAGACAGGTCAAGCCGATGGTCTTCTGCGGCATCCACCCGGTCGAAAGCGCGGAGTTCGAGCCGCTGAGGGACGCGCTGGCCAAGCTCCAGCTGAACGACGCGTCGCTGGTGTACGAACCCGAAAGGTCCGAGGCGCTGGGCCTGGGTTTCCGGTGCGGGTTCCTCGGGCTTCTCCACATGGAGATAGTGAAGGAGAGGCTGGAGCGGGAGTACGGAGTGTCGCTCATTGCGACCGCGCCCAACGTGGAGGTGAGGGTGAACTTGAAGCGGGGCGGGTTGGTGTACGTGGAGAACCCGAGCAAGATGCCGGCGCAGCCCGAAATACTGTCGGTGGAGGAGCCCTACGTGATTGCGGAAGTGCTCACTCCCTCCGAATACCTGGGCAACGTCCTGCAACTTTGCTCGGAGAAGAGGGGTATACACTGCGGGATGCATTACTTGAGCGAGGCCACGGTCCAGATGGCATACGAGCTTCCACTCTCGGAGATTGTGCTGGACTTTCACGATAGGCTAAAATCAGTGTCCAGGGGCTACGCGTCGTTCGACTATGAATTCTGTGGATACAGAGAGTCGAAACTGGTAAAAATGGACATGCTTCTGAACGGAGACCCCGTCGACGCGTTCTCCGCGATAGTTCATCAGGACAAGGCTTACGCGTGGGCCAGGGACATGGCCGCGCGGTTGAAGGAGCTGATACCCAGGCAGTTGTTTCAGGTGGCGATCCAGGTCGCCGTGGGGAACAAGGTGGTGGCCAGGGAGACGATAGGGGCCCTCCGGAAGAACGTCACCGGCAAGTGTTACGGCGGCGACATCACCAGGAAGAGGAAGTTGCTGGAGAAGCAGAAGGCGGGTAAGAAGAAGATGAAACAGCTGGGGCACGTGCACGTGCCTCAGGAGGCCTTCCTGGCCGTGCTCAAGGTCGGAGAGAAGACCTAGACCGGCCGTGGGGTGGAGGGCGGTGGGTCTTCCGGCCTGGCCGGCGACGCCCGCGGGCCGCGCGGGTTCAAGGGATTGACGGCTCGAACGCACGCAAGACAGAGAGGATTTCGGGGGTCTGTGCAATGGCTGAAAACACAAAGACGTTGCCGAAGAGGAAGTCTACGCTGAGAGAGTACGCCGAGGCCATAGTGATAGCAGTCGTCCTCACTCTCGTCGTGAGGGCGTTTGTGGTGCAGGCATTCAGGATTCCGACGGGCTCGATGCAGGACACGCTGCTCGTGGGCGACTTTCTGTTCGTGAACAAGTTCATATACGGGGCCAGGGTTCCGTTCACGGACGTGAGGTTCCCGGAGGTGCGTGCGCCCCAGCCGGGGGACGTGATAGTGTTCAAGTATCCGCTGGATTTGAGCCGAGACTTCATAAAGAGGTGCATCGCTGTGGCGGGACAAACGGTTGAGCTCAGGAATAAGGTCGTGTACGTGGACGGAGTCCCGTTGGACGAGCCCTACGTGGTCCACACGGACACGCGGGTGTTCCCCAAAGAGATATCCCCCAGGGACAACATGGAGCCGATCTACGTCCCCGAGGGCTACGTGTTCATGATGGGGGACAACAGGGACAACAGCCACGACAGTCGCTTCTGGGGCCCGCTGGACGCCGACCTCATAAAGGGCAAGGCACTGATACTGTACTGGTCTTGGAACAGCGAGAAGCACCTGCCCAGGTTTGACCGGCTGTTCCATCTTGTGCGGTAGGCCCTACCGGGGGGATTTGGGGTCGGTCCCGCCCGGCAGGCAGGCGCGGCACCTCTGGCAGGACCCCGTTGACAGATGACAAGAAAGAGAGACTACTACGAAATCCTCGGTCTTTCCCGAGACGCCTCGGTCGAGGAGGTTAAGAAGGCCTACAGGGCGCTGGCCCTGAAGTACCATCCCGACAGAAACCCCGGCGACGAATCAGCGGAGGAGAAGTTCAAGGAGGCCACCGAGGCCTACGAAGTCCTCCGAGACGAAGAGAAGAGGGCGACATACGACAGGTACGGCCACGCCGGCCTGTCCAGGGGCGCGGGGTTGGACTTCGGCTTCGGAGGGTTCGACCTGGCCGACGCCCTGCGCGCGTTCATGCGCGACTTCGGCGACTTCGGCCTGGGGGACTTGTTCGGGGGCGTTTCCGCGCCCTCGGTAGAGACCCGGGGCAGCGACATCCGCATCAACCTGCAGCTCACTCTGGAGGAGATTGCCGACGGAGTGAAGAAGACGGTGCGACTCAAGCGGCTCGCGAGATGTGGAGCTTGCGGAGGCTCGGGCGCCGCTCCCGGCACCGGCAGGTCCACGTGTCAGACCTGTCAGGGAACCGGGCAGATAAGGCGCGTGCAGCGCACGTTCTTCGGGCAGTTCATGAACGTGGCAACCTGCCCCAGCTGCGGCGGCAGGGGGAGCGTCGTCAAGGAGCCCTGCCAGAAGTGCCGCGGCGAGGGCCGCGTGCAGACGCAGGAAACGGTGGAGGTCCAGATACCGGCGGGCGTTTCCACGGGCAACTACATCCCGAAGAAAGGGTTGGGCAACGTGGGTCCTCAGGGCGGCCCGGCAGGGGACCTGATAGTGTTCCTGGAGGAGAAGAGCCACGACGTTTTCGTCAGGGAGGGCGATGACGTGGTGTGCGACGTGGAGGTGTCGTTCAGCCAGGCGGCGCTCGGCACGAAGCTGGAGGTTCCGTCCCTGCGCGGAACCGAAGAGGTGAGGCTGGCGGCCGGAACACAGTCGGGGAGCGTCGTAAAGCTCTCCGGAAGGGGCATCAAGAGCCTCCACGGTCACAGGCGCGGAGACCAACTCGTGCGCGTGCACGTGAGGACACCCGTCAAGCTGAGCGCGCGGGAAAAGGAACTCTTCGAGGAGCTATTCGGCATCGAGAAGGACGGACCCGCGAGGGGCGGAAGGGCGGTGAGGCGGAGGCAGGGCGCTCACGGGCCGGGAGAACTCGAAGAGGAGTGAGCGCGGCCGCTCTGCCGAGAAGCGTGCGGTTGGGAGAGGGTGTTCAGCCGGGGTGCGGCACGGCGCTGGGGGTCGGCATGGAATCGAGCAGCCGGTTCGTGGAGAGTTTCTACGCTCCGCCCGAGGCTTTTGACGCCGGCAGGGTGGTAATCGGCGACCCCGAAGCGAGACACATCGCTGCGGTGCTCCGGCGTAAACCCGGGGACTTCCTTCACGTGGTGGACGGGGAGGGAGCGAGGCATCTGGTCGAGCTCATCGACTGCGTGCCCGGCCGGGTGACGGGAGAGGTGCGTGGGACGGAACGGGTGGAGGCGCCCGTTCCTGAGCTGTGGGTCGCGGCGGGCCTCATCCGCGCGACTCGCATGGACACCCTCGTGGAGAGGTGCGCGGAGTTGGGTGCGCGGGCCGTAGTCCCGCTGCTGACGTCGAGGTCGCTTTCCGCCAATGGAATCTCGGCGGCGCGCCTGGACAGGTGGCGGCGCATCGCAGCTGGCGCGATGACGCAATCGGCGCGGCTGTTCCTGCCGCGTGTGCACGACCCCGTGGGGGTGCGGTTTCTGGCCGGAGTGGCAGGAGGAGACGTCGCCTTCGTCGTGGCGGACCCCTCAGGCGCGAGTCTGGCTGAAATCAGGCTGGATGGGGTCAAGAGGCGGAGGGTGGTGGCCTGCGTCGGGCCGGAGGGCGGGTTTACCCCCGAGGAGATCCTGCGGCTGTTGACCCCGTCGGGACAGCTGGTCTCGCTGGGTTGGGCTCGGCTGAGGACTGAGACTGCCGCGGCAGCACTCGTGGACAGGCTGGCTTTCCTGTTGAAAATATGAGGGTTACGCCGCTTCCGGGACGGCGTCCGGAAGCGGCCCGGAAAGCGCGCTGACTCACGAGCTTAACAGATTGTGAGAGAACGAGATAGATGATGGGCAAACGGGCCGGTGGGATTTTTGAAGTGTGGGGGTTGACAGGGGGCTTTTTGGATGCTAGATTGTTATTAGAGACTGTGGGGTCTCATTATTTTTTGCCCGCGTGGTAACCTGGTTGTGGTCCATAACGCGATCCGAGGAGGGGATCTGTTGCATGCCGGGTATTCGGCTGAGGGATAACGAGTCTTTTGAGAGTGCGTTGCGGCGTTTCAAGAAGAAATGTGAGAAGGCGGGAATTCTCTCGGATTTGAGAAAGCATCAGCATTTTGAGAAACCGAGCGAGAGACGCAAGCGGAAGATGAACGCTGCCAGGAGAAAAGAGAGCGCCAGGCGCCAGGAATACTGACAGTAGGGAGGGGCCCGGGTTGGAGCCGTCGGCCAGGGTTCTTCGCTGACAACTTGTCCCATTTTCTCCGTTCCAGAAGGCAACAACTTAAACCCATGGGCTGCGGCCCACAGGCTGTGGCGTGGGTTTTCTATACCTAGGAGCCGACCTGGCTCTTTCCTTTTCGCTTTGCTTTCCAGTGAGAGTCTCCGGGCTTCCTAATGAATCGTGCGTCGTTGAAAGCTGTTCCTACTTGCTCATGACGGTGCGTTGGGGGCGGCGTCGAGTTGCAGGAAGAACCGATTCAGCTTGATTCACATTCCCTGGAGGTCCTCGAGCTTCCCAAGACAGTGGCCCTGGCCGCGGGCAAGGCCCAATCGGCCCCGGGCGCCGAAGCGGTCCGCAGGCTGGAGTTGTCATCCGACCCCGCTCACGTTGAGAGGGAGTTGGCGTGGACCTCGGAGCTTCGCTCAGCGCTGCTGTCCTCGTCTGGAGTCCCGGGCCTGGCGTTCGCCGACGTCCGGCCACATCTGGACAAGGTCAAGGTAGAGGGTTCGGTCCTGGAGCCCCGACAGCTCCTGGAGTTGGCGCAGTTCATCCACGTCGCCTCGAGGGCAGCGAAGTTCTTCGGGGCCGCGAGGGCGGCGTGTCGTCTTTCGTCCGAGCTGGTCGAACACCTCTGCCCGGACGAAGGCCTGGCCCAGAGCATAGACCGGTCCATAGACCCGGCAGGGGAGGTCCTGGACAGTGCGAGCCCGACCCTCAAGGCGCTCAGGCGCGACATAGAGAGAAACAGAGACAAGGCACGCTCGCAGTTGGCGGCCTTCTTGGAGTCCATGGGTCCTCCCGCGGAGTCGTTTCCGACTCTTCGGGCGGACAGGTACATGGTCCTGATCCCCGCTCAGGCGAAGAAGAGGCAGAAGGGCATAGTCCACGATCAGTCTGCCAGCGGTGCCGGCATTTACTTTGAGCCCCTCCAGGCGGTCGAGGTGAACAACACCCTGAGCCGCCTGAGGGCGGCAGAAAAAGAAGAGATACATAGGATACTCGCAGAGCTTTCTTCCCGGGTCAGAAGCTGCTCGGCCGAGCTCTCGGCGGCTCTCGCGGCCATGACGAAGCTGGACGCGGTGCTGGCCAGGGCCAGGATGTCACTGGAGCTCTCGGCGGTCTGCCCCGTCATATCGCGGGACGGAAGCCTCAGGTTGCGCGGTGCCAGGCATCCTCTCCTGTTCCTCCAGGGCAAGGAGAGAGGATTTGCAGTGTGTCCCCTTGACCTGGAGATGGGGAAGGACGAAAGGGTGCTCCTCATCAGCGGCCCCAACATGGGCGGGAAGACGGTGGCGCTCAAAACGCTGGGGCTCTTGTCGCTGATGATGAAGGCGGGTTTTCACGTGCCGGCCTCGGAGGGGACCGAGATACCCGTGTTCACGAGGGTGTTCTGCGACATAGGTGACGAGCAGTCGATAGAGGAGCAGTTGAGCACGTTCGCCTCACACATGAGGCAGGTGGCGACCGCGCTGAACGAATCCGACTCACAGTCTCTGGTCCTCGTTGACGAGCTGGGCGCAGGCACAGACCCCATCGAGGGTGCGGCGCTGGCCAAGGCCGTCCTGGAAGAGTTGGAGGGGAAGGGCTGCACGAGTGTGGCCACGACGCACCTGGGCTCGCTCAAGAGCTTCGTGGCATCGAGCAAAGGAATGCGGAACGCCTCGATGGCCTTTGACCCAGTGACTCAGAAGCCGCTGTACCGGCTGGACGTGGGGGTCCCGGGTCAGAGCCGGGCCATCGAGACCGCGGCCAAGATGGGTCTCGGCGAGCGCCTGGTGGAACGGGCCAGAGCCTCCCTCAGCACGGAGGATCGGCAGACTGCGGACCTTCTTGCGGAGCTGGAGGCGCTCAAGCGGGAGGCCCAGCGGGAGAGGGAGACACTGTCGAGCGGAACGCGAAAGCTGGCCGAGCTGGTGAGGGAGTACGAGGCCAAGCTGGCGCGGTACGAGGAGGAAAAGAAGGAGCTCAGGGCGAAGGCGGCCAGAGAGGCGAGGGCGCTCCTCAACGAGGCGCGGACTCTCGCCCGAACGGTCAAGGAGGAGCTCAAGTCTGCCGCGGCGAAGCCGGGGGAGCTGGCGCGGCTAAAGCGCACGATAGAAGACGCGGACCTGGTGCTGGCCGCGGAGGAGAGTCCCCGGCGGGGGCCGGAGCCCGGCCTGAAACCTTTGCACATAGAAGAGGGTATGAAGGTCTGGGCGCAGGACATCGAGTCCGTGGCCACTGTCGTGTCCGCACCCGACCACGACGGCAGAGTGAAAGTCGAGAGGAAGGGAGTGCGCATAGACACCCACGTCTCGCGGCTGGGACCCGCGCCACGGGAGGAGAGGCAGCCCGGGAGGGCAACGGCGGCCGTCAAGGTGTCGGACGAGACCTTCTCGGCGTCGCTCGACTTGAGGGGTCTCATGGCCGACGAGGCCCTGGAATCTCTGGAAAAGTACCTGGACGGGGCGATGCTGAGAGGCATCTCCCACGTTACCATCATACACGGCAAGGGCACGGGTGTCCTCCGGAAGAAGGTGCAGGAGGCGCTCTCCGAGTGCTCGTTCGTCAGGAACTACAGACTGGGGGAGCTGAACGAGGGCGGAGCGGGCGTCACAGTTGTGGAGCTTGCGACGTGATTGGCAGCACGCGGCACGACGCGGAGCCTGCGCCGTGACGAGGAGCCGACGCCTACGCCGGACTCACGGCGTTGCGCAGAGCTTCGAGCTTCAAGCGGAGCTTGCGAAATGATGCGGTTTTCTCAGGAGACTATCGAGAAAGTCAGGGAAGCCTGCGACATCGTGGAGATAGTGGGCGAGCACGTTTCCCTCAAGAAGTCCGGACAGAACTTCAAGGGGCTCTGCCCGTTTCACTCCGAGCGTACGCCGTCCTTCACCGTGAGTCCGGCCAAGCAGGTCTACCACTGTTTCGGGTGCGGCGCCGGCGGAAACGTCATCTCGTTCGTGATGCAGGTGGAGAACCTCTCCTTCGTGGAGGCCGTGCGCTCGCTGGCCAGGAGGAAGGGCATCGAGCTTCCGCGCGAGCGCTCCGAGACGGACAGTCTCACCGCGAGTCTGCTTTCCGCCGTGGAATACGCGGCCGGCTTCTACAAGAGACAGCTTGCCTCTCCGGCCGGAAAGAAGGCGAGAGAATACCTGGACGCGAGGGGCGTGGCCCCGGACACCAGGGAGGAGTTCTCGCTGGGGTACGCGCCCGGCGCATGGGACGGGTTTCTCACGGCTGCCAGAAAGCACTTTTCGGAGGCCATACTGGTCCAGTCGGGGCTCCTGGTCCCGCGTGAGAGCGGGAGCGGCGCGTACGACAGGTTCAGGGACAGACTGATGTTCCCCATTCGGAGCGCGGGCGGCAGGGCCGTCGGGTTCGGGGGTAGGGCGCTGGACGAGGCTCAACCCAAGTACTTGAATTCCCCCGAGTCTCCCGTGTTTCAGAAGGGGAGCGTGCTCTACGGCCTGTACCATGCCAAGCGCTCCGTCAGGGCCGCGGAATCGGCGCTGGTGGTGGAAGGCTACATGGACTTGCTGGCCCTCTACGAGAGCGGATTCAAGCACGTCGTGGCGAGCTGCGGCACCGCCTTCACGCCTGAGCAGGCGAAAGTCCTGAGGCGCTACACCACTGACGCGGTTCTCATATACGACGGCGACGAGGCGGGGATATACGCGGCCCGCAGGGCGCTCCGCGTGTTCCTTGACGCAGGCCTGAAGATACGGCTGGTGTGCCTCCCGTCCGGGCACGACCCCGACAGCTTCGTCAGAGAGAGGGGCGCAGAGGCGATGCAGACGCTCGTGGACGGCGCATGGAGCGTGACCGAGTTTGTAGTCAAGACCGCCCCCGACGGCACTGACCGCGAGAGCAAGATACGCTCACTCATAGAGGCCTACGCCCTCATAGACGACGCCATATACAGGCGACTCCAGATACAGGAGGGCTCCGAGAGCCTGCGCTTCGACGAGAGCACGATTGCGTACGAGGCCAGCCGGCTGCGAAAGAAGACAGTCGTGGGTGCAGACGCGGGGCAGCTGTCCGCCGGTCCGGCGGACAGGGTGGAGCGAGAGCTCCTGAAGCTGATCCTCGAGAACGAGTCCCTGCTCAAGGCTGCCCGAGAGTCCCTGAGCGAGCAGTACTTCAAGTCTGACGCGTGCAGGGAGGCCTTCGGCCTGCTGAAGAACATGAACAGTCTCCAGGACCCGGACCTGGCGAGACTCCTGAACGCCGCTCAGAACGACGAGGTCAGGAGTCTGCTTTCGTCGCTCATGCTGGAAGAGGACTACGGCTACGAGGAGCCGTCGAACGTCTTTTCGGACTACGTCAGGAAGCTCAAGATGCGATGGCTCAGCGAGTCCATCAAGAACACCGAGGAGGAGATCAAGAAGAAGGAGGCGTCTTCCGACGCCGGGGAGATGCGCACGCTTCTCTCGAGGCTCCAGGAGCTCGTTGTGGAGAGAAGTTCCCTCAACGGCGCCCGCGAGGAAACCCTAGGGTGACGGCGTTCGGCCCAAGAGGAGACCGCTAGATGGACAAGGAAAAGGAGAAGAAGAAGCGGCAGGCACTGGACGAGGTCAAGACTCTTGCGTTGAGGCAGAGCTTCATAACGCATGAGCAGATAGAGTCCCTGCTCGATGAGGACGCTTCTCCTGACGAGATGGACGAGATCTACATCGCGCTGACCTCGATGAAGATCGAAGTGTTTGACACCGTTGACGAGGCCCAGGAGAAGCTCAAGAAGCAGAAGCGGTCGGAAGAGCGAAGGGCCGAGAGCCGCATGCTGGCCGCGCAGCCGGTGCGCTTCGACGACCCCGTCCGGATGTACCTGAGAGAGATGGGCAGGGTGCCGCTCCTGGACAGGGAGGGCGAGGTCGAGATCGCCAAGAGGATAGAGCAGGGCGAGGCCATGGTGGTCAACGCGATGTTCCAGACCGCGACCGCGGTGAACGAGCTGTCGGCGATGGCCAAGAAGCTGGGAGTCGGAAAAATGAAGGTTGAGGACGTCATTCAGGTGGACGTCGGCAGCTGGAGCCCCGACTTCTCGGCCAAGCGCGAGAAGCAGAAGGTCATGACCGCGGTCAGGAGGGTGGTGCGTTACCAGGCCTCGCTCGAGAAGCTGAAGGCCAGGGTGACGAAGAAAACGCCGGAGAAAAGGCGCGCGCTCTTGAACAGCAACATCACAAAACTGCAGGAGAAGATGCTGGCAGAGCTGAACAGACTCACCTTCAACCCGCGACTCGTGGAGAGGTTCGCGTTGCGGCTCAAGGGCCTTGCCGCGCGCGTCGTGGAGGCCGACGAGGAGGTGGCCGCGACTCTGGCGGAGGTGGGGCTCGGCATGGAGGGCCTGAATGCCTACGTGAGGAGGGTGCGTAAGGGGAAGAAGGAGGCGTCAAAGGTTGCGAGACAGGCCAAGAGATCGCCCGAGACGCTGCTGTCGGCGGTGAAACGCATAAAGAACAGCAGGCGTAAGGTGCGGCGAGTCGAACTCGAGGCCCGCATGTCGAGGGACGCCCTCATGTTCGTGGTGAACCAGATACGGGAAGGAGAGCACCTCAGGGACAAGGCCAAGAAGGAGATGATAGAGGCGAACGTCAGGCTCGTCATCAGCATCGCGAAGCGCTACACGAACAGGGGGCTCGAGTTCCTCGACTTGATTCAGGAAGGAAACAGCGGCCTCATGAGGGCCGTGGACAAGTTCGACTATCGCAAGGGCTACAAGTTCAGCACGTACGCCACGTGGTGGATAAGACAGGCCATCACCAGGGCCATCGCCGACCAGGCGAGGACCATCCGTGTGCCCGTGCACATGATAGAGGCGATAAACAAGGTGATGCGCACCTCGCGGCGACTGGTCCAGGAGTTCGGCAGGGAGCCGGCCCCGGAGGAGATCGCCGAGAAGCTGGACTATCCTCTGGACAAGGTGAAGAGCATCCTAAAGGCCTCGCAGGAGCCGGTCTCGCTCGACAGGCCGATGGGGGAGGACGACGACAGCAGTCTGGGGGACATCATCGAGGACACGAGCGTGGTGTCGCCGGCCAGGTCGGCCACTTACTCGATGCTGAAGGACGAGGTGAGCGAAGTCCTGGAGACCCTGAGCAAGCGGGAGGCCAAGGTCATAAGACTGCGATTCGGGTTGACGGAGGACGGGTGCCCGAGGACTTTGGAAGAGGTTGGAGCCTTCTTCAACGTCACGCGGGAGCGAATCAGGCAGATCGAGGCCAAGGCGCTGAGGAAGCTGAGGCATCCCACCCGGAGCAGGAGACTCAGAGCCTACATGGAGATGACGACCTAGGACGCGACCGGGTGCCCGCCGGAGCGCCGAGCCGCGTTTGCCGAGGGCGGCATCAACCGCTGTGCGGAGACCTTTTTTGCGGAGTAGCGGCTTGACGCGGCGGGCGGGTTGTGCTAGTTTGGCGTGATGCGCATGATGGGCCCATAGCTCAGCTGGTCAGAGCTACCGGCTCATAACCGGTCGGTCCTTGGTTCGAATCCAAGTGGGCCCACCAAGAGGGCGGATAGCTCAGTTGGGAGAGCACCGGCGTCACAAGCCGGGGGCCACAGGTTCAAGCCCTGTTCCGCCCACCATGACAATAACGAGGTGTTCGACGCCTTAATGGAGAATGTCCTCACAAAATTCGGCTCTGTGGCCAGAGCCCTGGTTCCGGCAGAGGTGTGCGCTTCCCCGCACACCTCTTCTGTTTGTGGAAGGAGTTGGTCCGCCAGATGACAGACGAGATTGCGGCTCTCGTGCGGCTGAGGGACGTTGATGCGAACATAGGAAAACTTACGAGTCTCATCGAGTTGGTTCCGGAGCAGGTCGCCGAGCTCACCAGGAAGGTGGAGCTCCTGCGGGAGGAACTCAGCAAGAGGCGGACGACACAGGAAGAGCTTAAGGTGAAGAGGCGTGCCAAGGAAAAAGAGGTTGAAGACTTCACCGCGAAGATCCACAAGTTTGAGGTGGACCAGTACGGGGTCAAGAACAACGAGCAGTACCAGGCGCTGCTGCGCGAGATAGCGCTGCTCAAACAGAAACGGTCCCAGGCGGAGGGAGAAATCATTGAGATAATGGAACAGGAGGAGAGCTCGGCCAGGGACATGAAGGAGTTCGAGGCGAAGATAGCGCGTGAGGAGGCTGGGACGGCCGAGGACAAGAGAAAGCGCGAGGCGGAGCTGGAGGATGCGAAGAGGGACTTGGCGGTGGAGGAGAGCGAGAAAGCCGGACTCGTGTCGAGACTCAGTCCTCCGGTGCGCATGCGGTACGAAAGGGTGTCCGAGGGCAAGGGTGGGATGGCCGTGGCCGCCGTGATAAACAGGGCTTGCGGTGCCTGCTACACGAACTTGCCCCCGCAGACGCTGAACGAGATCCGCAAGGGCCTGCAGGTCATAACGTGCGAGACCTGCGGGAGGTTGCTAGTCTGGACGGAGGAAAGCGGGCACTGAGGCGGGGGCCGTGGGGTGGCGCGCTCGCGGGCGGCCGGAGCCCACGGCAGTCAGGGAGGGAGCAGACGCTTGCAGATTGGCCAGACATTGTGGCACGAAGGGCCGCATAAGATAACGATCTTCATAGACGGATG
>JAFGJU010000022.1 GCA_016928935.1 Candidatus Eiseniibacteriota bacterium | reverse complement strand
GCGTCTTGCGCAGGGTCTTCGGGAAACACTTGCGCCGAGGCCCCGTTCGCCGTATAATGATTGCAGTTACGTGAGCCGGGTGGCGCCAACCAATGTCACCTGGCTCTTGTTTTGGCCGGCCCGCTTGAGGCGCGTGGCGAACGGAGGCGTGATGGTCGGTAAAGAGGTTGTGCCGCCGCTGGGGACGAGCCCGGACCCCGGACGGAAGGCGACGCTCGCCGGCGACTTGCGCCTTGCCCGCGGCTCGCGGCTCGCCTGCTGCGCTGCCAAACTGGCCGCCGCGCTGTTCCTCGTGTTCCTCGCCGTTGCCGCTCCCGCCGCGCCGGAGGTCGTCACCACGATCGCCGACTGGCCGGGCGACGACCACGGTCCCGGCACGTACACGTATCCCACGAACGGCGTTTTTGCCGCCGGCTCTTTCGACATGACGGAGTTCCGGGTCGAGGTCGAGGGGAACCGTGTCTATTTCGCGGTGGACTTGAACGCGACGCTGGACGACCCGTGGGGGTCCGGGGCCGGCTTCAGCCTGCAGAGCATAGACATCTACGTGGACAAGGACGGAGTCCCCGGCTCGGGCGCCACGTGGGTGCTCGACGGCCGAAACGCGCGGATGTCTCCGGTCAACTCGTGGGACGTGGCGGTCTGGTGCGCGCCTCCTTTCGACGATTTCCAGAGTAGAATAGTGTTCCCCGACGGCGAGTTCGACACGACCCAGGTGCGGACATCCGTCAGCCAGGCCGAGGGCAGGATAACTGTCTCGGCGCCCAAGAGCGCCGTGGGCACTCCGACTTCGAGCTGGCGGTACGTTGTCCTCATGCTGGGGCAGAACGGGTACGAGACGGGCAGAGTGCGGCAGGTGAGGGCCGTCAACAGCGAGTGGGACTTCGGAGGCGGCACCGACGGGACCAGCGATTCCAACATAATGGACGTGATCACTGTGCCGGGGCTGTCGCAAGAAGGGATGCTCGGCACCTACGACCCCGCCACCTCGCAGGTCTGCGCGCTCTTCGCCCAACCCGACAGCGTCGCGCCAGTCATATCGCATGAGCCGGTGACCACGGCCGAGGCGCACCTGCCGGTGCCCGTGTTCGCGACGGTCGTCGACAGCTTCGTGGAGAGAGCCGCGCTCAGGTACAGGCCTGCCGGTGACCCCGGGTTCACTACCGTGGAGCTGGTGAGAGCGGGAATGACCGGCTGGTCGGGCGAGATTCCCGGCGACGCGGTTGCCCAGGGCACGATCGAGTACTTTCTGTACGCCACCGACGGCCTCTTCGCGGCCTGTCTGCCGGCGGACACGCTGAGCCCGTTCGTGGTGACTGTCCAGCCGGACGCGAGCCCTCCCGACCTGTACGAGGCCGCGGCCAGGCCCGCCACCTTCTACCCGGACGGCGACGGCTACCGAGATTCGACCGAGATCGCCTGGAGGCTGACCGAGGCCTGTTTCGTCACGGCCGCGGTCAGGAGCGGCGGGCAGACAGTGCGCATCCTGTGCGACAGCGTGCTCTTCGCTGCGGGGGAGTGCTCTGCCTGGTGGAACGGCAGGGACGACGGAGGGCAGTACGTTCCGCAGGCCGCCTACACGGTGCTGCTCGAGGGCACGGACCTGGCCGGCCTGGTCGCGGAGCCAGAAACGGTCCAGGTCACCGTAGGAGGCGCGGCGCCGCCGAGGAAGACAGACGCCGTCTTCCTTTTCCACCTGAACCAGAACCTGGTGCCGTACGCCAAGGTGGCGTCCACGGCGTGCTACGTCGGCCTGCTGGAGACCCTTCGAGCCCACCCCAGTCTCAAGTTCATGATTCATGTGTCCGGGTGTCTGCTGCACAGCCTGCTCTGGATGGACGATACCGCGATTGAGCTCATCCGCGAAGGGCTTGCCGACGGGCAGTTCGAGATCGTCGGAAGCACGTACGCCCAGAACATCATGTACTCGACGCGCACGGACTCGACCGACTTCCAGTTCAACGACGCGCAGATAAAGGCCCACAGAAAGCTGATTGAAAGCGTGTTCGGAGCCTCGCCAGTGAGCTTCTGGAACCCGGAACGGGTCTGGACGCAGAACTTCGTCCGGCTGCTGGCCGACAACGGCTACGACAACGTACAGGTGGAAGACCACATTCTGTACGACAGCGGCATCACGGAAAGCGAATACCTCGTCAGGACCACGTCCTGCGACGGCAGGACGTTGAACGTCTTCGACGACGACAAGTCCTTCCAGGGCACTGTCAACTACGCCGTAGACAGCGGCGACTATCAGTCCGTCCTGAGCTTCCTGCACGATAGGTACAATGAGGACTCGGGCGACGAGTTCGCGGTCTGCTACCACGAGGACGCCGAGGCAACCGGCCTCTGGGACTACGAGGGCGGAGAGAATCCCCAGGTGGACTGGTCGCACCTCGACGACCTGCTCACTGCACTGGAATCCGACCCGCTGATAAACGTGACCACGTACTCTGACTTCATGGAATCGCACGGCAGCGCCGCCTCTGTGAGCAGGGTCGTGGACGGCGCCGCCGACTGGATGGGGCGCTCCGCCTGGTTCGCCGAGAACGCGGGCGCGACCGGCACTTCTTACAGGGCCTTCTTCGACGAAATCAGGGACACGCTTAACGCCGTCAGGGCGGAGATGGCGTCCGCCGCGGGCGACACCCTGGCCGCCTCGAAATTGCTCGACCACGCGTGGTTCGACCTCGTGGCCCACCAGTACGAGTTCTTGGTGCACGGCGAGGACGGCCACGACGGCTACACGGACTGGGACATGGCGCGCGCGGCCTACGTCGCGGCCAGGGCGGCGCGAGAGGCACTGCTGGGTGAGGACAGGCAGTACGCGGCCGACTTGAACGACGACGGAGTCACGGAGGTGGCAGTCGTCAAGGACGGGACCATGCTCGTCTTCTCGACGAAGGGGGGAAAGCTCCTCTACTGGTTCGACCTGGTTCGTGGGACGGAAGAGGTCGGCGGAGAGAACTCCATGTACTACGGGGAGCTTTTCCAGGACGAGGCCGACTACGTGCCGCGGCTCCTGGGCGGCAGGGACGTCTATCCCTGGCTTTCCGGGAACGGCATCTTTCCGCAGGTGTTCGACTGGGAGTTCGAGCTGCGAAGGCGTGCGTTTGAAGACTCCCTGCGGGCCGACGGCACGTACCTGGGGGAGCTGAGGGAGTCGGCGTTCACTCCGGCTTTGCGGGAAGCCGGAGCGGACTTCACCTTCAGCGACGACGACTTGACTTTCACGAAATCATACTGGTTGAGCCAGGACGCGCTGGACGTCACGTACAGTCTTCTCAACAAAAAGCCCTACGCGCGCAGCTTCGAAATCCACGTGGAGAGCGCCTTCTCCCCGTCATGCCTCGAGGCCATGGACGGAGGCGTCGCCGCGCTCAGATACTGGAACGGCGCCGACACTTCGTCCAGCGTGGCGCCGGGCGTGAAGGGCGTCGTGAACGTGGCCACCGGGCACTCGCTGGAATACGATTTTGTCACTGAGCCCTCCCGGCTGTACGGCGAGGAGGCCGTCTTTGGCCTGGAGCTCAGCCCCGTGTACGACCTGACCGTCCCGGCCCAGGCCCTCTCGGCGTTGAGCCTTCGCGTGAAGCGGCTCACCGGCAGCGTGGGCGTTCCCCCGCGTGCCGCGCCTGTCCCGGCGGCGTCCATCATGGGCAAGTGCGCGCCCAACCCGTTCACGGCCGGGGTCACGGTCGGCTTCACGGTCGGCCGGGTCGGGCCGTCCGAGCCCGGCGCGACGGCTGCGGCAGCGGGGGTAGGGTCAGGACCCGACGCGGCCGGCGCGACGCAGAGCTCGCGGCCGGTCTCGCTGAAGGTGTTCGACGTGCATTCTAGGTTCGTGAGGACCGTGTGGGACGGCGCGTTGGCCCCGGGAACGCACGAATGCTCATGGGACGGAAGGGACTGGAAGGGCAGGCCGGTGAGGCCGGGCATCTACTTCCTGCGGCTTGAGGACGGAGGTTCGGTCGCGACGGCCAAGGTCGTGCGGGTCGAATGAGCCGTCCCGGCCGGCTTCAGGGCCGGGCACGTGATGGGGTGGCCTGCGCGGGGACGTCCGCAGTCAGGCCGCACGGCGCCCGAGGCCGAGGAGCGCCGCCAGGCAGACCGAGTTGAAGGCGGTCTCGACACCGTCAGAAGGGAAGGGCAGCGCAACCGGAACCCCGCCTCCGACCACTATGCTCGCAGCCCTGGCCTTGGCGAGGAGGGTCAGGACAACGTATATCCCGTTTGACACTTCGACCGAGCTGCCCACGAGCACGTTTGCCCTCCCCGCTACTTCACCCGAGACGCCCTTGTCCCGCGCCGCGTCCGCGTCCAGAGCCACGTCGAACGAGAGCGGCCCCTGGACGGACGCTTCCCCTACGGCTCCGCTCGCCGCCTTGGCTATCTCCGCGCTCTCCACGGTGACCGGCATCCCCGGGTAGACCTGCTCGACCGCCGAGAGCAGCGCCACCCTGGGCGGCTCGTCGCTCAGCGCCCTCCACACTTCGACGCTGTTGCGGATGATACGCAGTCTCCCGCTCTTGTCCGGTCTGGCGTTCATGAGGCCGTCCGATACGATGAAGAAACCCTCGCGCGGAGGCATTTCGATGAGGCCCACCTGGGTGGGATACACGCCGGGCGCGTCTCCGCTGAGGCCGTGGCCGGCCTTGTAGAAGGTCTCCAGGGAGAGGAGGTCTCCCCTCACCACTAAGTCACACTGCGGGAGTTCCGACGTCATGTAGTCCCTCAGCACCGTCGCCGGACTCAGAGCGACCCTCACTTCGCACGACCTGGCCGCCGCTGAAAGAGACGAAAGCTCGGGCGTAACGGACCTCGCGTACACGACCAAGTCCGTCGGGAAGACAGCGCATACTCTTTCCAGCGCGGCCAGGCAGTCACCGCCCGGAAACAGCACAACGCTCTTCAGCGCCCGGTCTCCCAGGAGTCGGCTCACGGCCTCCGGCAGTTGGGTAATACTCTTCAAGACAGGCTTGCTCCGTTCTCTGTGCGGTGTGCCGACACCAGGCAGGCCAGCGCTATCGAGGCCTTCTTGTTCTCTCTCGTGTCGGTCCGCGAGACCACACTCACGGGGACCCTGGCGCCGACGACCACTCCGGCGAACACCGCTCCCGCCAGGACAATCACAGATTTAGCCACAATGTTGCACTCCTCGATGGCGCTGACTACTATGGCGTCGGCGTCTCCGGCCACCCTGCTTTCGATGCCGCGCCTCGCAGCCACCTCGGCCGACAGCGCACAATCCAGGCTGAGCGGCCCCTCGACAATCGGCCTTACCGCGGCCGCGGGCCGGGGCCTCTCTGCCGCGCCGTGCGTCTCGGGCCGCGCGCCCGCCCCGTTCTCCGAGAACTGTTCCACTATCCGGGCGCACTCCATGAGCAACGAATCCGGCGCCGCTGCCAGGACCGGAGGCCCGAGAAGGGCCATCTTCGGAGTCTCTATGCCGAGGGCCTCCGCGACGGACAAGTAGTTCTTGACGATGTCAATCTTTTGCTCAAGGTCCGGCCTGACGAGCACACCGCCGTCGGTGAACCCCAGCAGCTTGTGGTAGCCTGGGATTTCCAGCAGCGCGACGTGGCTCAGGGTGTCGGACATGCGCAGCCTAAGGTCCTTCGACAGCACCGCCTTCATGAGTGTGGACGTGCTCACGAAGCCCTTCATTATGACATCCGCTTCCCCGGAGTCGGCGAACACCGCCGCGTC
>JAFGJU010000141.1 GCA_016928935.1 Candidatus Eiseniibacteriota bacterium | reverse complement strand
GTGCGGGGAGCGGGATTTGAACCCGCACGGGGGTAACCCATACGCCCCTCAAACGTACGTGTCTACCAAATTCCACCATCCCCGCACTTCGCGAACATCAACCGCACGTAAGGCCCCCGAAGCGCCGTCGGCGCTACTTCCCTCCGGTGGTCTTAGCGTCTGTCTGAGGGGGGCTCTGCTGAGCCGCCGGAGGCTGCGACTGGGTCTGCCCCTGGGGTTGGCCCTGGGACTGGCCCTGAGTCTGACCGGAGGTCTTGCCAGTCGGGAGCGCCTCCGTCGGTACTACGCCGGCTCCGGGAGCAACTTTCTGTCCGGTCTGGGCGCCGGGCTGAGTCTGAGCAGGTGTCTGAGAGGGCGCCTGCTCCGTCTGACCCGGGGCCGGGAACTGCTCGGGCGTGCCCGGTTGGGTCTGGGGCTGCTCGCCCTGCTCCCTTCTGATGACATCGTCTATGACACTCTTCTGTGTGCTCACCGGAGTCCTGGTGGAGACCATGGCGAGCGTCATCGCGCTGAGCATGAACGCGGCCCCGAGCACAGCAGTAGACTTGCTGAGGAAAGTGGCGGCGCCCCTGCCGCCAAAAATGGTCTGGCTCCCGCCTCCACCCCCGAAGGCGCCGGCAAGACCACCTCCCTTGCCCGACTGAAGAAGGATGACTATGACGAGCGCGGCCGAAATCAACAGATGAATCACCACAAAAACGGCAAACACGATAATTCTCCTGTGACGTAAGGAAAGCCCGAAAAACGTCCGAAATCGGCCATCCGGCCGACGGCAAAGACTCTACCAGAAACCGAACCGGCCGTCAACACGGCCGTCCGGCGCGACTGCACGAGGCCGCCGCCTAGCCGGCGTGCACTATCCTCAGGAACGAGTCCGCCTTAAGGCTGGCCCCACCCACCAGTGCTCCGTCTATCTCCGGCTCTCTCAGGAGTTCGGCGGCGTTCTCGGGCTTCACACTGCCGCCGTACTGAATCCTGGTCTCGCCGGCCAACCCGGCCCCGAACATCTCTGCCAGGAGCTGCCTGATGAACTGATGCGCCTCCACCGCCATCTGCGAAGTGGCGGTCTTCCCCGTCCCTATGGCCCAAACCGGCTCGTACGCCACCACCAGCCCGCGCACCTGGGTGGCGTCGAACTCGCCGAGCGCTCCCTTTGTCTGCGAGGCCAGTACCTCGTTCGTCCGGCCCCCCTCCCTCTCCTCCAGCCTCTCGCCCACGCAC
This sequence comes from Candidatus Eiseniibacteriota bacterium, assembly GCA_016928935.1. GTDB lineage: Bacteria > Eisenbacteria > RBG-16-71-46 > JAFGJU01 > JAFGJU01 > JAFGJU01. The sequence goes on along the minus strand of JAFGJU010000141.1, from coordinate 11,241 downwards.
AGAATGGGCTTCATGTGCTCGGCCAGGACGGCCTTCAGTTTCTTCGCTATGAGCGCGTCGTCCTCGCGGAAGTACTGCCTCCGCTCCGAATGGCCCACTATCACGTACTCGCAGCCGAGCTCCCTGAGCATCGGCGCAGAGATCTCACCGGTGTAGGCCCCCTCCTTCTCCCAGCACACGTTCTGGGCCCCCAGCTTCACTGGCGAGCCCTTCAGGAGCTGAGACACCCGGGACAGCGCCGTGAACGGAGGACACACCACGACGTCCCTGTCGTTGCGGGGCGGTGCGACCCTCAGGATCTCGGTGACGAGTGACACGGCCTCCGCCGGCGTCTTGTACATCTTCCAGTTACCGGCGACTATCTTCCTTCGCATGTCGGCATTCCTTTCCGGTTCAAGCCTTGTCGGTCAGCGCGGCCACTCCGGGAAGCTCCAGCCCCTGGAGGAACTCGAGCGAGGCGCCGCCCCCAGTCGACACATGCGAGACCGCAAGCTCCAGGCCCGCCTTCGCGATTGCCGCCGCCGAATCGCCACCGCCCACCACCGTCACCGCACCCTGCGCCGTGGCCTCCGCCAGCGCCTTCGCTACTTGCAGAGTACCTGTCGCGTACGCGTCTATCTCGAACACGCCCATCGGGCCGTTCCACAGAATGGTCCTGGCTCCGGCCAGAGCCTCCTTGAAGAGCGCCGTAGTCCTGGGTCCCACGTCCACTCCGACCATTCCGTCGGGTATGGCCTCCACCGGCACGATGGTGGTTTTTCCCGCTTCGCTCGCCGAAGCGGACACGACACAGTCCACCGGCAGAACGACCTGGACGCCCATCGCGGCCGCCTGTTCGACGATGTCTCTCGCCAACGGGATGGAATCCGCCTCCAGGATGGAGTTCCCGACTTTGAGGCCGCGCGAAGCCAGAAAAGTGAACATCATCCCACCGCCGACGAGTACCTTGTCCACTCTCTGCATGATGTTCTTGAGAACCGGTATCTTGTCCGAGACCTTGGCGCCGCCGAACACGGCCACGAACGGCCTCTTCGGCTCGTCCAGCACCCGGCTCAGATAGTCGACCTCCTTCTGCATCAGGAACCCGGCGGCGGACTGGCCGATGTGCTCCGTCACGCCGACAGTGGAGGCGTGCGCGCGATGGGCGGAGCCGAAGGCGTCGTTGACGTAGAGCTCTCCCAGCGAGGCAAGCTCCCGCGAAAACTCGGGGTCGTTTGCCTCCTCCTCAGGATGGAATCTCAAGTTCTCCAGCAGGGCCACGTCCCCGTCCTTGAGCGAAAGGGCCACCCTCCTGGCCGGATCGCCCACGCAGTCGTCGGCGAACGGAACGTCCTTGCGGAGGAATGTCGCGAGTTTCTCCGCGACCGGATGCAAGCTCATGCTGTCGACCCTCTTTCCTTTGGGCCGGCCCAGGTGCGACATCAACAGCACCCTTGCACCCTTCTCCATCATGTAGCGGACAGTGGGCAGAGAGGCTACTATCCGGGTCGCGTCCGCGACATTGCCCTGCTTGTCCAGAGGCACGTTGAAGTCGACTCTGGTGAGGACGCGCTTCCCGGCCACGGGAAGGTCCCTGACGGTGAGTTTGTTAAGCATGCGCCAATCCCCTCGGCCCGACACCCGCCGCCTGACGCAGCCGTGACCCGGTCGGCCCGGCGCCGGCCTGCTGGCCCCGACTCCGGCTGCCTTGCCACCACGCTGACATTTGACGCGGCTCCGGCCTCCGTCGAGCCGCTCACTTCATCATGTGTCTTGCAAGATCGATGACTCTCTGGCAGAAGCCCCACTCGTTGTCGTACCAGGCGAAGACCTTCACCAGGGTCCCGTTCTTGACGGCGCAGAGCGGCCCGTCCACTATGCAGCTGTGCTCATTGCCGATGATGTCAGCGGAAACAATCGGATCCTCGCAATACTCCATGTAGCGCTTGTAACTTCCGGACGCCGCTTCCTTGAAAGCGGCCCGCACTTCCTCGACAGTCGTCGGCTTCCGGACGACGACAGCGAGGTCGACCAGAGAGGCGTCGGCCACCGGCACTCTGACCGCGAGCCCGTCCAGCTTGCCCTCGAGCTCGGGCAGCACAAGGCCGATGGCCTTGGCAGCTCCGGTCGAGGTGGGGATCATCGACACTGCAGCCGCCCTCGCCCTGCGCAGATCCTTGTGAGGGAAGTCCAGTATCACCTGGTCGTTTGTGTAGGCGTGCACCGTGGTCATGAGCCCGTGGGAGATGCCGAACTTGTCGTTCAGCACCTTGGCGACCGGGGCGAGGCAGTTGGTGGTGCAGGAGGCAATCGAGACTATGCGGTGTTTGGACGCGTCGTAGGTGGCCTCGTTCACTCCCATGACGACGGTCGCGTCTGCGTTCTTGCCGGGAGCGGATATCATTACCTTCTTCGCGCCCGCAGCCAGATGCTTCTCCGCGGACTCTCTGTCCGTGAACCTGCCGGTCGATTCGATGACAAGGTCTACCCCGAGCGACTTCCACGGCAGGTCGGCCGGATCCCTTTCGGACAGGTACTTGAAACTCTTGTCCTGACCCACCTTTATCATGTTGTCTTCGGCCCTGACGTCGGTGCGCAGGATGCCGTGCACCGAATCATACTTCAACAGGTGCGCCATCGTCTTCGCGTCAGTGAGGTCGTTCGCCGCGACGAATTCCAGGTCTTTCTCCTGGTAGCCGGACCTGTACACGAGCCTCCCGATCCTGCCGAATCCGTTTATGCCTATCCTGATGGCCATGTGCTTTGCCTCCTTCGGTGGGTCCGGTCGCCTGGGGTCTGACGGATTGCTTTAGGTTTCCCTAATTTCCTGTATGGATTGCTGTTACGGAATATTAACTCACACTCTAGCACACGGCGGGCACAACTCAAAGACAAATCGTGCCCGCGTCCGGCCGACCATGCTGGCGATGGCGGTCATGCGCCAGGGCTCAGATCGAACACAAGTCATCCCCGCACCCGGGGGCCGCAGCCGAAATTGAGCGAGCTCGCGCCGGACTCAGTGCGATCGTCTCCGGCATCGCGCGGCCACGGGCCTAGTGGAAATACGCGTTAAGGACGTACTGCTGCACCATCCTGTGCGTGTTGAAAAACGAGCCGTTTATGGCAATGCAATTCCGCATGATCTCGACCCACTTGGTCCTGTGGCCGTAGAACAGCGGCACTATCGTCTTTTCCAGCTTGTCGTACAGCGAAGCTGCGTCCTCTTGGTCGTTGCTCTCCGCCTCGCGCGGTGAGCCGATTGACCAGCCGGTGAGACCCTCGATGCAGCCCTCTATCCACCAGCCGTCCAGAACACTAAGGCTCGGCACCCCGTTGTGAGCCGCCTTCATGCCCGAGGTGCCCGAGGCTTCGTGGGGCTTCCTGGGAGTGTTTAGCCAGAGGTCTGCGCCCGAGACCAGCATCCTGGCCAGCGCCACGTCGTAGTTTTGCAGATAGACCACTCTGACGTCCCCCTTCAGGCTCTTGGCCACCGAGAACACTCTCCTGATGAGGTCTTTCCCGGGGGAGTCGACGGGATGCGCCTTCCCGGCCAGCACCAGCTGGACCTTCCCGGCCTGCCTGGAGATGCTCCTGAGTCGTTTCAAGTCCGAGAATATCAAGTCGGCTCTCTTGTACGCGGTCGCCCGCCGCGCCGCCGCCACCGTGAAGTCGTGGTAGTCCAGGCCCGCGTTTGTCTCGGCGTTGACGTAGTCGATCAGCTTTTCCTTGGCCTGCCTGTGGGCCTCCCAGACCTCTTCGCCGGGGATGCTGAGCGCGTAACGGAGGCTGAAGGGGTCCTTCCTCCACCCCTCGATGTACCTGTCGTACAGCGCTCCGAAGCTGTCGCACACCCACGACGGGGAGTACACGCCGTTCGTGATGGAATCGATGTGGTAGCCGGGGAACATTGCCTGAGACGTTTTCCCGTGCGCCTTTGCAACGCCGTTCTCGTAGTGACTGAGGTTGAGCGCGAGCAGCGTCATGTTCAGGGCGTCCTGCCCCCCGAGCTCCCTCAGAACGTCCAGAGGCACGGAATCCGGCAGCACCCGTTTCACGAGCTCGTACGAGAACTTGTCGTGGCCGGCCGCCACGGGGGTGTGAGTGGTGAACACACACTTCGCCCTCACGCCGTCCACGTCCCACCCCGAAGGGCTGAGCTTTCGTCTCTCGTTCAGGAGCTCGAGCGCCAGCAGAGCCGAGTGCCCCTCGTTCATGTGGTACCGGTCTATCGCGCGGTAGCCCATCTCAGCGAGCATTCTCACTCCACCCACGCCCAGGACTGCTTCCTGGCAGAGGCGATACCTCTCGTCCCCACCGTACAGCCACCAGGCCAGGCTTCTATCGTACTCGCCGTTCTCCTCCACGTCTGTGTCCAGGAAGACGACCGGAATCCTGTACCCGTCGGCACCGCGCACGTTGTATTCCCACGCACCCACCACCACCGGCCGGCCTTCTATGCTGACGGTCACCCTGTGAGGCGTCCTCTTCATGAAGTCCTCGGGATTCCACTCGGACGGGAGCTCCTTCTGATTGCCGTCGGCGTCCAGCTCCTGGTAGAAGTATCCCTTCCTGTAAAACAGGGTCACGGCCACGAGCGGAACACGGAGGTCCGCGCACGACCTCACGGTGTCGCCGGCGAGCACTCCCAGACCGCCGCTGTAAGTCGGAATGCGCGAATCCACGGCGAGCTCCATGGAGAAGAATGCTATTCGCCGCTCTCTCCTTCTGTGGCCGGACGCGTGATGCTTAGTCTCCAAAATAGGCCCCCGTGCTTCTCGCCGTTTCCAGCAGTCTGTGGTGGCGAGGGATCACCCTGGGACCGCCCGCGGCCACGCTCAGCGGGGCGCTGGTCACCTCGCCCGCCCTGACGGCGACCATCCTGCCGAACTTGCGTCCGGCAATCAGGTCCACCGCCGCGCTTCCCAACTGTGAGGCGAGCACCCTGTCGAACGGCGTGGGCGGCCCCCCACGCTGAAGGTGCCCCATCAAGACGGCGCGGGCCTCCAGCCCGGTCAGGGACTCGAGCTCCTCCGCCAGGACGAAGCTCACTCCTCCCAGGCGCAGCGGGTCCGCGCTCGTCTCCACTACCTTTCTGATCACTTCCGTTCCGCCCCTCGGCCTCGCCCCCTCCGCCGCCACCACTATTGTGAAACGCCTGCCCAGCGACAACCGTCGCTTGACCCAGCGCGCGATCTTCTCAGTGTCGTACGGTATCTCCGGAACGAGGATGACGTCCCCCCCTCCTGCTATCCCGGAGTGAAGCGCAATCCAACCCGCCCTGTGGCCCATGACCTCGACGATCATGATGCGGTGATGTGACTGCGCGGTCGTGTGTATCCTGTCCACGCCGTCAGTGGCGATGGACACGGCCGAGTCAAACCCGAACGTGATGTCCGTGCCCCTCACGTCGTTGTCTATCGTCTTCGGCACGCCCACGACCGGGACTCCGTCCTTGAAGAGCCTGTGAGCTATGCCCAGCGTGCCGTCACCTCCCACGCACACGAGACAGCTGACACCGAGCCTCTTGACCGTCCGGACCGCGGTCCGGGACACGTCTCTGAGCTCGATGCCGCCCCGCACTTTCACCGGGTACTTGTAGGGGTTCGCCGACTTGGAAGCTCCCAGTATCGTGCCTCCAAGTGTGATTATGCCGGACACGTCGTCGTAGGTCAGGACTCGATGGGAATCGGCCACGAGCCCGTCGTAGCCGTCCTGGACGCCTATCACCTGCATGTCATGCTCGAGGATGGCCTTCTTGGTGACGGCGCGTATGACTGCATTGATGCCGGGACAGTCCCCTCCGCCGGTGAGTATCGCGATCTTCTGTCTTCTTCCGTTCCTCATTCGCCCTCCCCCGCGGTACCCGCGCCGACTGTCAGTCTGCTCCGCTCCTTGGAGTCACCGCGCAGGTACGCCTCCGTAAACCGAACGACCTGATTCATCATCCTGACGACTTCCACCGGGTGCCTTCCCACCGCGGTCTCCGCCGAGAGCATCACGTAGTCCGAGCCGTCGATGACGGCGTTGGCGACGTCACTGACCTCGGCCCGGGTCGGGAGCGGGTTCTCGGTCATGCTCTCGAGCATCTGCGTGGCCGTGACCGCGAACCGCCCCGCGCCTCGACACTTGGCTATTATCATTTTCTGCAGGACCGGCACCTGGAACACGGGCACCGAGACCCCCAGGTCTCCCCTCGCGACCATGATGCCGTCGCAGGCCTTCAGAATGCGGTCCAGGTTTCGAATGCCCTGCCGGCTCTCTATCTTCGCCACGAGCTTGAACCGAAGGCCGCGTTTCCTCCGGAAGTCTTCCAGCAGAAGCATGTCGTCGGCGTCCCGCACGAACGACTGAGCCACAAAATCCACCTCATCCGCCAGGCCCGACTGCAGGTCACGCCTGTCTCTGTCCGTGAGACCCCCGAACGCGAGCTCGGCCTCCGGTATGTTGACGCCCTTCCCGTCCTTTATGATCCCCGGAGCGACGGCCCTGGCCGTAAGACAGTCGCCCCTTCTCTTCGCCACTCTCAGCGCCACGTTGCCGTCGTCCACGTGCACGAAACTGCCCACCGGGACGTCGCCCAGAGAGCCCGGATAGTCCAGGGTCAGAGCGAGCGTTCCGCGCGTTCCGCGCGCCCCGCCTGCCGCAGAGAGCAGCACGGCGTCGCCGCGATTCAGCGCGACCTCCCTCAGGTTCCCCGGCAGGCGGACCCTCATCCTGTAGCCCTGCAGGTCCAGCAGCTTCCTCACGCGCTTTCTGCGTCCGCGATTGAGCCTGTCCACCAGGTTCAGAAGGAAACGGTTCCCGGCGCGCGTTCCGTGCGAGCAGTTGACCCTGGCCACGCTCATCCCGGCGTCGGCCATTCGCTCCAGCACGGCCGCCGTCCGGCTGGACGGGCCCAGGGTGCAGATTATGGAGGTCTTCCTCATTCGATTCCTGCCGAAGGCAGCGCGGGGATACTCGTCAGCGGGCGGGGCCGTCGCATGCGGGCGGTCCGAGCGGCCCGCCGCTCATCCGCCGGGCCCGGAAGCCGCCGGCGAGAAGCAAGGCCTGGCCCGCTGACGAATGAGCCGGAGAAAAGCCCGGCCTGCGGCCGAGGGCAATGGGCTTAGGTCCGGGAGTCGGGGTCAGGCCGCCCTGCCGCTGCTCCCGAACAGCCTCATCTTACCTTTCACCACGTCCCTTATGGCGTCCCTGGCGGGACCCAGTATCTTGCGAGGGTCGAACTCCGACGCCTTGGTGACGAGGGTCTCCCTCACAGAGGCCATGAACGCCAGCCTCATGTCTGTGTCTATGTTCACCTTGGCGACGCCGAAGCGAATCGCCTCACGGATGCTGTCGTCCGGGACTCCGGCAGGCTTGCCGAGAACGGCTCCGTACTGCGCCGCCTTGCTGACTGTGGCCTGGCTCACCCCGGAGGCGCCGTGAAGCACCAGCGGTATGCCGATCATGTCCCGAATCTCCCTCACCCTGTCGATGGCCAGAACGGACTCGCCCTTGAACTTGTAGGCGCCGTGAGACGTGCCTATCGACACGGCCAGAGAGTCCACGCCGGTCTGCCTTACGAAGTCGGCCGCTTGGGCCGGGTCGGTCAACAGCGCGTCTCTCTCAGCCACGGACACGGCGTCCTCTATGCCGGCCAGCCGGCCCAGCTCTGCCTCCACGGACACGCCGCGCGCTCCGGCCGCCTGCACGACCGACTTGGTGACGCGCACGTTCTCCGCGAATGCCTTGTCGGAGGCGTCTATCATCACGGAAGTGAAACCGCCCTCTATGCACTGGCGGATGACGGCCGGGTCCTTGCCGTGGTCCAGGTGCAGGGACATCGGCGCCGACGTCATCGAGGCTATCGTCCGCACCATGCCCACGAGGACATCGAAGCCCGCGTACTTTATGGCCCCTTCCGACACGGCGATGATCGCGGGAGACTTCTCCTCGCCGGCCGCGCCGGCCACGGCCTGCAGGAATTCCATGTTGTTGATGTTGAAGGCTCCGACCGCGTACCCCTCACGGAAGGCCTTCTGCATCAATTCGCGATTTGTGACTAGTTCCACAGCTGAACCTCCCCTCGGCTATCCGAAGAACACGCTGGCTATCTCGTACAACTCCATGTCCACCGTCTTCAGTTTGCCCACCGCTTCCTTGAGCCAGACCGCCTCGATCTTGTTGCCCCGCAGGCCCACCATCTTGCCGTACTCGCCCTTCACCGCCAGGTCGGCGGCGGCCACGCCGAACCTGGTGCCCAGCACCCTGTCGAACGCCGACGGCGTGCCACCCCTCTGGATGTGTCCGAGGACGGTGTACCTGCTCTCGTAACCGGTGCGCTCCTCTATGGCCTGCGCCAGGATGGCGCCTATCCCCCCCAGACGCACGTGCCCGAACGCGTCCACCTTCTCGTCCTGGACTATCGTCCGGACCTGGTCCTTGTCCTGGAAGCGCGCCCCCTCGGCCACCACGACTATGCTGAAGTTCTTGCCCCTCTCGTGACGCTTCTTCAGGTGATTGCAGACTTCCTCCACGCTTATGGGCATCTCGGGTATGAGCACCACGTCCGCTCCGCCGGCTATGCCCGATTCCACGGCGATCCAGCCGGCGTGTCGTCCCATGACTTCGACTACCATGACCCGGTTGTGGGACTCCGCAGTGGTGTGAAGCCGGTCTATTGCGTCCGTGGCCACGTTTATGGCCGTGTCGAACCCGAACGTGTACTCCGTCCCCGAGAGGTCGTTATCTATCGTCTTCGGGACGCCCACCACCTTGACCCCCATGTCGTGCAGTCTGGCGGCCACACCCAACGTGTCCTCGCCGCCCACGGCTATCAGCGCGTCCACGCCGAACTTGCGGATGTTCTCCATTATCCTGTCGACACCGCCGGGAATCTTGAACGGGTTCGTCCTGGACGTGCCCAGCATCGTGCCCCCCTTGGGCAGGATGCCCGAGACGGCCTTGAGGTCCAAGGGCATGAGCCTTCCCTCGACCATGCCGGCCCAACCGTCACTGATGCCGTATACCTCTCCCTTGTGACTCTGCACCGTCCTTCGAACGACCGCCCTTATGACTGCGTTGAGACCGGGGCAGTCGCCACCCCCAGTGAGTATGGCTATTCGCAATTGAACCTCCCGCGCACAACAATGACTGCATCAGCCGCGCTATTGGGCAAAATATATGTGAGGGACATCATTGTGTCAACAGGGAACCCGGCAAGGCGGGGCGCAGAAGACCCGGCGCTGCGGGCGACTATCTGATGATCACGAACTTGCCCACGTATGTGCCCACGTCGCTCTCGACTGAGAACAGATACACTCCGCTGACGGCGTCCTGGCCGTTCCTGGTGACCAGGTTCCACCAGGCCGTTCCGTCGCCGTCGGCGCCGTCGTGCTCGATCTCCCTGACCAGGTCGCCGGCCAGAGTGAATATTCTGAGAGTGCTCTTGGCTCTGGGCAGGCCGTAGAATCCGATCTTCGTGCCCGTGGGGTCTACGTCGCTGGGAGTGAGGTCCCACGGGGCGCCTCCCACATACGGGTTGGGCACGACGTAGACCTTGCCCAGCCTGGCTTGAGCGTCCGCTCGCGGGATTATGGCGACCTCCTCCGATGAGGCCGGCTGACTCTGGACTTCGACCCACGTCTCCGTCGCCTCGTCGTACCATCTCGAATAGGGGGTAATGCAGTAAAAGTAGAGCATGCCGTTGACGACTTTCCTGTCCTCGAAGGCGTACCGGCCTATCGGATACCTGTAGACAGTGACCGTCTCGAACTCAGCGGGCGAGGTGCCGGGAATGGGCACGGCATACTTCGATGTGTCGACCGGCGCCATGGATGTGTCACACATGACGTGCGTCGTGTCTCCACCCCACTGCCTCGTGTTCAGCAGGTACTTGGGGGAACCGGCTCCCAGGCTGTCGCGCGGATGCAGGCAGAAATCACCCAGCATCATCCACTTGTCGCTCGAGGGACCCGTCTCGCCGATAGGCCTCTTCCAGTCAGACGCCTTCCAGACTCGGTACCCCTCGAACCTGAACTGCCCGGTCAGGGGGTCCGGGACAACCTCGCTTCCGTTGTCCCACTGCAGGGTGACTTTTCCGTCGCCGGCCGGAGAGACCAGTCCCGACTTGACAGCGGGGTCGAGCCCGGGGTCGTTGTTCCAGCCTGCCGCCGGCGGAGCGATGGAGCCGAGCCATTGCACAAGACTCTCGTAACCCTGCACTCCGGTGCAGCTGTCGCAGTCGGTGTCCGACGCCACCTCCTCGCCTTCCTTTATCCATACGCGGGCAGTCGTGGTGTCGCAGTCGTGGTCAATGCCCCTCTTGCAGCCCGGATAGGGGCATGTCTCCAGCGTCTCCCTACCGTCGAAGCCCCAACCCAGGTGGTCTTTGTCCTGCCTCACGTCCAGATACCGGCCAGTGTAGATCCGCAGGGCCTCAATCGCGTTCCTCATCATGCCGTCGTAGCCCTCGCCGACCACGAACGCCACCTGGAACCCAAGCACGTCCCCCGGATTGACCTCCGGGAACGGCCCGACGCAAAGCACGTACCGGTAGTCCCGCGGTGTGCCGGCGTTCCAGTACGGAATGTCATGGCTGGCCATGAGGTCGTACCTCTCGGGGTCTGTCGCGGGGTCGCCCTCCGGATACGGCGCAGTGGAACTGAACCACCTGACTGTGGCCACACTGGCGAACTGAGGGGCCGTGACGCCTGCGTTGTCCGTGGTATGACCTAGCAGCATGACGCCGCTGTAGCCGCTGACGTCCCCGCCCCCGGCTGTCGTGCCGTTGTCCTTGGCGTCCCAGACGTACGCAATCTGAACGCGCGCGGTGTATGTCTGGCATCCCGCCGGCCGCTGGGGGTCGGTGTACTCGACGAGCGTGTCGGCGTAGCCCACGAGGTCGTCCTCCCAATACCCGGGGTCGAGCTGGGCCTTCGGCCCCGCGTCGGGGTCCACGAAAAGGCCCACGTACGCGTCACGCATCACCTCCGTGCCCTCATGGCGAATCCTGTAGTCCACTCCGATGAACTCGTTGGAACCGCTGTTCGCCCAACCGAAGCTCCTCTGCTCCACCTTGAGCCCCCAGGGCACGTGCTCGTTCCATGTATCCGTGGCCTGCTGGGTGTCGTCACGGTAGATGCAGGAGAACATCTGCTGGCCGATGGCCTCGTAGTCCTCGTCCAGTGCGCCGTCCCCGTCGTTGTCGTATCCGTCGTGGAAATCCTCGTCCAGTGTGCCGTCACCGTCGTCGTCCCCGCTGGAGCCTGGCGACCCGTACCT
>JAFGJU010000021.1 GCA_016928935.1 Candidatus Eiseniibacteriota bacterium | reverse complement strand
CGCGCCGCGTAGAACGCCCACAGCACGGCAAGGATTGCCAGCGCTCCGATGAAGGCTCTCAGCCACAGCCTGATTCTCTCTTCTCCGTTCACTCTGTCACCCCGCGTATGAGTGCCTTGGACTGTCGCGCCGGCAGTTAAGTCCGGTGCGGCTCCTTCGTCAGTACCCCTCCGGCCGGCACCGTCAGCGCTGAGCCTGCTTACCCAGGAGACCCGCGATTCGACCGGCCACCCTGGGCGGAGACGACATGATGCCCGAGGACCGCATTCGTATGCGGAGCCGTGACACCCCACCCCGGGGTTCCGATATGTCCACCCTCAGGGCATACGAGAACATGTATAACCTTACGACGGCAAAGAACACAAGGAATAAGCACCCCAACCGCAGGAGCATCCGGCCCGGGTCCGACCTGACACGGACGAGGATTCTGTCTCCGACGAAGTATCCGGCCGACACCAGGACTCCCAGAGCCTCCCGGGGCTTCCCGGCTGAGACATCCACGACCCTCGACCTGGCTCCGCGGGTGACCCTCACCCTGGCCCCCCAGTCGTGGAGAACAAGGCTGCCGTCCGTGTCTTCACGCACCGCTTGCGCACGCGGAATCGAGCGAGCTGGAAGCGCCGCGTCCGTACCGGGCAGAATCAGCCCCGCCGGAGCCAAGGAGTACTCGCTCGTGAACTGGAGAAGCTCCAACCTCAAGCTGTCCGCGGCGTCCCGGCCTGCCCTGCCGCGCGAGAGACCCCTTTCAAACGTGGCCCACCTCGTCTCGGTGCGAGGTCTCGGAAGCCCAACGACTCGTCCCTTCTCCAGGTGGAGCGAGCCGCCCCAAGAGAACAAGTAGCTGACGACGAGTCCCGAAAGCAGCAGCCCGACGCTGCCGTGGAGCAGGAGGGAGCTCATCCACGGCGACACTCCACGCACTGCCACTATCTCAGTGTGCCGTTCGTCGTGTATGACCCTTCTCTTCCTGAACCCTATGGAGCTCAGGAGCACAGGGAAGATGAGGACTATGTCCTCGGAGGTCTTGGGCACGGAGAATTCGGTCTCGTAGAGTCTGGTTCCACTGGAGCCTCTGTAGCGCCCCTCGGTGACCCGCGCGTGCGCGCACAGCAGTAAGGCCGCGAACATGAGAACGAAAAGCACCATGAACCACCACGACCCGAGGACCGCCAAAAGCCCGAGCGAATCGTAAGTGCGGAACAGCCGTTCGCCGAACATGGTCACGTAGAAGTCGATTTCCATGCCCTGGGGAAAAACGGCCGCGATGAGAGTGGCGAGGCCAACGAGAGACATCAGAATCACGGCCCACCTGAGCGAAGTCAGCGCTGCGTAGACCGGATTTCTCTCGAGCCCCGTCTCCACCACGCGGATGTCGTCGAATATCTTTCTCATGCTACAAGAAAAGTCCCAACCCAAGCGCTCTCAGGAGACCCTGAGGAAGGTCAAACGACAGAACGCACGCCAGCACCCCGCAGAAGGCGGCGGTTTGTACCAGGAACATCCTGGTACGGAACACTTGCTCAGACGCCGAGAGGTGAAGGTACACCGTGTACACGACAAGCGAGAATAACTGCGCGGCGAGCGACCTCTGCCAGAACCACGCGCGCCCGACCGCGTCGAGCGACCCGAGCAAGAGCACGACCAGGCCCGAGAGCAGAAGCGGGTATCCCAGCCGGACCAGGCCCAACGCCAGCGAAGACCAGACCTCGTCGTCCGCGGAGCCCCTTCCGCGCCGTCCGACCCGCCTCGCCCGCAGCGCCAACGGCAAGGCCCTCAGTTGGGCCGCGAAGGCCATGAACCCTGCCGCACACCCCAGCGGGGTCGCGAAGCCGTGCCACCAGGCCGTGAAGCCGCGGAGCGCCGCCACGTCGGGCATCGCTTGAGACCGGCACGTCAGTGTCAGCCACAGCAACACGCAGGACGAGCAGGCCACCCCCCAGCCGGTCACGAACCGGGAAGCGCTCTGCCTCGCCGTGGCCAGACAGATCGCGGCGCAGCCGAACGCGAACCAGGAAAGCAGCTCGGTCTTTCCGAAGAACGGCGGCCTGCCCAGCCACAGCGCGATGTACAGCGTGTAGGCGGCGTGACAAGCGATGCCCAGCGACAGACAGAGACTGAACCACCGTGCCTCGGCGAGCTGCCGCCGCCTCGGGAGCAGCATGAGGACCGCCAAAGAGAGAAGGTAGGCCGCAAGCGATGCAACGAGAAGGGTCTTATGCAGGGCCGCGCAGCCCGCGCCAGCCGCCACCGGTTCTATGACTACCTCCCGAGCCCGACCGGGCTCCCAGCATTCCCGCGGCTAGTATGCCGTGGCGCGAACGCCGGCCTCCGCCTCGACGCGAAGCGTGATCTCCTCAAGTCTCTTCTTGCTGACGGGCTTGAGGTCAACCAGCGGGGCCGACCTGTCAAGCGTATACACCTGGACCTCCTCAGGCTTGAGGTACTTCACAACCTCCAGCCATCCGGCCACCGACTTTTCTCCCGAGTTCATCTCCGTGAACAGCACCTGAAGCGTAAAAGTTCTCAGCTTCTTGAGACCCTCAATGATGTTCCCCACGTCCACACCGCAGCAGGGTCTGTTGTACGACGTGAACACGTCGGGCTCCACGCAGTCCAGCTTCATTATCCTCACGTCCAGCCTGTCCAGCGACCGACGGACGGCCTCGTCGCCGACGGTCGTGGAATTGGACAGAATGGCCACCCTGGCCTCGGGAGCCAGCTCGTCCCGCAACTTGAGCACGAGGTCCACGATCTTGTCGAATTCCGGGTGCAGTGTCGGCTCGCCGTTACCCGAGAATGTGATGTAGGCTGGCGGCGCGCCGTCGCTCGCCAGTCGTGACAGAGATTCACGAAGCGCCGCCGCTATCTCGGCCGGCGTGGGGAGCTCAGCGCGGTGAGCGCGGCCGTCCAACGTGTGCGTCCCGGTCCAGCCGTACTGGCAGTACACGCAGTTGAATGAACAGAGCTTGCGGTCGAACGGCAGTATGTTGAGGCCCAGCGAGCGGCCCAGCCTTCTGGAGGAAACCGGCCCGTAGACCGGCCCGCTCTGAAGTTCCAAGAGTCCCATTGTCCCACCTATCTTCTGCTTCGCACCCCCAGCCCCGGCTCCGTGGGCAGAACGATGCGCCCTTCTTTCACGAGGACTCCCGCGAACGGGTCGTCGGCCAACAGAAGGTTCCCGTCCAGGTCCGCGTACTCGACCGCGGGAGAGATCTGAGCCGCCGCCGTGATGCCCACCGACGACTCCACCATGCAGCCCAACATCACCTTCATGCCCAGCGCCCTGGCCACGTGGATCATCTTTACCGCCTCTCTGAGGCCACCGCATTTCATCAGCTTGATGTTGATGCCGTCCACTGCTCCGGCCAGGGGTGGAATGTCCGCCGAAGTCTCCACGCTTTCGTCAGCGATGATGGGGACAGAGACGTGTTCTTTGACGAACTTCATGCCGGGTACGTCTCCTGGAGGTATGGGCTGCTCGACGAACTCGACGTTGAACTTCTCCAGCATCGCGATCTTCCTGACGGCTTCCCTGGGCGTCCACGCGCAGTTCGCGTCAACTCTGAGCGTCTTGTCCGTCACGCTCCTTATGGCGTCCATCACCTGTTCGTCCCTGTCCGTGCCCACCTTCACCTTGAGCACAGGGTATTCCGCCGCCTCGGCCACCTTCTGCATCATGACTCTCACTTCGTCTATGCCTATGGTGAAGGATGTGCGCGGGGAGCATTCGGCCGAAAAGCCGAAAAGCGTGTGAAGGGGCACGCCCAGCTTCTTCCCTATGAGGTCGTGAACAGCCATGTCGATCGCGGCCTTGGCCGCCGGGTTATTACGCATCCTCCTCTCCATCCGCTCGTGGAGCTCGTCCACGAGGAAGGGGTCGTCGGGTATCTCCGCCTTGAGCGCTTCCAGGGCCGCCATCACAGTCGCCTGGCTCTCGCCGTAGTATGGCGACGGCGCCGCCTCTCCGACGCCTTCCAGGCCCCAGTGCTCCAGTCTTACCAGGGCGCCGCCGAAGGTGTCCGAGGCCCCCCTGGAGATCGCAAAGACGTGACGAGTCTTGAGGGTCAAGGGTTCGAATGAAAAGCGCATTTGACTTTCCCTCCCGACTTCATTCTGGCTACTACCGCGTCCACGAGCTTCCCCGCTCCGTACTTCACGCAGTCTGTGGCTGGAAGCCCCGTCTCCTTCTCGGCCTTCAGTATCTCCTGCCTGGTTTCTTCTTCGCTCAGGTCGAAGCAGTTGAGACCGATGCCGACCACGGGCGACGGCTTCACGTGCTTGGAGGCACAATCGTGAAGCCTCATGACTTCCGGCAGAGGGGGAATCACGACTTCGTATTCACTTATTCGCGTCCTGCTGGGCTGATGGCACAGTATGAGCGCGTCCGGAAGCGCGCCGTGCATTAGAGCCAGCGTGACGCCCGAGTATCCCGGGTGGATGAGCGAGCCCTGACCTTCGACGAAAACGACGTCGTTGCCCGCTGCGCCGTCCAGTACGAGCTTCTCCGCGGCGCCGGCTATGAAGTCACCCATGACTCTGTCGACGGCGATGCCGCCGCCCGCGATGTATATCCCGGTTTGGCCAGTGGCCGCGAAATGCGCGCGCAGGCCGCGCTTCCTGGCCTCCAGCGCCATCTCCAGAGAAACCGTCATCTTGCCCGTGCCGCAATCGGTGCCGACGGTCAGGACGACGAAGGCGGCAACGTCCGCGGCCAGGCACCTGGCCACCGGCAGGTCGTCCGGCACCCTGCGCAAGTCGATAAGGCTGACACCACTGTCTGAGGCCATCCTCACCAGCTCGGCGTCGTCGGACAGGAAAGTGTGCATGCCGCTCAACACGTCCAGCCCGTGCGAGACAGCGGCCTTGAGGAACCCCCTCCACACTTCGGGGAGCCTCCCACCCTTGGGAGCGATGCCTATGAGAAGCGCGTCGGGTGAGTACGGGAGAGCATCCTCGAGCGTGGACACCACCGGCACGGCGCCGCCGAAACCCAGGACGTCAGAGGCGGTCCTGCCCGCGTTGGCGCTGTCTATGACCGCCACGACCTCCTCCGGCCTGTAGCGTATGACGCAGGTCGCGGTCTTCGAGCCCAGAATGCTGAACGCGCCCTCTGCCAGTATGACAAGTCGCCTATTCTTCACAAAACGGTAGTATGACATACGCATCCGACCCAGTCCACACACAAAGAGGCGCGCCTGCGG
>JAFGJU010000140.1 GCA_016928935.1 Candidatus Eiseniibacteriota bacterium | reverse complement strand
GGGACTTACCCTCCCGCTTGCGCTTCCCGGCGACCCCGCGCCCCCTCGCGCTTGCGGAACGGTTCCCGTCGTTCCTCAGGTTGCTCCTATCTCCGAACATCTCATGACCCGAATCTGTCGCCCCTTGAAAGGCGTCTTCCCCTCGCGAACTCGGCCGCGGCCATGGGTCGCTTTCCCGAGGGCTGCACCGTCACAAGTCTGAGCGCGCCCCTGCCGGTGGCCACGACGATGCCGGCCTCGTCCGGGGCTCCTTCGCGCACGCCCAGTACCACCCCGGGAGGAACGGGCGCGGTGAGTCGTGCGTCACCTCCACGGGCGGCCGAGGCGACACGGCCCGGGGCGCCAGCGTAAGCGCCTCGTCCGAACTCTCCGGGCGCCGAACGGCCGTCCGCAGCGGCGTCACTTCCGCCGTCCGGCGGCGCGGCCGGCTCACCCGCCTCCGAAACGACCGCGGCCTTCAGTATCTTGAGCGGCGCCGCCTTGAAGCTGGTCTGCGCTCCCGGCCAGGGAGTCACTCCTCTTATGAGGTTGGAGAGCGAGACCGCGTCCTTGCTCCAGTCCACGACGCCGTCCTCTTTCTTGAGGCGGGGCGCGTAGCTGGCGAGCGAAATGTCCTGCGGGAGCCTGGGCGCCGTCCCGCGCGCGACCGCTTTCAGAGTCTCCGACAGAAGCTCGCTCCCGACGGCCGCCATTCTCTCTGTCAGCTCACCGGCGTTCTCTTCCGGAAGGATGGGCACTTCGCGATGGAATATTATCTCGCCGGCGTCCACCTTTTCGTTCATCCACATCGTGGTGACGCCGGTCACTCGCTCACCCAGGATTATCGCCCAGTTGATGGGCGCGACACCCCTCAGCCTGGGGAGGAGCGACGCGTGGAGGTTGATGCATCCCGAGGACGGCAGGCTCAACAGCGGCTTACGCAGTATCGCACCGTAAGCCACCACAATAATGAGCTCGGGCGCGAGAGCCGTCAGTTCTGTGATGGGTCCCTCGAGATTCACGTTCTCCGGCTGGAGGATTCGGACGCCCTTGTCCAGGGCCAGGACCTTCACCGGGGGAGGATACACCTCGCGGCCCCTTCCGCGCGGCTTGTCGGGCTGGGTGACCACCGCGGCCACGTCGTGGCCTTCTTCCAGCAGTCTGGAAAGCGACAGGACTGCGAACCGCGGCGTTCCCATGAAGACTATTCTCAATGGAGGCTCCTTTCGGGCGGCCGGCGTCGCGGAGCGAACGGCGCTTTCTCGAGGAGCCGGCTGAGCGGCCGGAGGAACGCCGAAGACTCCCGCCTGCGTTCCTGGGCGACTGCCGTGCGGCATGTCCATCCGGCCTGCGGAGAGACTGACTCCGCAAGCTTGTCACTTCTCGGAAGCGCCGGTGGCGGGGGGAGCGGAACCCTCCTCGCGTGCGGTGCTCTCCTCCAACTTCCGCAAGTGTCTCTTTAGCACGTGGCGCTTCAGCGGGCCTATCCTGTCCACGATCAGAATGCCGTCCAAGTGGTCCAGCTCGTGCTGTAGAGCCCTGGCCAGGATCCCCTCTCCCTTGACGCTTATCTCCTTGCCGTCGAGGTCGAGGCCCCTGACCTCCACCGTCTCGGAACGGGATATCTCTTCCCACACGCCCGGGACACTCAGACAGCCCTCCTCGGACTTCGCCGTGCCGGCCCTGCGGACGATCTCCGGGTTGATGATCGCGGCCTTCCAGCGGGAACCATCCTCCTGCGGAATGCTGAGCACTATGATCCGCCGCGAGACCCCTATCTGCGGAGCGGCGAGACCCACTCCCCGCGAGCGCTCCAGAGTGGCGAACATATCGCCAGCCAGCTTCCGAACCGACTCGTCGATTTCCTCTATCTCGTCCGCACGGCGCCTCAGGACGGGGCTTCCGTACTTGCAGACTCGCTCTTTACTCGCCACCGCTCCTCTCCTTTATGGCGGCGACGGCGTTCTTGGACACCTCAACCTTGACGTCTTCGGCTATCTTGAGCACCGCGACGTCGTCCTTGATGCCCACAATCGTGCCGTGAAGCCCACCCGTGGTGATGACCCTGTCGCCCTTCCTCAGGGACTCCAGCATCTTTGCGTGTTCCTTCTGCCTCTTCATCTGGGGCCTCACGAGCAGGAAGTAGAAGATGCCGAAGATGATGAGGATCATGAGAAGGCCGCCGAACGCGCCGCCACCCTGCTGCCCCGGAGCTCCGGACGTTCCCATTGCGTATGCAGTGCTTATCATCAGACCCTCCTTGTTGACCTGTTAGGAATCGCGGTTGTGACGGGCGACCCCGGGTTACGCATCGGGACTCCTACTGGGGGCCGGCGTCGTACCTCGCAAGAAACTCAGCGCTCCATTCAGAGAACTGCCCATGCAGTATACTCCTTCTCATGTCGGCCATCATTCTCAAAAAGAACCTGAGACTGTGGAGAGTTGCAAGCCGCGGAGCCAGAAGCTCGCCCGCCTGGAATAGATGCCTCAGGTAGGCCCTCGAGAAATTCCTGCAGGTGTAGCAATCACAATCTTCGTCTATAGGCCTCAGGTCCTTCGCGAACTCCACGTTCTTGACGACGAGCTTTCCTCTGGAGGTGAACAGGGTCCCGTTCCGCGCGTTCCTGGTGGGCATCACGCAATCGAACATGTCCACGCCCAACGAGACCGCCCGGATGATGTCCCTGGGGAAGCCGACCCCCATGAGATAGCGCGGGCGACCCTCCGGAAGCAGGCCCGTGCTGAGCGCGGTCATTTCGAACGTGGCGCTCTTGGGCTCGCCCACGGAGAGTCCTCCGATGGCGTAGCCGTCGAATCCGATGTCCACGAGCTCCTGCGTGCAGCGTTTCCTCAAGTCCTCATACGTGCTGCCCTGCACTATGCCGAACAGCGCCCGGGCGCCGGGCGGGTCGGAGCTTTCCCATGCGCTCTTGCAGCGCCCTGCCCACTCCAGCGTGTTCTCCACCGACTGCCTGGCCAGCGGATGGTCCACCGGGTAGCCCACGCACTGGTCCAGCACCATAACCATGTCGGAATCGAGGGCCCGCTGGATTTCTATTGCCAGCTCGGGCGAGATGAAATGCTCCGAACCGTCCAGGTGCGAGCGGAACACGACACCTTCCTTCCTTACGACGCGGAGGTCGGACAGGCTGAACACCTGGAATCCGCCGCTGTCGGTCAGTATGGGCCCCGGCCAACTCATGAAGCTGTGGAGCCCGCCGAGCTCACGCACCAGCTCGTGACCCGGCCTGAGGTAGAGATGGTAGGTGTTGGCCAGAATGACCTGCGCGCCGATTTCGACCAGCTCACGAGGGGAGAGGGTCTTGACTGTGCCCTGGGTGCCGACGGGCATGAACACGGGGGTCTCTATCCTACCCCTTTCGGTCACCACGACTCCTGCTCTGGCGTCCGTCCTGGAGTCCTTCTTTTCGACGTGGAATTCCATACTGTTCAGGGTCGAGTTGTTTCGGGGGTTACCAGCCGGACGGTGCCATCGCATGGCGGTTCCGTTGCCGGGGTTCCATCGCCGGGCAGTTCCATCGCCGCACCGCTCCTCTTCCGGGCGGCTCCCCTTGCCGGCGGGGCCGTTCCCGGGCAGTCATAATCCGCGCGGCGGCGCCGGCCTCCGCTCGGGCTCCGAGACCGCGGTCATCGTTTCCGGTGCGCTCCGTGAACCGACCCGCACCCCGTTTCCCGCTAAACAATCAACATACTATCGCCGTAGCTGTAGAAGCGGTATCCCGTTCTCTTCGCCTCTTCGTAGGCGGACAGGATAAACTCTCTTCCGGCGAACGCGCAAGTGAGAAGCATCACGCTTGAGCCGGGAAGATGGAAATTCGTGATGAGCGCATCCACCAGCTTGAAATCATACGGCGGGTAGATGAACTTGTCCGCCCACCCCTTGGCCGGCACCAGGCCGGGGCCGGTCCCGGCTGCCCGGACGTGTGAGGTTTCGCC
>JAFGJU010000139.1 GCA_016928935.1 Candidatus Eiseniibacteriota bacterium | reverse complement strand
GCGATGAGCCGAGCAGGCCGGCCCCGCGGCGGAGCGACAGGAATCCGTAGAGCACCAGAAACGGGATTACCGGCACCAGGTACCTCGAGACGACCTGGACGTCCCTCAGCACGTATGCCGCGGGAAGGAGCACGAGCCAGCCGGCCGCGACGAGGTGAAACGCGCCGGGCCGGCGCCAGGCCTTTCGGGACAGCGCGGCCGCAACTATCACGCAAGCGGCGAGGGCGAGCTCGGGCCCGTTCGTGAGACCCAGAATCTTCGCCACCACGTAGGCGCCCTCCCCCACGCGCGCGAGCGAGATGAACCTCCCGGCCTTCACGGCCACCGTGTTGGGCGAGACGGCGCCGAACTTGACGGCCGCGTAAGTGAACCAGGCCAGGCACACCACCGCCCCCGGCAGCACGGCCTGAGCAACTCTCCTCCACCTGCGTTCTGCGAACGAAACCGCAACGGCCACGCCGCACATGAGCAGCAGGAGAATGGCCTCCGGCCTCACGACGCACGCCAGCCCCAGCACCCACGGGTAGTACCTGGGCCGACCGGAGGCAAGTTCCCTTACGAACAGGTGGATCGAGCAGACTGCCCACGCCGCGACGAGACTCGTTTCCATGCCCGAAATGCCCCAGCGCACGGACCACGCGTTGAGGGCCCACACGACCGCCGCGGCGCGAGCGAGATACCTGTCCGAGGAGACCCGGAGCGCAAGCGCGTAGAGAGAGGCCGCGCAGAGGAGCAGAGCCAGGAGCCCCAGCGCCTTCGAAGCCCAGAGGAGGTCCGCGCCAACGAGCCCCACCGCCGAGATGAGCATCACCCACGCCGGGCTCGTGAACCCGTAGGTGGGCTCGCCCGCGTTGAACGAAAGCCCGTGTCCCGCGAGCAGGTTCTTGGCGAACTGGAGGTGGATGAAGGTGTCGTCGGTTATGTACTCAAGAAACGGCAGCTCGGCCAGCGCAACCAGCAAGCACAGAAGAGCCACGAAATGTCTGTCTCGCATCCCGTCCTCCGGAAAGCGCACTTCGGGATTCCGACTTCGAGCGGGGCCGGTTCGTCGCCGGCCGTGGCCGGCCGCTGCCGCCACCTCAACGCCGGCCGCAGTCTATCGCGTCGCCCCGACACAGTCAACCTCGCGGCGGAGGCGTCCGCGGCTGCGGCCCCTTGCGCGACGCCCCGTGCTCCACCGAACCTTGGCCCTGTGAACCCGCTGCGGCGCAGCAGGTTCACGGGCCCTGGGCCCCCGGTTGCACTCCCAAGATGGGCTAAAGTCAAAGTCACAATGTGACGATGTATGACGTAGAACCTGTCGCGCTCTCAGCGAAATGTGACCATGGAACCTCGAAACGAACTGGGCAACCTGACTTGGGACGACCAGCTCCCGGCGGCGGAGGACGTGCAGATGAAGGCCAAAGAAGACAGCTACCCGGGGACCTTTGTCTCTCTCGAAAAATCCAACATACGCTACTGGGTGATTGTGCTTCTTCTGATGGCGGCTTTCGCGACTGCGACGGCACTCCTCTACTCGACGACAGTCGACACGCTGCGCCAGGACGTCTCCCCGCCGGTTCAGGGGAGCAACGTGCTGGTCGCCTGTCTGGCGGCCATGGTGGTCCTGTTCTGTCTCTACATGATCCACAGGCAGACGGAGTTCGCCAGGCTGCGCGGGAGACTGCTCAGCCAGCGTTTGAGAACTGAGACTCTGAAGGCGCAGCTGGAGGAGCTCTCCTCCCTTTTCGACGTCAGCACCTCCATAAACCTGAGGCTCAAGCTGGACGGCATAATCAGGATAGTCGTGAGAAGGCTGCCCAGTTGCTTCGCGGCCGACAGGGCCTCCCTCATGATGCTGGACAAGTCCACCGGCCTCCTGGAGTGCAAGGCGGCGTGGGGCTACGGAAGCAACATGGCCGCCAATCACAGGACGGAGCCCGGCGAGGGAATTGCAGGCTGGGTAGTGGCCAACGGAAGGCCGCTTCTTCTGAACGGTCGCGAGCTGGGCCGCTTCAGCCAGTTCGTCAAGACCGAGGTGGACATCTCCTCCGCAATGTGCGTGCCCATAAAACTCAAGAACGTAACCATCGGCGTGCTCAACGTCACCAGGATCCGGTCGAAGGACCGCTTCACACGGAAGCACCTGTCGCTCCTGTGCGCCTTTGCGGGGAACATCGCCGGCGCCATAAGAAAGGCGCACTTGTACGAGGAAGTCAGCTGCAAGAAGACGGAGCTGGAGGAAGACAACCGCGAGCTCGCCTCGTTGAATCAGATGAAGGAAGTGTTCCTGGCCACGCTGAGCCACGAGCTCAGGACTCCGCTCACCTGCATCGTCTCGTTCGCAGAAATCCTGGACGAAAAAGGGAGCCGGTTGGGCGAGGCGGACCGCCAGCACTTCGTGTCGATTGTGAACGATCAGGCGAGGAAGATGCTCGACCTCACCGAACAGATCATGGACCTGTCCAGACTCGAAAAGGGCACGATCGAGCTCAACCTGACTGAGACCGACCTCAACGAGGTCGTCCAGTCGGCGTACGTCGCGCACGCGCAGACCGCGGCGGCGAAACACATCGAGCTCCGGACCGAACTGGACCGCTCCCTGTGCCCGATTCAGGCGGACTCCACGAAGTTGAGGCAGATTGTCCTCAACCTCCTTGGCAACGCCATCAAGTTCACGGACGAGGGCGGGCAGGTCGTCGTGGCCACGCGGTCAGCAGGCGAGCGGGTGGAGGTCAGCGTGAGCGACACCGGCGCCGGCATGGACGCCGACGAGACCTCCAAGATCTTCGGCCTGTTCACGCGCGGCTCGCGTCAGGCCAAGCAGAGCGGGCTCGGGCTGGGTCTTTACCTCGTGAAGAAGTTCACGGAGCTGCACAACGGCGAGGTGACGGTCGAGAGCGTAAAGGGAAAAGGCTCCACCTTCAGGGTGTGTCTGCCAGCGGGTGTTGGGGTCTCTGACGCAGCGCCCGCCGAAAGTGGCTCCGCTGCCCAGGAGTTTTCGCCGGTGTCGGCCGCAGACTCCTAAAGGTACTCGGGCCGGGAACGCGCTGTAACACCCACGTCATCCTCAGGTTCGACGGCTACCGACCAGTCTTCACAACTCCGACAGCCCCGGTTCTCCTTCTCCGGCCATCAGCGCATCACCTACTGCAACGGGACCAAGCCCACATCGGGCGGCTCCCAGCAATCTATACGATAATTGAGTTGACATTACGGGGTCACGGTGGTAAGGTTTTG
>JAFGJU010000138.1 GCA_016928935.1 Candidatus Eiseniibacteriota bacterium | reverse complement strand
GGAGTCCGCGACGGCCTGGGGCTTGCGGACGAGTACGACGTCATGATAGACGCCTCAGCCGGAGACCTCAGGGACGGGGACGGCTACTGTCTGGGCCTGACCGACGGCAGGCACCGCGACGGCGGCGGGTTCTTGGACTACTGGATTGGCCTTATGAGCGAGTACGGAGTCTCTTTCGTCGAGGACCCGTTTCACGAGACTGATTTTGCCCTTTGGGCCGCGCTTACTGCTGCCGATACCAGATGTATGGTGGTGGGGGACAACCTCTACTCGTCCGACGCGTCCCGCATCGAGGACGGAGTCAGAAGGCGGCTCTCGCACGCAGCCGTCATCAAGCCTAATCAGTCAGGCACTGTGACGGCTGTCAGACGGGCCATAGAGACCGCGGAGCGGTGCGACATGGTGGCCATAACGTCGCACAGGTCCATAAGCACGGAGTCGACCTTCCTCTCAACGCTCACCTGCGTGTCGGACGTGAAGTACGTCAAGATCGGTCCGCTCTCCACCGACTACTCTTCCGTGGTCAGACTGAACGAGATCCTGCGCCTCACGGCGAGCTGAGCCCGGCGCGGAAGGGGAGACCGGAACGCCGGGCAATCCCTGTGCGCGGCGCCGCGCATGCGCTGGACGCCGCCTCGCTCCGAGGACGTCAGACGTGTAACCGGGTGACACAGGAAATCGGCCCAAGCCGGGGTTCATTTGAACACGACAATCAACACAATCAGGCATGCCAGGACCAAGTTCGGAGAGGAACGGCGTTACGCTGGCACCCTCGACGTGCCGTTGAACGCTCGCGGCAGGCGTGAGGCCAGGCTGGCCGCCGAGGTGCTCGACGCTGCCGCGTTCGACGTGATCGTCACGTCCACGCTCGCCAGGGCGGTTGACACCGCGCGCATTCTGGTGGGCCCGTCCCGCCGCATAGTAAGGTGCCCGCACTGCAACGAGCGGGACTTCGGCGCAATAGAAGGTCTCACGTGGGAAGAGGTGAGGAGACTGAGGCCGAGGATACTCTTCATCAAAGTGGGCGGCGACCTGCACTCGGTTAACCCCGCCGGCGGTGAGCCGTTCGAACAGCTGTGGGAGCGCGCAAGGAAGTTCCGCAGCTTTCTCTTCCGCAATTACCGCGGGTCGCACGTGCTCGTGGTCTCTCACGGCGTGTTCCTGCAGCAGTTCCACGGGCTCCTTCGGGGCAAGAGCTGCATCGAGTCGCTGGGGGAGTGGGTGACCAACCTCGAGATGACTTCCTTCTCGTTCCAGGGCAACAGGCTGGTTGGGGAGAGCAGGGTCAAGCTCGCAGGGGCCACCGCAGCCGAGTTTTAGCTTCCTCGCCGGGAGACGGCGCGGTTGTCCTCTCCGCACAGGTCCGCCGGGTCCGCCCAACTCCTTGAACGAAGCCCGGCTGCCGCAACGCTATCGGGCCGCGCCCCGCGCGTGAGCACACGTATCGCGCGCTTCGTCCGCTTCGCCTGCCGCGCGCTACGGGCTTCCTGCTCCCCGCGTTCCCATTTGCCTTGACTCTGCTGTGATGTCTGGTCTATCCTTTTCTGGTTGTTTTCCGCAAGAGCACTTCAGGCCGCCGTCTGCCGGCCCGGCCGGGAGACGGCGTGCTGTTCACTGTTCTTTGGCGTCTTCTTTGTTCTGAGGAGGAGAAATGCCGATAGTCGACTCGAAAACCGGAAAGGTCTTGAAACAGCTCTCGAAGGACGAGCTCGTCGAGGCCGCTAACTTGTTGAGAGGCTATAACTTGGTATGTCTTGCCGCGGCCGGCTCGGGCCACACCGGCGGGACGCTCTCGGTCATGGACCTTGCAGCCGCGCTCTACCTGAACGTGGCCAAGCACGACCCCAAGGACCCGGACTGGAAGGACAGGGACCGGATAATCTGGTCGTCGGGTCACAAGGCTCCATCGCTCTATCTTTGTCTCGGGGCCAGTGGGTATTTCGACATAGAAGACGTCGTGACCCTCAGAAAGCTCTACAGCCCGTTCCAGGGCCACCCGCACTGGCTCAAGCTCAGAGGGGTGGAGATATCCTCCGGCTCGTTGGGCCAGGGGCTCAGTGTGTCCAACGGCATCGCCCTCGCTGCCAAGCTGGACGGCAAGAGCCACCGCGTCTATTGCTTCATGGGTGACGGAGAGCAGCAGGAAGGCCAGATATGGGAAGCCATCATGGAGGCCGGTCACTACAAGCTGGACAACCTCTGCGGGATCTTGGACGTGAACCGCCTGCAGATAGACGGCTGGGTCCAGGAGGTCATGAACGTCGAGCCGCTGGCCGAGAAGTACAGGAGCTTCAACTGGAACGTTATCGAGATTGACGGCCACGACATGGGCCAGATCCTGGACGCCTACGAGAAGGCGAGGAACTTCAAGGGCAAGCCCACGGTCATCATCGCCCACACGGTGAAGGGCAAGGGCGTGGACTTCATGGAGAACGTCGCGGGCTGGCACGGTAAGGCACCGTCGTTCGATGAAGCCATGAAGGGTCTCCAGCAGCTCGGACTGACGGACAAGATACCGGTCCAGAGGATGATGGAGAAGTCGAAGAAGTTCCAGGCATGGGCGGAGAAGACGCTGGACGCGAAGATGCCCCATTTCTCGAAGGACTACTTCTGGAACACCGCTCCAAACATGAAGGTGGACATGCAGCCCACCAGAAAGGGCTTCGGCGGCTGCCTCAAGGAGTGCGGCTACGACGACAGAGTAGTATGTCTGGGAGCCGACATATCCGGCTCCATCACCATAAGCGATTTTTACACCAGCAACCCCGAGAGGAAGGAGCGGTTCCTGAGCATGGGCATCGCGGAGCAGAGCGCCACGGGCGTGGCCGCCGGCCTTGCCAAGGAAGGCAAGCTCCCGGTGTTCGGGACCTACGGCGTGTTCGCTTCGGGCAGGAACCTGGACCAGCTGCGCACGACCGTGTGCTACGGCAACTTTAACGTGTTTGTGGCGGGAGCGCACGGAGGGGTGTCGGTGGGACCGGACGGCGCCACGCACCAGGCGCTGGAGGAGCTCTTCCAGATGTGTGGGCTCCCGAACATGACCGTGGTCGTCCCGTGCGACATCAACGAGACGAGGAAGGCGGGCGACTTTCTCTTGTTCGAGCACAAGGGCCCCAAGTACCTGAGGTTCGCCAGAGAGGCCACCCCGATAGTCACAAATCAGAACACTCCGTTCAAGTACGGCGAGGCCAACGTCATTCGGTTCAGGAAGGAAGCCGACAAGTTCCTCGACGCGTTCGAGACGGTTCTGGCCTCCAAGTACAAGAACGAAGGTGAAGACCTCGCCATCGTGGCCAACGGCCCCGAAGTGCCCGAGGCCATGAGAGCCGCATACATCCTCAAGAAGGAATACGGAATCGAGGCCCGCGTCGTGAACATGCACACGGTGAAGCCGCTCGACTCCAAGACCATAGTGAACACCGCGCTCGAGACCGGGATCATCGTCACAGCCGAGGAGCATCAGGTCGGGGGTCTGGGGAACCTCGTCGCGGCGGCCATGGCGCAGGCGCCCGAGCTCTGCTGCAAGCCGTTGCTGATGGGCATGGTGGGCGTGAAGGACAGGTTCGGCGAGTCCGGCGCGCCGTGGGAGCTCATCAAGGAGTTCGAGGTCAGCGCTGAGCACATCGCGGCGAAGGCGAAGGAGCTCTACGACCTGGCGAAGAGGAAGGGGATGAAGGCGGGGAAGGGCGCGAAGCCCGCGGGCAAGCCCGCCGCAAGGCGAGCCGCCAGGAAGACGGCGCCGAGGAAGAGCACAAGGAAGTCGGCCAGGAAGCCGGCGGCCAAGAAGGCGCGGGCCTCCGCTCGAGGTCCCAGGCGGAGAAGGTAGGTTCCGCCCGAAGACTGACTCCAGAAGAGCCGAGGCCGCGAGCCTCCGTAGACGGGACTCGCGGCCTCGCTTTTTGGTGTCGACCGGCGGATGGGGAGTCTTGAGCTTACCGCTTACGCCGCCCCCGGCGCTCGGCCGCCTGGCCGCTCCTATTTTTCCTCCCTGAGTTCCTCGTCCCCCCGTCCCCGGGTTTCTCGCCGTACTCCGTCATCTTGCGGCTCATTTCCTCGAGCTTCGCGTCAACCAGGTAGTTGACAGTGCCCTTCGGGTAGCGGCCCTTCTTGTCGCGCGCTCCCGCCGGTCTGCCGGTCAATAACTCGATGCCCTCGTCCACCTTTCTGATGGGATAGATGTGGAACCGGCCGTTGGAAACGGCGGCCACCACGTCCTTCCGCAGCATCAGGTCCTGCACGTTGCGCTCGGGGATTATGACTCCCTGTCTCCGGGTGAGTCCCTTCGCCTTGCACACGTCGAAGAACCCCTCAATCTTCTCGTTAACTCCGCCTATCGGCTGAATCTCGCCCATCTGGTTTACCGACCCGGTCAGAGCGAGGTCCTGCCTCAGCGGGACCCCGGAGAGGCTCGAGACGAACGCGAAGAGCTCCGCCGCCGAGGCACTGTCGCCCTCGACGCCCGCGTACGACTGCTCGAAGCAGATGCTGGCGCTCAGCGTGAGCGGTCGCTCCCTGGCGTACATCGCCCTGACGTTACCCGTCATGATGAGAACGCCCTTGTCGTGCGTGCGTCCGCTCAGGTTGGCCTCCCGCTCGATGTTGATGATGCCGGACCTGCCGATGCCCGTCTGGACCGTTATCTTGGAGGGTTTTGCGAACGTGTGGTCGCCCAGGTCGTAGACGGAAAGCCCGTTCACCTGGCCGACCCTGCTCCCGCCTATGTCTATCATCAGGACGCCGCGGTCTATCAGCTCCTGTATCTTCTCCTCGACGAGTCTCACGCGATAGACCTTTTCCTCCATGGCCTTATCCACGTGCTCCGCCTTGACCAGCTCGCTCTTGGCCTTGGACGCCCAGTAGCAGGCTTCCCTGATGATGTCCGCTATCTCCAGAAAACGCGCCGTCATCTTTTCCCGGTGGCCGCCCAGCCTGACGCCGTATTCGACCACGGCGGCGACGCCGGTCCTGTCGAAGTGCCTCAGCTTCTCGTCGGTGACCACCTTGGCGATGAAACAGGCGTAGTCGTAGATGGATTCCTTGTTTCGAGTCATCACGGTGTCGAAGTCTGCCTTCACCTTGAAGGTCTTCCTGAAGTCCTCGTCGTACGTGTAAAGCAGATGGTACAGGTACGTGTCGCCCGTCATCACGACCTTCAGGTCGAAGTTGACCGGCTCGGGCTTCATCGAAGTGCCCGAGAACATGTAGAACGGGTCGTAAGGCTGGATCTCCACTATCCTGTTTCTGATGGTGCGCTTCAGCGTCTGCCAGACCCCGGGCTCCGTCAGTACGTCCAGGGCGTTCAGGACAAGGTAGCCGCCGTTGGCCCTCAGGAGCGACCCGGCCTTTATGCGCGTGAAGTCGCTCCTCCATTCTCCAAACCTGCCCACGACTCTTTCTATGGAGCCGAAGAGATTCCTGTGCGTCGGCGTCGTCTCTATGATGACGGGCCTGCCGCGCGTCTCGGAGTTGTCCACGACCACGTTCACGTCGTACTCCAGGAACTCGTCCGCCCTCTGCGGCAGCGGCATGAACGGCACCAGCATCGGGGGCTGTTCGCCCCTGGGCTTGAACTTGTCTATGTTCTCGGTGATGTCCTTCTCGACGTCTCCGAAATAGGCCAGGAGCTTTTTGTGCTTCGCATACTTCTGCTTGAGCTCTCCGATGGCGTCCTTTACGAGCGGAAGCACCGCCTGCAAGTCGAAGCCGTCGAGCTCGCCCTTCATCTGTTTCTCTATCCTTCTCACGTCCTTGAAGGCGTTCTCCAGTTTCTCTGAAAGCTCCTCGTGCTGCTGCTTCTTCTTTTCCAGTTCGGCCTGCTGGAGCTTGCCCTCCTCGGCCGACTTCTCCAGCTGCTCCATCGCTACGGCGTTCTCGCCCACCAGCGGCAGGACCTCGGGCCTCGTGTACGGGCCGGTCTGCACCTGCGCGAGGACAAAACCCTCGCTCTCGACGCGCTTCTCGAGACTCTTAAGGATCTCCTTCTCCCGGTTCTTGAACGTCTCCACTATCTTCTTTCTGTTCTCCTGGTAGCGTTCGTCCTCGAAGATGAGCGGCACGTTCCTGCGCAGCGTCTCTATCAGGAGGTTCATGTCGTTCCTGAAGACCTTGCCCTTGCCGGCGGGGAGCGGGATGAGAGAGGGCATGTCGGGGTTGTGGAAGTTGTGCACGTAGCAGAGGTCGTCGGGCGACGTCTCTCCCTTCTCGAGCTCCTCCAAGAGGCGCTTGATGGTGGAGTTCCTCCCGGTGCCCACAAACCCGGCGACGAAGATGTTGTAGCCGACGCTCTCGATGTCCAGTCCGAGCCTTATCGCGCCCAGCGCGCGCTCCTGCCCGATTATCTTCGTGCAAACCTCGACGTCCTTGGTGGTCTTGAATCCGAGCTTGTCAACGGGGCACGTCCATCTCAGCTTCTCGACGGGGACCCGGGCGGGTTTCTTCTTGGTCACTTCTTCCTCCGGTTCGGTTTGCGGCGGCCTCCGGGAGAATCGGTCGGTCCGCCGCGAGTTCGAGCTGCGCGGGAATCCCTTCGAATACTATCACACACTGCTTGCGGGTCAAGCGGAGCCGGTCGGCGGCTCACGAGGCCGCCGGCAGGAGCGTGCGAGTCGCTCCACGCGGCGTCGTGCCGTCCCCTCAGCCCAGCCTGCGAGCCGGCGGCGTCAGGCGTTCAGCACGTCCAGCATCTGTCCGTGTATGCGCCCGTTGGAGGCCAGGAGCTCCTTCATGCGGATGTCGAACCTGCCTCCCTTGAAGTCGCTCACCCTGCCGCCGGCCTCAACGACCATGAGCGAGCCGGCCGCCACGTCCCAGGGCCCCAGCTTCAACTCCCAGTAGCCGTCGAACCTGCCGCACGCAGTGTGGCACAGGTCCAGGGCCGCGGACCCAGCGCGCCTGACCGCCTGGCTCCTGAGAGCGAAGTTCGAGAAATGGTCCAGATTGTTGTTCCTGCTCTCGCGCACGTCGTAAGGGAAGCCGGTGGCTAGGAGGCTTCTCGACAGAGACGCGGTCGCGGAGACGGAGATCCTCTTTCCGTTGAGCCGCGCCCCGCGCCCTTCTACGGCAGAGAAGAGCTCGTCCAGGTTGGGGTCGTAAACCACGCCCAGCACGACCGTGCCCCCGACGCTCAGGGCTATGGACACGCAGTACGACCGGTAGCCGTGGGCGTAGTTGGTCGTGCCGTCGAGCGGGTCTATGATCCAAAGGAATTCCGAAGTCCGCGCCGAGCTGCCGCTCTCCTCGGCCAGGAACGCGTGCCCCGGGAAGCGCTTGCCCAGGTAGCTCATGATGGCCCTCTCGGAACGGGTGTCCACCTGCGTCACCAGGTTGACCCTGCCCTTGTAGGCCACGCGCTTCTTGACTGAGACGCCGGCCCTCAGGACGTCCCCGCCGATTCTGGCCGCCGTCACGGCCCCATCCAGCAGGACCGTGAGCTCTTTCCGTGTCAATTCATGCTCCGTCGTTGCAGCGTCGCCGGGCTCCATCGCGGCTGCCGGTGGTTGACTTTGGCGGTGCCGCCCACAGCGCCTTCTCGCTGCGCCGCCGTCCGCGCCCGGCTACTTCTCGCCCGTGTTCACTTGGAACATTGTGTCC
>JAFGJU010000137.1 GCA_016928935.1 Candidatus Eiseniibacteriota bacterium | reverse complement strand
GATGAAGCGCAAGCTGATGAGGGGAAACGACGCGATAATCGTCGGAGCGATGCTGGCCGGGTGCAGGTCGTATTTTGGATATCCCATCACGCCCGCAAGCGAGATAGCTCATGCGGCCGCCAAATGGCTCCCTGACATCGGCGGCACTTTTCTCCAGGCCGAGAGCGAGGTTGCGTCAATAAACATGGTGTACGGCGCAGCGTCTGCGGGACAGAGGACGCTGACCGCGTCCTCCGGTCCGGGCTTCAGCCTGAAACAGGAGGGCATCTCCTACTGCGCCGGGGCCGAGCTACCCTGCGTGGTGGTGAACGTCGTGCGCGGTGGCCCCGGGCTGGGCAACATCGCGCCCGAGCAGAGCGACTACAACCAGATAGTCAAGGGCGGCGGCCACGGCAACTACAAGGTCATCGTGCTTACGCCTAACAGCGTCCAGGAAATGTGCGACCTCACTATGCTGGCTTTCGACCTGGCAGACAAGTATCGGAACCCCGTGGCCATCCTGACCGACGGATTCTCGGGCCAGATGATAGAACCCCTCACCCTGCCGGAAAAGCTGTCCCCGGCGCCCGAGAAAGACTGGTGCGTCAAGGGCGACCGCGCAAGCAAGCGCAGTCTTCTGACGTCGATCCACTTGTCCGCGGAGGAGCTGGAAGAGCACGTCCTTCATCTCAAGAAGAAATACGACCAGATAGAAGCCAACGAGGCCCGCTTCGAGGAGTACAAGACCGAGGGGGCCAAGATGATAACCGTGGGCTACGGCATAGTGTCGCGGATACTTCAGTCTGTCGTCGACACGGCGCGCGCCCAGGGACTCCCGGTGGGGCTCTTGAGGCCCATCACCGTGTGGCCCTTCCCCAAGAAAATCCTGAGGAAGCTCGCCGACAGCACGGACTCCTTCTTTGTCTGCGAGCTGTCGACCGGGCAAATGGTGGAAGACGTGAAGCTAGCTGTGGAGTGCCGGAAGCCGGTGCATCTCCACACGAGAGTGGGTGGCGTGGTCCCGACCGCCGAAGAACTTCTCGAGAAGATAAAGGAAAAGCTGTAACAGCGAGGAACTGAATCATGGCAGTCCAGATTCTACAGAAGCCCTCTGCGTTCTACGACTCATACTTCAGAAAACCAGGGGTGGACAAGGGTGCGACACACTACTGCCCCGGCTGCGGACACGGCAACCTGCACAAGATAATCGCCGAGGCAATTCAGGACATCGGCATCGGCGACAGGACCATACTCATCAGCTCCGTAGGCTGCAGCGTGTTCGCTTACTACTACTTCGACGTCGGAAACGTGCAGGTCGCACACGGGAGAGCACCGGCCGTGGCCACCGGCATCAAACGCGCCAGACCCGGCAGCATCGTCATGACTTACCAGGGAGACGGTGACCTCGCCGCCATCGGATGGAACAACATTTTCCAGGCCGCCAACCGGGGCGAGAACATAACCGTATTTTTCGTCAACAACGCTATATACGGAATGACCGGAAGCCAGATGGCGCCGACCACGCTCGTGGGCCAGAAGACCATGACCTCTCCGCGCGGAAGGGACCCCAGGAATGAGGGCTACCCAATAAAAGTGTGCGAGGTCCTGTCGGTGCTGGAAGCGCCGGCCTACATAGAGCGGACGTCCCTGGGCGACACGAAGTCGATCAATCAGACCAGGAACGCCGTGAGGAAGGCGATAAAGTGCCAGGTGGAGGGAAGGGGCTTCTCGCTGGTGGAGGTCCTCTCGCCCTGCCCCACCGGCTGGAGGAAGGAGCCGGTCGACGCGAAGAAGTGGGTGGCCGAGGTCATGACTGAGTACTTCAAGCTGGGGGTTTACAAAGACGTGATTGCGGACAGGAAGCCTTATTTCATGGCCGACCCGAACCGGCAGCCCACACTGGAGGAAGTCAAGAAAACGCTGGCCTGGGAGGGAGGGGAAGAGAAACGAGTCCCCGGCGTCTACCCGGCTGAGGAAAACAAGAATCCCCGCGTCAAGATCGCCGGATTCGGCGGCCAGGGCGTCTTGGTCCTGGGCCTCGTCCTCGCTGACGCCGGCATGAGACAGGGCTACCAGGTGAGCTGGCTCCCGTCTTACGGCCCCGAGATGCGCGGCGGCACGGCGAACTGCCACGTGACCCTGAGCGACCTCAAGGTGGGCTCCCCTCTCGTGTCACGGCCGACGGTGCTCATCGCCCAGAACAGGCCCTCGCTCGAGAGGTTCGAGTCGGAGGTCGAGCCCAACGGGATAGTCATGTACGACAGCTCGCTCATCGACGTCGAGCCCAAGAGAAAGGATATCCGTGTCGTGCCGGTGCCGGCCGCGCAACTGGCCAACGCTCTCGGCGACACGCGGGCGTCAAACATTATAACCCTGGGCGCGCTCGTGGAGTACACGGGTGTAGTGTCGAAAGAGGCCGTGCTCCAGGCAATCCCGGCAACCCTGCCGCGGAAGGAGTTCGTAGAGCTGAACTTCAAGGCCCTGGACGAAGGCATCAGGTACATACGCTCCCTCAAGAAATAGCGGGACTGTCGGCTGCAACATGAGCGGGCGATGGGTGCACCGCTCAAACCCGCACCGTTCAGACTGGCGCTCCTCAAGCCGGCACCGTTCAGACTGGCGCCCGTTGAACTCGCGCCGTGACCGGTGCCCCTCAAACCCGCACCGTTCAAGCCGGCGCCGCTCAGACTCACGCTCCTCAAACTCGCACCCCGGCTCGGGGCGCGAGTCTTGTATCTCCCTCAATTATAATAGATTATAAAATTCGGATTCCCGCGCATTTCTTTGGTGACTGTCTCTTCGCTGTGCGCTATAATGCGCGCCGTGCTTGGGCCTCAGAAGTGGAGGCTCATATGGAGTTTCTGAAGAAGATCAGACTCCCGGTTGCTCTCAAGAGCGAACCGGCACAGCCGCAGGCACAACCTCAGCCGGAACCCCAGGGAACGTCGCCGGGCCAGAAGCCTGAGGCACAGGCTTCACCCCCACCACAACCGTCGGCATCGTCGCCAGTCCGACATCGGACCGCACAGGCAACAATTGAATCTACATTCCAGCACGCCGCATCGCCCCTGCCTCAGACAGTGACGCAGCATGGGGCGCAGGCGCCGGTGTGGGCTCAGACCGGGGCGGAGGCGCCACGTCAGCCGGTGGCGAGACAGGAAACGGCCTCGCAGCATCTCCGAGTCGTCCCGCAGGCCAGGACTGCGCAGCCAGCAGTGACCTGGGCAACAGCATCCGCCGGGGCAACGTCGCAAACAACGACGACAGGCCGCGCTGTCACCCAGGGAGCGACGAGGCAGCCGGACACGCTTCAGCCGGAGGCGCGCCCACCCGCGACAAGAGCCGCCGTCCGTCGCATGGAACGGAAGCCCACGGAAACGACCGCTCCGGAAATCGGCCCGGCAGAACTCACCCCCACGGAGACCGGCCCGGCCGAAATCTCCGCCGCAGGGGTCAGCCCGGTGGAAGCCGGAATACCGCATTTCAGGGCGACCTCCGTGGCCCCGGGACCGACCGGCCGCCTCGGCACCATGCCGGGACTCTGGAGGACGGTGTGGGCAATGCATCCCAACAGGACTACCAGGAGACTGAGGCGACTGCTGCTGTCCTGGGAGAAGCTCGGGGCTTACATGTCGTCCCAGGGTGGAGGCGAGGAGCTGACCTCAAAAGCTGAAACTGCGTTTTTGCGCACAAAGATAGACATTGCACGGTCGGTGGGCTATCTGAAACTGCTCGACGGCAGCGGGAACATAGCCAAGGAAGCGGACCAGAAAGAACGCCAGTTCACGGAGCTCCTGGAGAAGTTCCCGTCACTGCATTCGGCATGGAGCGCGGGCGATTCCGCCAAGAGAAACCTCTACTACGACTGGCATCAGTTGTACCTATTCCTCCACAAGATGCTCGGTGCGAGTCCGTACGAAGCGCAGAAGGGCGCGGCCGCGCTCGCGCGGCGAGTGGAGACAGTAATCCCTGCCAAGAAGACGACCTCGGTCGGAGGAGGAAGGGCGAGCTGATTCCCTGGAGAGTCCTCTCGACCCCGGCCCTCGATGGGAAGCAAGAAAAACGGAAAACGCGAGCCAGCACGAGCTCGCGCAGAGAGAAAGCTCTCGACCCCGACCCTCAAGGAGGAACAAGAAGAGGGCGGCGTCGAACTGACCACTAGAAGGGCAAGCCACGTTTCCGACCGGCAAACGGTCAGATAGCAAGCTCGACACCGCCCTCAGGAGT
>JAFGJU010000136.1 GCA_016928935.1 Candidatus Eiseniibacteriota bacterium | reverse complement strand
TGGCGTCGACGCTCCAGCTGTTGGCCACGCCGTATCCCGCCGTGACGAGGAACGAGTGCCTGCGGTCCCAATCCAGGTAGAACTGCTGAGTCGGAAAGTCCTCGTTGTCGAACCTCCTCAGGTAGCCCTCGTTCGCGCTGGAGCTGAAGCCCCTGGCCACCATGAAGGTGTAGGCGCCGTGGTAATGCCAGTTGTCGAAGTGCCGGCGCTTCACGTTGATCTCAAACCCGCGCACGTTGCCGTAGCCGGTGTTCATGTAGGTGACGTAGTTCTCCTTCCCCTCCGGATTCGATTCCGCAGTGGGGCCCATCGTCACCGTCTCAGTCATGTCGGTTATGTCCTTGTAGAAGAAAGTCAAGTCCGCCGCGGTGTTGGTGCTCAAAAGGTGGTTGACGCCGACCTCGTAGGCTACGGTCTTTTCCGCCTCTAGGTCGGGGTTGCCAGT
The DNA here is from genome assembly GCA_016928935.1 of Candidatus Eiseniibacteriota bacterium. Classification (GTDB taxonomy): domain Bacteria; phylum Eisenbacteria; class RBG-16-71-46; order JAFGJU01; family JAFGJU01; genus JAFGJU01. The sequence continues at coordinate 2,357 of JAFGJU010000136.1, read as the reverse complement.
CAGGAGCCAGCGGCCTCTGGTGTGGAATTTCTCGTTCGCGTAAAGGTAGTTGAACGAAGGCATCTGGAAGAAGTGTCCGTACTGCATGTGCAGGTAGCTCGTGGACGTTATTGGGTAGGAGACTCCCAGACGCGGGCTCAGCTTCCACTTCACACTCGCGTCCTCGAGGCCGCCTCCCAGATAGACGCCCGACGAGTCGTAACGGGCCAGCTCGATGGGTGCCTCGTCGCCGTTCGGGCCGTGCCACAGCGAGTCGGGCGCATCGAGGTCGTACGGGTGATTGTAGTCACGGAACTTCTCGTGATTCGGGTCGAAGAAGTCGAAGCGCGCCCCCATGTTCATGATGAGGCCTTCGAACTCTATCTTGTCCTGCAAGTAGAGGGCCCCGGACGTGGGTTGCACATCGTAGGTGTATATGTAGTAATTCTGGGTCGACGCGAAGATGTCGTGGTTTTCCACATCGTACCTGCTGAGGTCCATCCCCGCCTTGAGCTCATTCCTGCCGTACTGCTGTGTGTAGTTGCCTCGGAACGAGTAGATCCGGGTCTTCTGGTGGTCGTAGTAAGGGTTGTCGCCGCTTATCACGAAGTTGTTCTCGTCCCGCCTCACGTCCAGGTCGATATCGTACTTGTCCTGGTTCTCTTCGTACGTCAGGTTGGGGTCCCACTTCTTTCCGGGCTGGGCGAGTTCCAGCTCGCCGTCCAGCACGCTGAACGTCCCCCTGAAGTACGACGTCGGGCTGAGCATGTGGCTGGCCGAAAGCGCGACCCGGTAGTTCTCGTTGTCGGTGTGGCGCCAGGTCTCCGGCACGAGGATCCTCTCATACAGACGGAACGCGTCGAAGCTGGACACGTGTTTGTCCAGTTCCACGTTGCCGACGGCCTTGAGCGTCGTCTTGCCGTGGCGCAGAGTCAGCGAGCCGTCGAACAACCGCTGCTTGCCCGGCCTGTCAAGCGTTTCCACGCGCGGGTCCCAATCGTCCCACTTGGTGGCCTCACCCGCCAGGGCGAACCTCAGGTCGGTCTCCTTCGCCTTGTACAGAGGCCCCGAAACCACGAACCTCTGACGCGATTCCCCTGTGTCAAGCGGGTCGCCGGCGTCGCTCCGCGTCCACAGGTTCCCCAGCGGTACGTACATCCTGTGCTCCACCGAGCCCTCGAACTTGTCCGAACCCTCGCTGGTTATGATGTTCACGATGCCCGAGCTGGCGTTCCCGTACTCGGCGTTGAACCCTCCGGTGAAGATGACCATCTCGTTCACAGTCTGGTTGGACACGTTCATTATCGCGTTGTTGGCGATGGGGTCCTGGATGGGAGCGTCGTCAATGTAATAGCCCACCTCCTGGACGCGGCCGCCCCTGATGTGAGTGCCGCCGGCGTCTATGCTCGAGCCCGAGATGTAGTTGATGACGTTTAAGGGGTTGTCAGTCGGAAGGGCCGTAATCTCCTCTGCGAGGAAGATATTCCTGGTGGAAGTGACGTCCACCTGGACCAGTGGCCTCTGCGCCCTCACGATGACAGGCTCAACCACCTCCACCGGGCTCTCTTCGAGCTCAAACAGGACCGTGCGGGTCAGGTCCGGTTCCACGACCACGCCGGTCACGACCATGGTCCTGTACCCTATGAACGAAGCCTGGATGTCGAATGTGCCGGGCACGACATTCAGGATGAGGAAGCTGCCGTCTTCACCCGCCATCGCGCCCAGGTTCGTTCCCAGTATCACGACGTTCGCGAGGTCCAGCGGCTGCCCCGTTGCCTTGTCCACGACTTTCCCCGTGATTTTCCCCACGTCTCCGGCCATACAGATCGCCGGTAGCGCGAGGAGAAACAGGAGGGTCGTCGCGGCGATGGCCATACGATGTCGCATGGTCTACCTCCTTGCTCGAATCGGACGCGTCTTCGTCCATCGAACTGGTTCGGCGCACCCTGACCACAGACACTCCGTGTCGGCGGAGCGGGAGGATGCGGCGGTGTCCGGCCGCGCGGGCGGCAGAACGTGAAGTGAGTGAGGAAAATGTGTATGGATGAGGCTTGCGGAAAGAGCGACGTTGGTAAGGCGGACAGTGATCCTGAGGCCCATCAAAGACCACCAGCTCCTTAGGACTCGGGCACGGACGCCCAGCAACGGCTTATGGAGTCGCAGCGGGCGACAACATTCGCCGCGTGGCAGCCACGAGGCACAGAGCAACCGCGAGAAACTATGAGAAGGATGATGTCCGCGCAGAGGATCCGGGTCCCGGTTCCTTCTCCTGCCGTCCGGGTCAACTTACCACAGTCGGCCGAAATGAGACAAGCAAAATGAGAAGGTTTCTGCATGGTGTCGCGCAGCTCCAGTGTGCGTCCGGTGGGTGCGGGGGG
>JAFGJU010000020.1 GCA_016928935.1 Candidatus Eiseniibacteriota bacterium | reverse complement strand
GGTGATTCGTGGTCGGTAGTGATGCAGCGCCCGACGAGTGCCTGGTCCGGCCGTTTGCACGTCTGGCCAGGAGCTGACGTTTTGGCTTTGAGGAGGACCTTCTTGGACATCAACATCGCACGAGACGAATTCCCCGCAGCCAAAGACTGCGTTCATCTGAACAGCGCGTCCAGGTCCATAATGCCCAGGGGTTGCGTGGACGCCGTGGCGCGCTACGCGAAGACGGCGCATCTCATAGACCCCGAGAAGCCGTCCGAGTTCAGCACCGTCGTCGCGGACGTGCGGTCGCTTGTGGCCGAGCTCATCAACGCCTCGCCGGCGGACATAGCTCTCTCCTGGAACACGAGCGTGCCTTTGAACATCGTAGCGCAGGGCATGCGCGTGGGGCCAGGCGACAGGATTGTCGTGGGGCGGGCCGAGTTTCCCGCCAACCTGTACCCCTGGGAGAACCTTCGGGCCAAGGGTGTCGAGGTGACGATCCTTCCTCAGGGCAGGGGTTACACGACTGTCGAGGACGTGCGGCGGGCACTGACTGAGGACTCCGGCGGCCGAAGGACCGTGGCCCTGGCCCTCAGCTTCGTGGCCTTCCAGAACGGCTACAAGGCGGACCTGGAAGAAATCGGGAGAATCTGCAGGCAAAACGGCGTCATGCTGGTGGTGGACGGCATCCAGGGCCTGGGCGCGATGGAGCTGGACGTTCAGAAGTGCGGCATAGATGTGCTCGCTTCCGGCGGGCAGAAGTGGCTGCTGTCGCCTTTCGGCACGGGCTTCCTCTATTGTTCGCCGGCCGCGCGCCAGGTGCTGTTCCCGTCGTTCGCCGGCTGGCTTTCCGTCAAGGGCATGGACAAGGTGTTCGCGACGGTGCTCGGAATCCCGTTCGACCTGGTGGAGGACTCCCGCCGTTTCGAGATAGGCACACTGGCCTACCAGGACCTGGCCGGCTTCCGGGAGTCGCTCAAGCTCATACTGGCAGTAGGAGTGGGCAACATCCAGGCACACATACTGGGCCTACTCGACGGCCTGATAGACGGACTGCGGGAGCTTCCGGTGGAGATAAGGAGCGTACTCGAGCCTGCGCACAGGTCGGGCATCCTTGCCTTTGAGTGTCGAAACTCAGTGCGGGTCAAGCAGGAGCTCGAGAAGGAAGGCATCATAGTGGCTGCCAGGGAAGGCGGCATAAGGGTAAGTCCGCACGTCTACAACAAGCGCGAAGAGATAGACCTCCTCAGCTCGGCCTTGAAGAAGCACGTTCCGACCCTGGCCCGGAGGGGAGAATGAGGTTCTCGGCCTCGCTGTCCGGTGTGGTGATGCTCGCCGCGCTCATCCTGACTGCGTCGTGCGCGGTCACGCCGGTCCGAGCGCCCGAGCAGACAGGCCGCGAACCCGGAGCCGCCCCCGAGCCGGGAGTCGTGACCCCGGCCCGCCTCTCAGCCGGCAAGCCCTGCCCAGCCGGCACGATCGCTCTCGTGAACCGCACCCTCTCTTCGGTCCGCTCCCTGGAGGCCACCCTCAACATGGGGATCTCGGTTGACGACCCTCCCTTCAGCACCCGAGTCCAGGCCGGGCTTATCGCGGACAACGAATCCAACTTCAGGCTCAGAGCCTACCTCGGGCCCGTATGCGTCCTGGATGGAGCCGTTTCGGCCGACTCTGTCTGGGCTTACCTGCCCACTGACGCGCTCGTGCTGGTGGGCACATTCGAGGAGGCGCTCCGCTCGGCTCCGGACGGCGAACTGGCCTATGTGCTGGCGGCAGTCAGCCTGAAGGATGTGCTGTTTCCGTCTGTCTTTGACCCCGACTCCTGCCGCACGTTCAAGCTGGACAGGAAGACCTGTCAGGTCGAGGAACGCGTTACGCGGCGAGTCGTTGGCCGCGTGCGCGAAATCTATGCCCGCCCCGGCGGCGAACCCACACCGGCCCACCTGCGGTTCCAAACCGAAGTTGGAGAGCGCACCGGCAAGGTGGAGCCGAGAAGCGGGAGGCTCAAGGAGCTCCGCCTCGTGAACGACGCCGGCAGCCTTGCCCGAAGCGAGCTGACAGCCGTCTACAGCGACTACAAGAGGACAGCCGACGGAGTCTTCCCCCATCGGATAGCCGTCGAGTTTCCCGGGCTCGGCGCAGACCTGAACCTTTCGTTCGACAGGGTTCAGGTGAATCCAGCGATTCCGGCCGACGCCTTCCGCATGAGCATTCCGGACGGCGTAACTGCATTGACTTTCAATCAGTTGGGTGGCCAATGACCCCGGCCCTGGCGGTCGTGCCCCCACCCCCGATGCCTCCGCTCGGGCCCGTGACGCTCGCTCCGCGTCTCCTCCATTTTCTTCTTGCACGCGAGCTTGCGTGAGGTAGAATCTTCCCCTTAGACCCACCCAGGCAGCGCCCTTGGGGATTAGGCGGAAATCGCTTGCGCCTAGCGGCGCCTTCTGGTAGTTGGACCTTGTAGACGCAAGGGGGTGCAGTTGTATGAGCGCTTCGACTCCTGGCTACGTCCCTCTTCCCGGAGCAGGTGCCGTTGACAGTCGCGAAGCACGAGGCCGCGACGTCGCTGATTGCACTTATTCCGGCGCGCCGGTCAATGACGTCCAGAAGGGGCTCCCCAAGACCCTCCATTCTCTGTGCCCTGAGTGCATGAGAGTCATTGAGGCCCGGCTGTTTGACGAGGGCGGGCGGGTCATGATGGAGAAAACCTGCCCCGAGCACGGCCACTTCAGAGACCTCTACTGGGCTGACACCGAGCTCTACCTCAAGGCCGAGAAGTGGACTTTCGCCGACGGAAACGGGCTCTTGAACCCGCGTGTGTGGAACGCCACTGCCTGCCCCTCGCAGTGCGGCCTTTGCAACCGTCACACCAGCCATACCGGCCTGGGGAATATAGACCTGACCAACAGGTGCGACCTGACTTGCCCGATATGCTTTGCGAACTCCAACGTATCCGGCTACGTCTACGAGCCCTCTTACGAGGAGGTTGTAGAAATGCTCAAGACCTTCAGGTCCGAGCAGCCCGTGGCCGGCCGTGTAATCCAGTTCTCGGGGGGCGAGCCCACCCTGCACCCGCGCTTCTTCGACATCCTGAGAGCTGCCAGGAGGTTGGGATTCTCACACATACAGGTCGCGTCCAACGGCATCAACCTGAGCGACCCCAAGTTCGCGGAAGAGTGCGGAAAGGCGGGGTTGCACACGGTGTACTTGCAGTTCGACGGGCTGTCCGACGACGTCTACACGAAGACGCGCGGACGGCCGCTCTGGGCGATCAAGCAGAAGGCGATAGAGAGCATCCGCAGGAGCGGAGTCAAGATCGTGTTCGTCCCCACCATCGTGAAGGGTTTCAACGACCAGGAAGTGGGCAGGATACTGCGCTACGCGCTGGAGAACATAGACGTAGTGAGCGGCATCAGCTACCAGCCGGTGGTTTTCACGGGCCGCATCTCCCTGAAGGAGAGGGAAGAGAAGCGCTTCACTCTCACTGACATGGCCTGGGCAGTGGAGACCCAGACCGGGCTCGCCAAGGCCAGAAGAGACTGGTACCCGACCGGGTTCATAACACCGTTCACCAGATTAGTGGCCGCGGTGAGGGGAGAGGAGACCATCCAACTGACCTGCCACCCTCATTGTTCTTTGGCGACCTACCTCTTTGTCTCGTCCGACGGCAAGGAGGCAGTGGCGGCTCCTGAGTTCCTTGACGTGGAGGGGATGGTGCTCGACCTGGAAAAGCTGGCCCGTTCGGTGTCCAGGTCTCGCTTCAGAGCTTTTGCAAGGGTCAAGGCATTCAATTCAATAAGACGCCACTTTAGAGAGGACAAGGCTCCCAAGGGGCTGACGTTCCCCGTGTTCCTCAACACCCTCCAGGGTCTCATGGACAAGAGGGTGGGACGTGGCAGGGGGGCGGCGCCCAGCACCTACAAGACGCTCCTGGTTGCGGGAATGCACTTCATGGATGCATACAACTACGACGTGGACAGGGTGCGGCGCTGTGTCGTTCATTACGCCGCCCCAAACGGAAGACTGTATCCCTTCTGCACGTACAACTCGGGACCCACCTTCAGGGACATGGTGGAGAAGAGGTACTGCGTGCCCCTGGACGAGTGGAAGGGAACAACAGAGCGTGGAGGCCCGTCGGTCGCGTTCGGATAGCGGGCCGACTGTAGCCGCGAGGTGCGCTGCGGGTGCGAGGCGGCTCCAGGCACAACCCGGGCTCAAGGCGCGGGGTAGGAGCGCCAGCCTGACCGGGTGCGCCCCCAGGCGTTTCCCCGGGCCGACACGACCGCTTTCGGTGGTCCGGGTCAGAGGGAGAAAAGATGAGCTTCAGGGCGAAGGCGATCTACGTCGTCGTGACGACACTGTTCTTGGTGGCGTTTGCGATTCCCCTGGTGGGCCTGGCGCAGAAGGGCGGGCTGGAGGAGTTCCTGGGTCGCGTCAACGAGAAGCTGTCGACGATCGAGACCCTCTCGGCTTCGTTTACGCAGGTCCGGGAGACCAGTATGCCCGGCCAGAAGATGGAGGCCTCGGGGAAACTCTTCCTGGACAAGCCCCGTAAGATACTCTTGGACTACGACCGTCCGGAGCGTCAGAAGTTTCTTGTCAGCGACACGGACGTGACGGTGTATGTGCCGTCATTGAAGCAGGTGCAGAAGTACGGCCTCAGTGGAAACATCGAGTCGGACAAGCTGTTCGTATTCTGGGAGCCCTTGAGCAAGCTGCAGGAGAATTTCTCCATGACCCAGGTGAGGCTTAGGGGAACTCGCCTAAAGTATGTGGAATTGGTGCCGAAAGATAAGAAGACCTGGGAGGGGTTGGAGCGCATCACCCTGGGCATAGACCCGGACCTGCTTCTTCCCACTTTCATAGACGTTGAGGAGGTGGGAGGGGACAGGGTAAAGATGTCGCTTTCCGACGTGAAGACTAATCCAAAGCTTGACAGCTCTGTTTTCGAGCTTAAACTACCGGCCGGGGTTGAGGTCGTAGACTTCACCGGAGAAGAGAACGCGCCGGACTAGCTTCTTGCGAGAGTCCGACGCCTTAGCGGAAATCGGTTGGCCCGAACAGTAGATTGGCCGGGCTAATACGAACAGGCGTGCTTGCTCAATTCGGAGCTTCGAATGCCGGAAGGGGGTGGTAGCGAAGCTGGAGCTCTCACTCAAGAGACCTGCACTTGAAAAACCCTAAGGAGGATTGAAGATGAAGAAGATCTGCTTGTTGTTGGTTCCGGCGCTCGTTTTGGCCGCGCCGGCCTTCGCACAGATGGAAGCGGGCATGAGCATGATGACCGTCGGAGTGAGCGCCGGGTACGGCCTTCCGATGGGCGACTTCGCTGACTGCTACGACGGAGGATTCATGGTCGGGCTCAACGGCTGCTACATGTTTACCGACATGTACGGCATGGAGCTCGGAGTCGACTGGGTGTCGTTCGCTGCGTGCGAGGACATGGCAGGCGACCTGGATATCAAGTGGCAGTACATTCCCATCACGTTGGACTTCCTCGCGAAGTTTCCGGCCGGCAACTTCAGCCCGTACGTGAAGGGCGGGGTCGGCTACTACCTGGGGTCCGCCACTGGGGACGACGTCCCGGACGATACTGAAAACGAGAACGACTTCGGTATCAACGTCGGTGGAGGAATTCAGGTTCCGTTTGCCGAGACCATGATGTTTGACGTCGGCCTCGGCTACAACTACGTCATGACCGAAGAGGAGGACATTGAGGGCTCCTACAACATCAGCTACCTGGCTATTAAGGCCGGAATCGGGATGAAGTTCTAGTCCTGAGCTCAGTGCGATTGCCAGCGGATAGGCTGGCGGGGGGCCTGCCCCAACAGGGGCAGGCCCTTTCTGTTTGCGCGAGGGGGGCCGCCCCGTCGTCGACCGGACTCGGGCACGATCCAGGCGCGGGGCTGCGGTCCGCCGCCGCACGAGACGTTGGCATGGAGCTTGACATCGAGGGCCGTCCGCTCCATTATTGTTTGTATGTTGCGAAATGATACATCCGAACATT
>JAFGJU010000135.1 GCA_016928935.1 Candidatus Eiseniibacteriota bacterium | reverse complement strand
TCCAGTCGTTCCAGAAGTTCCGCCAGGTCCACCGTGGAGTCCAGGTAGGCCATCTCGACCACGGCCATCTCCAGATGGAGCCGCGGCAACATGCTCTTCTTCACCGCTTGCGACGCCCTCGATGCGATGTTGATGAGTCGCAATAGGTCCACTTCGGCAAACTGCTTCGCCTGCTCCTCGTAGCGCTTGACGTGACCCGAGCTCGCGTCCACGAGCGAGACCAGCGCCGGGTCTATCTTCAACAGCAGCAGGTTTCGCAGGTGCCCCATGAGTCCATCGGTGAACTCGTCCAGGTTCGCTCCCTTGTCGAATAGCTCACCCAGCGCCCGGAGGGCGCGTCCGGCGTCCCGGGCCTTGACCGCATCGATTATGGAGAAGAAGGCGTCCGCGCCGCTCAGTCCCATGAGCCTGGCCACCTGAGCCTCGTCCGCCGAGACGAGTCCGGCCGAGACGAGCTGGTCCAGCATGCTCTCGGCGTCCCTCAGGCTTCCGTTCGCCCTGCGGGAGAGCAGCATCAAGACCTCGTCGCTCACGTCGAACTTGTCGGCGGCTGAGATGCGTTTCAGCGTCGCGAAGACGTCCTTGGTGGGGATGCGCACGAACTCGAATCGCTGGCAGCGGGACAGTATGGTTTCCGGTACCTTGAGGGGAGCGGTGGTGGCGAACACGAACTTCACGTGCGGCGGCGGCTCCTCGAGCGTCTTCAGGAGAGCGTTGAAGGCGGCCTCCGTGAGCATGTGGACTTCGTCCACAACGTAGATCTTGAACTTCCCGGCCGCCGGCGCGTACTTGACGTTCTCGCGCAGGTTGCGTATCTCGTCTATGCCCCTGTTGGACGCGCCGTCTATCTCGATGACGTCCAAGCTCGTGCCCGACTTGATCTCCCTGCACACGTCGCATTCGTTGCAGGGCACAGCGTCCTTGACGTTGGGGCAGTTGAGCGCCTTGGCCAGCAGTCTCGCGGTCGTGGTCTTGCCCACTCCGCGCGGCCCCGAGAAAAGGTATGCGTGCCCGACGCGGCCCGACCGGATGGCGTTGACGAGCGTCGTGGTCACGTGGGATTGCCCCACGACATCGTCGAAGGTCTGCGGCCGCCAACGGATCGCCAGTACCTTGTATGAGTCGAGCTTCTCCTCTTCCACTTTCCCTCGCTGTGTTAAAGGCCGTGCACCCTTCCTCGACTCCAGTTCCCGGGCGGCTCGCGAGCAGTTAACTCCTGCCAGGGAGGCCTGCGGCACACCCGGGCGGTCACTTACCGCTGCTACCTTCCGGTCCTGACGGGGTTCGTGGACCCTGGTTGCGCAGGTCCTGGCGATCAACGCCACTTGCGCGCAAGAACGTCCCGAGAAAGCAAGCCTCGGAGAGGGAATTAAGCCCCGCTGTAGCGGATTGCGGGTTACAGGGCACCGCTGGTTCCCCGCCTAGCACGGCCAGAAAGCGTCGCAGAATTCGCGCAGGCGGAGCGCTCCGCTATGCGCGCCGCGGCCGAGTGCGCCCGCCGATCTCGGGCCCGAAGCGTTTTTGGTGGAGATGAGCGGATTCGAACCGCCGACCCCCTCGTTGCGAACGAGGTGCTCTCCCAACTGAGCTACATCCCCACTCTATCCCTGCACCGGCTTCAGTCTGGCGGAGAGAGGGGGATTCGAACCCCCGACCCGGTTTCCCGAGTACACGATTTCCAATCGTGCTCCTTCGACCAGCTCGGACATCTCTCCGACAGTCACGCCGTCAACTGCATGGCGGAGAGAGAGGGATTCGAACCCCCGAGGCAGTTACCCGCCTAGCGGTTTTCGAGACCGCCCGATTCGACCGCTCTCGCATCTCTCCGCTTTCTCTCAAAGAACTCGGTCAGAAGCTCGCCCGACTCCTGGGCCAGCACTCCCGACTCCACCGACACCCTGTGGTTCAACCTCGGGTTGTCGATCACGCTCATCACGGAACCGCACGCCCCGGCCTTGGGGTCCCGCGCGCCGTAGACGAGCCGCTTGAGCCGCGCCAGCACTATGGCGCCGGCGCACATCGCGCACGGCTCGAGCGTCACGTACATCGTGGCGTCCTCGAGACGCCACGAATTCAAGAAAGTCCCCGCTGCCCCAATCGCTATTATCTCCGCGTGAGCGGTCGGGTCCTTCAGAGTCTCAACCTGGTTGTGCCCGCGTCCGATGACTCTGTCACCCTGGACAATGACGGCGCCCACCGGCACCTCGTCCTTCTCGGCTGCCGCCTCCGCCTCGGCCAGCGCCAGTCTCATCCACCGGACGTCCGCACGCTCGGAACCTTCTCCCATCGGCTAGGGCAGCACCTTGAACAGCGCCGCGGCCACGCGCGCGGCCACTTCCTCTATGGGCGGCGGCTCGGGCACTCCGGCGCCTCCCGAAGCCCTCACCATACCCGCCTCGTCAACGTAGGTCCCGATGCCGGACTCCGGGGAATAGTGAGCGCTCTTGAGAGTCTGCTCGTCGAGCGATTCCCAGAGCTTCTCGCCGTTCTTTCCGCTCAAGAGCACCGCTCTCACCCCGACCCTCGACTCGGACTCCCCTTCGACATTCGCGGGCACGTATTCCCGCGACCACGTGTTCACCTCGAAGAACATGAGGGCGTCCACGCCGGCTTTCTGGGCGACCGCGGCGGCGTCCTCAGCCGAAAGCGCGGCTTTGTCCCGCCAGCCGGACAGGAGTCTCTTGTACGTATCGCTCACGCCCGATTTCTGCACGGCCCCGAGCACTTGCTCCTGAGACAGGAAGACGTATGCAGTCTTGGTCGCGAGCTTTCCTTCGAGCGCCGGGAGCAGTTTGGGGCCTGCCTCCTGAACGCCAGCGCGCTCCGCGATGGGCATGAGCCCCACGCTCTTGACGGCCCTCGCGGCGT
>JAFGJU010000134.1 GCA_016928935.1 Candidatus Eiseniibacteriota bacterium | reverse complement strand
TGACCGGCTGCTCGGACGACGGCGCGTCCAAGCCGAAGACGGACACGACGGCTCCGTCTCTGAGCTCGGCCGCCGCGGCCGACCGGTATCACGTGGACGCTCTGTTCAGCGAGGCACTGGACGAAGAGTCGGCCGAGGCCAAGGCCAACTACCTCATACTCGAGGACGGCACCACTGACACTCTGGAAGTGCTCAACGCGGTGCTGCTTTCTGACGAAAAGACGGTGACCCTCGAGACCGTGGCTCAGTCGGACGTCTCTTACGCCCTCACCGCGACCGCGGTCGAGGACAAAGCCGGCAACGCCATGGCTGCGCAAACCGTGACGTTCGTCGGGTCGGCGGCCCTCGACAACAACCCGCCTACGGTGGCGAGCACCGACCCGTACGACGGCGAAATCGGGGTGGGCATAAACGAGACGATAGTCGTCGAGTTCAGTGAGGCGATGAACACGGTTTCGGTCGAGAGCAGCTTCGAAGTGCGGGCGGACGACTGGGGCGGTCCGGAGGTATCCGGCGCCTTCGACTGGAACGCCGTCGGCTCCACCATGATGTTTACTCCGTCTGCACCTCTCACGAACTACCGCGCGTACTTCGCTCGCGTGGGCACGGGTGCGAGCGACTCCCCTGGGAATCACTTGGCCTCGGAATACGCGTGGAGCTTCGTGACCGGAACCGGGGGCGGGATATCGGGGACCGTAACCTACTCCGGCCCTCTCGAGCCGAACAAGGTCAACATAGGTGTCTTCACCGCCCCGTGCTTCTCTCAGTCCGCGGCCGATGCCGAAATCGGCGAGCCCGGATACTACGAGGTCTATCCCCTTGCTCCCGGCACGTACTACGTCGGCGCGTTCATGGACCTGGACGGGAATGACACGCCTGACGTCGGGGAGCCGGCCGGAATGTACGACACGAACGGAGACGACGTGGCGGACCCCGTAAGCGTTCAGGCCGGTGATATGCACGGCGGCATCGATTTTCCGCTCGACATCACTATTCAGCTCTCTACCATATCGGGCACCGTTTCCAAGCAGCCGGAGGTGGTTGATTCGGACACCACATACGTGCTGTGCTTCCTGCAAGACCCCACGGCAGGGGAGGCGGACGCCATCCTGGTCGGGCTGATTCCGTCCGGCACTGGGCCGTACACGACTCTGGACTTGCCGATGGCTTGTTACTACGTGATTTGTTTCATGGACACAAACCACAACCAGGAGCTGGATTTCCTGGGAGAGACGCCCAGCGAGCCGGTCGGGCTGTACGGCTACGTAGACCAGTACGGGACTCCGGTCTTCACGCCCATCTTCCTGATTGAAGACGCGACCGGGGTCGACATGATGCTGTTCTACATGACGGACATGGGCGCACCGCTCGGGCAGGCGCGGGGGTTTCCGAAGGTAGTCGTGCCGGCCTCGCGCTAGTACCCCTTCTTGCGGTCGACTTTGTGCTTGAGCGGCTCGCCGCGGAGGTACCTTCGCACGTTGTCCACGAAGTAGGGGATGAACTCCTCCGGCGGCGTGATGGCGCCGTAGTGCGGGGTGATCAGGGCGTTGGGCAGCTCCCACAGCGGGCTCGTCTCCGGAAGCGGCTCGACCCCGAACACGTCCGAGATGTAGCCTCCCAGCTTCCCGGTGCGCAGCGCGGCGGCGAGGCTCTCCTCGTCGAATATCCGGCCGCGCGCCACGTTCACGACCCAGCACTCGGGCTTGAGCAGCGAGAGCTCCCGCCCGCCAATCATGTTCTGCGTTTCCTTCGTGAGCGGCAGGGTGACGACCAGAAAGTCCAGGTTCGGAAGAAAACTCTCCAGCTCGTTCCTGCCGAACATCTTCTCGGCGTCGGGAGAAGGCCTGGGAGTCCTCCTGACGCCCCAGGTTCTCATCCCGAAGGCGTTGGCGACCTTTGCCACCTCCGACCCTATCGTGCCCATGCCCAGGACGCCTATCACCTTGCCGGCCAGAGTGGACCGCGCCGGAGCGGCCCACACCTTCCTGCGCTTGTTCGAAAGGACCTCCTCTATGTTGAGGGTCAGGTAGAGGATGTATCCCATCACATATTCGGTGATGAGCCCGCTGAAGATCGGGGGCGCCTTCGTGACCACTACCGCCTCGGGCAGGCTCGGAATCAGGAGGTGGTCGACGCCGGCGCCGGTAGAGGCCAGCCAGCGCAAGTCGGTGGCCCTTCTCAGAAGCTCCTTCGGAAATCGCCACGCCAGGATGACGTCTATGCCCTTCATGTCGGCCGGGACCTCCCGTCCGCTCCTGGCAGTGATTATGTCGAGGTTCGGAACGCTCCTGTCTATCAGCGCCGCGTACTCGGGCGCTCTGGAGTGGACTATGAGCAACCTCACGGCTGACTCTCCTCTCTCTTACGGAACAGAAACAGGTCGACTCCTCGGAAATTGGACTCCGTCTCCAGCTCGAACTCCCGCTCGAACAGGCCGAGCGCCTTCCGCTCGGGGTCCAAGTCCCAGAGCCGTGCCGTCACGAGCCAGACGCGCCCGGCGCCCGCGGACTTCTCGCGGATGAAGCCGACGACGCGCGCCTCGTCGGACAGCAGCTCCGGCAGGAGCGGGCGCAAGGCCAGCTCTCCGCGGCCGTAGTAGACCAGCGGCTCGTAGGTGCCCTCGGTGAAAACCACGTCGCTCTCCCCGAGCCGGCTCGTGAGTGTGGAGGCGGCCGACCGAAAATCGTCCTTCCAGTAGCGCGGCGAGCCGTAGAGGTTCGCCAGTGAGACGACCGTGCAAGCCGACACCATCAGCGCGAGGAGCCCGCTCAAGACCTTCCTGGGCAATCGCGCGCCGTCCGGCCAGCGCAGTCCGCGCGCAAGGAGCAGCACGTAAGCGGGGTAGGCCACCATCACGTACCGGGGATTGAAGGGTTTGAAGTTCTTGACCGCGAAGAAAGAGACGACGGCCAGCGGCACGGCCAGCCACACCAGGAGAAGCCATATGAGCTTCCTCCTGCCCCTCAGGGAGAAGAGCCCGAGCAGAAACGGAACAGCGAAGGCGACGGCGGCGAATGCCAGAACGTCGCGGTGCCTGGACACCATCAGCATCCTCGCGGAATCGTGCAGCTCCCGGAGGGTCGGGCCCAGAGTGTACCCGGCTGAGAACACGAAGAACGTGTACGGCAGACCCAGCGGCTCGAACGTCGTCCCGCCGCGCAGAAGCTCGCCCTGGGCGTACGGCTCGGTCCTGACCAGTCTGTGAAACTCCACCCGTTGGAACATCCCGTGCAGCCAGGGCGAAAGCAGAAGAAGGAGCAGCACGTGGGCCAGAAGGAGGTCTCTCAAGGAGAGTCTTCGCGGCCAGAACAGAAACACGACGTCCTGAACGAGGACGGCGAACGCCATGCTCATGTTGCTCAGAAACCCGGCCAGTGTGAAGAGCACGTATTTGCCGAAGACGCCTCTACGCGGCTCTTCGAGAAGCTCGAGAAAGTACTCGAAGGACATCGCCGCGAAGAAGAGCAACATGCTGTAGTTCCGCGCCTCCTGGGCGTACCACACGTGAAAGGGGGACACGGTCATCACCGCCAGGGCGACGAAAGCGACCCTGGCCCCGGTCAGCCTCCGGACCAGCCTCCAGACGGCGTAGAGCGAAAGCACGCTGAACACGACCGACGGGAGCCTGAGCGCGAACTCTCCCTGGCCGGCCGCCTTCGCCCAGAGAAACAGGATCAGGGAATGGAGGGGGCCGTGGAGATTGTCGAAGACGTCGACGGGACGGAGTGGGACCGTGATGCCGCTGGAAGAAAGCGTCAGCATCTCGTCCACCCAGATGCTCTGTGACGCCAGTCCTCGGAGTCTCAGCGCGCACGCCACGATCAGAAGGGTGAGCACGCATGCCCACTCGTACCGATAGCTGTCGGTCGGCCCGGCGCCGGCAGTTCGTGGCTCGGAGGTCACCTTGCGCAGCCTCCTCGTTCGCGGAATCGTGATTGCGCGGGCGGTCCATGAGCGGAGCATCCCGCGCGGCAACGCCCGCCCGGCACCATATCACGCGCCGTCGCCCTGGGTCAACAAGCGGGTTGACAGGCGGCCGCGATTCGTGGGAAAGTTGCAGGTTATGCTTGGTTCGCGCGAACTCGCGCCGGACACGAACGAAACCTGCCGCAACCACAACCTGAGGACGGGACGCTATGAAGAAGCGAAAACTGGGTTTCTCCACGATTTCAATACACTGCAAGGATACTGCTTCGAGGCACAAGTCCGATGACCCGGCGCGCGCGCACGCGACGCCCATCTACCAGACTTCCACTTTCATGTTCGACAGCGCCGAGCACGGCGCCGCCGTGTTCGCCGGAAAGCAGGAGGGCTACTCGTATACCAGGTTCGGCAACCCGACTCAGGCGGTCCTGGAGCGGGCGATGGCTCACCTGGAGGGGGGGCGCAGTGCGGTCACCTTCGCGTCCGGCATGGCCGCGACAACGGCCGTGGTGGTCAGTGTCGTGAGGTCCGGCGAAAAGGTCGTGGCGTCCGACACCCTCTACGGCGGAACCCATCTTCTTTTCAAGAGGACTCTCCCCAAGATGGGAATAGAGGTCGTGGACGTCGACGCTTCCGACCTGCGCAACACGGAGAGGGCCATAGACAAGAAGACGAAGCTCGTGTTCATCGAGACGCCTGCCAACCCCACTCTCAAGCTCATAGACATTGCGCGCACGGCTGCCATCGCAAAGAAGCACGGCGTGGCGCTGGCCGTGGACAACACGTTCTGCACGCCTTACTACCAGAACCCGCTGGCCCTGGGCGCGGACTTCGCGGTGCACAGCGCCACCAAGTACATCAGCGGCCACGGCGACACGGTGGCGGGCATTGTAGTTGGATCAGGCAGTCACATGGACATAGTCAGGAAGGACGCCCTGAGCGACATGGGCGCGTCCATCAGCCCGTTCAGCGCGTGGCTCCTGCTGAGGGGGTTGAAGACTCTGTCCGTGCGGATGCAGAAGCATTCGGAAAACGCGATTGAAGTTGCGAAATTCCTGTCGAAGCATCCCAAGGTCAAGCATGTGTGGTTCCCGTGGCTGCCGTCTCATCCCCAGCACGCGCTGGCCAAACGCCAGATGAGAGGCCCCGGAGGCATCGTCTCCTTCGAGCTCAAGGGCGGAAGGAAGGCGGGGGCGAAGATGATGAACGCGGTTGAGCTTTGTGTGCTGGCCGTGAGCCTCGGCGACGTGTGCACTCTCATACAGCATCCGGCCTCCATGACGCACGCGTCGTACAGCAGAGAGGCACTGCGGCGGGCGGGAATCTCCGAGGGCCTCGTGCGGATTTCTGTGGGCATTGAGGATGCGGACGACATCATCTACGACCTGAAGCAGGCTCTGACCAGGGCGTAGGCGGAGGGGCACGGGGGCAGGGGTCGTGGGAGGGTGGACTTCCGGCGGCCGCAGCGGGTCACTTGCCCAGGCGTTTCCTGAGCTTCTCGGTCAGAAGGGGAACCGCCTGGAACAGGTCCGCCACGACTCCGAACGTCGCGACCTTGAATATGGGGGCGTCGGGGTCCTTGTTGACGGCCACGATGATGTCCGAAGTCTGCATCCCGGCCAGATGCTGGATCGCACCCGAGATCCCGCAGGCTATGTAGAGCTTCGGCCGGACCGTCTTGCCCGTCTGCCCGACCTGATGCGGATACGCTATCCAGCCCGCGTCGACAGCGGCCCTGGAGGCGCCCACCGCTCCCCCCAGAACCTTCGCGAGTTCTTCTATCACCTTGAAGTTGGCCGGGTCCTGAAGGCCTCTGCCGCCCGACACGATGACGTTCGCGTCGGCCAGGTTCACGGTCGAGCCCTCTTCCTTCACGAACTCCAGCACTTTGGTCAGGAACTTCTCATCGTCGAGTGCCACCTCTTCCTTCACAACCTGGCCCTTGTGGCCGTCCCTGCGCTTTGGCAGCTCCATGACTTTGGGCCTGACGGTGGACATCTGCGGCCTGTGTCTCTTGCATACGATCTGGGCCATGATGTTCCCGCCGAAAGCGGGCCGGGTCTGGACGAGGTTCCTGGAGGCGGCGTCTATCTCCAGGCCGGTGCAGTCAGCCGTGAGCCCGGTGTCTATTTCCGCGGCCAGCGCGCCGGCAAAGTCCCTGCCGGTCGTCGTGGCGCCCAGCAGCACCACCTCGGGCTTGTGCTTTCTGATCAGCTGAGCGGCCGTCTCCACGTACGGGTCCGTCCTGTACTTCTTGAGAGCGGCGTGCTCCACCACGTAGGCCAGGTCCGCACCGTGGGCGAAGAGCTCGTCCGTCAGGTGGGACACCGACTCTCCCAGCACGAGCGCCGCCAGGCGGCAGCCCAGCCTGTCGGCCAGCTCCCTGCCCTTGCCCAAGAGTTCCAGAGCCACGTGGGACACGCCCTTCCTGTCGTATTCCACGACAATCCACACGTCCTTGTAAGCGGACAGGTCGACCGCCGGGCCGGCGGCCTTTGGCCTCTCAAGTATCAGGGCTTCGGAAGGGCAGGAGCCGACGCACGCGCCGCAGTCGGTGCAGCTGTCGAGTATGCGCACGACCGCGCCCTCGAGCACGAGTGCGCCGAACGGGCAGGTGTCCACGCACGCACCGCAACCGGTGCAGTTCTCTTCGTCAAGTCTCAGGTTAGGCAACCTATACCTCTTAGTCCGCTGTTTCAGTCGGGAGCGCGGCCCCGCGGCCCGGACCGCGACCGCCCGAACCGCGGCCGTCCCGGCGGCTGCCACGCCTGCCGCCGGTGCTTCCGCGCGGCTCGTCCGCCGCGCCGGAATCCCTGCGGCCGAAACCCCTACAGTATCTTCGCGTCCATCAGCTTTTGAACCAGGGTCTCGCAGGCCTCTTCCGGCTCCCCCTCTATTACCTGCCCGCCCTTTCGAGGCTCGGGCGTGAATATCTTGACGACTTCCGTGGGCGAGCCGGCCAGGCCGGTGTGCTCTTCCTCGCATCCGATGTCGGAGGGCTTGAGCATCGGAATCTGGGCTTGCGACGCCTTTCTTATGCCGATGAGCGTTCTGAACCGGGGCTTATTGATGTCCTTCACTACCGTGACGAGCGCCGGCAGCCTCGACTCCACGACTTCCTTCCCGGCCTCGAGCAGCCGCTCGACCACTATCTTTTTCGCTTCCAGGTCGACTTCTCTGACCTTGCACACGTACGTGAGCTGCGGGATACCCAGGCGCCGGGCCACTCCCGGTCCCACTTGTGCAGTGTCTCCGTCGATGGCCTGCTTCCCGCAGAATATGACGTCGTAGTCGGCGGCCTTGCTCTGGATGGCCTTGGCGAGAGCGTACGACGTCGCCCACGTGTCGGACCCGGCGAACCCTTTGTCACACAAGAAAATCGCCTCGTCACAGCCCATGGCCAGCGCCTCTTTCAAGGCATCCACGGCCTGGGGTGGACCCATGGTCACGACCGTCACCTTGCCGCCCGACTTATCTTTGAGAAGCAGTGCCTCCTCTATGGCGTACAGGTCGAACGGGTTGATGATGCTGGGGATGCCCTGCCTGATGAGGGTGTTGGTCTTGGGGTCTATGCCCACGCTGGGGCTTTCCGGGACCTGCTTGATGCAGACGATTGCGTGCATCCATTCCTCCGGCGGCAACGAGACGCAGAACCTAGAACCTACAGCCTAACACTCTCAAAACCTCTCTGTCAAGGTCCCGTGCGTCGTGGGTGGCGCCAAAGCGATAATGTCGGAGTACAGCGCGAAACGCGGGGTCGGAGCGATACGTCAGCGGGTAGCGCGAAACGCGGGGTCAGAGCGATGACGTCAGGGGGTAGCGCGAAACGCGGCCTCAGGGCGATGGCGTCCGGGCGCAGCGCCAAAGGGAAAATGCCACCTCCGAGTGCTGCGCCGACCTTGGAAGCCGCGGCCCCTCGCGACGCACAGCCGCCCACTCTTTTTTCCTTGCAAACCCTCCGCATCGCAGTATATTCCGATTGTTCCTGACGTTCCGGCGAGACGCCGCGCGACGCAGAGCCGAGTTTCTCTTCTGACGCAATGACGATTTGATGGGGGTCCGGCATTGCGGTTCATAGCTGACCTTCACGTTCATTCTCGATACAGCCGCGCCACCAGCACGGAGATGGAGGTAGGAGCCCTCGCTAACTGGGCCGCACTCAAGGGAATCCAGCTGGTCGGCACCGGAGACTTCACGCATCCCACCTACTTCGCAGAATTGAGCGCCAGACTGGAACCCGCCGAGGAAGGCCTCTACAGGGTCAAGAAGAGCCAGTCGCCGGCGCGGTTCATGCTGACCGGAGAGGTCTGCAACATCTACCACCAGGGCGGGAAGCTCCGGAAGGTCCACACCCTGCTGTTCGCGCGGGACAAGAAGGACGTCGAGCGCCTGAACGCCAAGCTTCAGAGGTACGGGAAGCTGTCCAGCGACGGCAGACCCATCTTCACGTTCCCGACGAAGGACCTCGTGAAAATGGCGCTGGACGTGTCGCCCTCGTTCATGCTCATCCCCGCCCACGCATGGACCCCCTGGTTCAGCGTGTTCGGGGCCAATTCCGGTTTCGACTCGCTGGAGGAGTGCTTCGAGGAGGAGACGAGGAACATCCACGCAATCGAGACAGGCCTTTCCTCGGACCCTCAGATGAACTGGCGGCTGTCGAAGCTGGACGACATCACGCTCCTGTCCAACTCGGACGCCCACTCGCCGTCCCGACTGGGCCGCGAGGCGAACGTGTTCGATTGTGAGCTGTCGTACAAGACGATTTGCGACGTCATCAAGAAGAAGGACAGGAAGAGACTTCTCTTCACAATTGAGTTCTTTCCAGAGGAGGGCAAGTATCACTACGACGGCCACAGGAACTGCGGCGTGGTGCTGTCGCCGGAGGAGTCCAGGAAACTGAACAAGATCTGCCCTGTGTGCAAGAAGAGCCTCACCATGGGCGTCTGCCACAGAATCGAAGAGCTGGCAGACAGGATGCCGGGCTTGACGCCTGAAGGTGCCATACCCTTCCGGCACGTGATACCCCTCGCCGAGATAGTGGCGGAGGCCCTCGGCGTCGCCCCCTCGGCCGCGTCGGTCGAACGGGAGTACATGAGGATAGTCAAGACCTTCGGAAGCGAGTTCAACGTGCTCCTGGATCGCCCGTTGGAGGAGCTTTCCAGGCACGTTCCATGCAGCGTGGCCGAGGGTGTCAAGCGCATGAGAGACGGCAAGGTCAAGATCGTTCCGGGCCACGACGGGGTCTTCGGCAAGATCTCGTTGCTCGGAAACGACGAGCCCCAGGAGGCGCTGGCAAAAGAGCAGATGTCCTTGTTCTGACGCCCGGCCGGTCTCGGGTGCCGGCGCGCCGTCCCGTTGCAGATTGCAGTGAGGAGGGGGAATTGATGATTCATTCGTACGAGTTCGGAGAGATCATCATCAACGGCACGAGTTACACCTCCGACGTCATCATCTACCCGGACAGAGTTGACGACAAGTGGTGGCGCAAGGAAGGGCACAAACTCGCGGTGGAAGACGTAAAGGAGATAATGAGCGCGAAGCCCGAAGTCGTGGTAGTCGGAACAGGATACTCGGGTTTTCTGGAAGTGCTGTCACGCACGAAGCACGTGTTCGAGGCCGCCGGAATCCAGCTCGTCGTGGCCAACACGCGCAAGGCGTGCCAGAAGTACAACGAGCTGTCCAAGAACAAGCGCGTCGTCGCCGCTCTTCACCTGACCTGCTAGACGACGGGTCGGGTGGGAAACCGGGCCGCAGAGGGCCCGGCCGGCTACTGATGCATATACCGAATCAAGACCCGGCATCCGGTTAACGGGTCCCGGTCCAAGGAGGGACGCATGGCTTACGAGAATATCGTCGTCGAGAAGAAGGAAGGAATAGCGACAATCACCATCAGCAGGCCCAAGGTCCTGAACGCGCTCAACGTTGCCACGATGGACGAGTTGAGGGACGCCGTGCTGGACATCAGGCAAGACGATTCCATAGGTGTGATGATAATCACCGGCGGCGGCGAGAAGGCGTTCGTGGCCGGCGCCGACATAAGGGAATTCCTGGAGTTTTCGCCCGAAGCCGCGCGCCGGTTCGCGCAGTCCGGGCAGCACGTGTTCCGTCTGATAGAGACGATGGGGAAGCCGTCCATCGCGGCGGTGAACGGGTTCGCGCTGGGCGGCGGCTGCGAGCTGGCCATGTCCTGCACTATGAGAGTGGCCTCCGACAGCGCGAAGTTCGGGCAGCCGGAGCTCAACCTCGGGGTCATCCCGGGATACGGCGGGACCCAGCGGCTGACCCGGATCGTGGGCAGGGCCGCGGCGCTGGAGCTCATCCTGTCAGGCAGGTTCATAAGCGCCCAGGAGGCGGCCGGCATGGGACTCGTCAACAAGGTCACTCAGCCGGAGAACCTGATGCACACCTGCCAGGAGATGGCGAAGGTGTTTCTGTCCAAGGGCGCTCTGGCCATACGCTACGCGATGGAAGCCGTGGACCAGGGGCTCCAGGGCACGATAGACGAAGGCTGCGAGGTGGAGGCCAACTTCTTCGGCCTCTGCTTCGCGACGGAAGACATGAAGGAAGGCGTGAAGGCGTTCCTGGAGAAGAGGGAAGCCAAGTTCCAGGGCAAGTAGGCGGCAGGGCGGTCTCGGCGGTTGCCGGCCGGCC
>JAFGJU010000133.1 GCA_016928935.1 Candidatus Eiseniibacteriota bacterium | reverse complement strand
GAGTCTCTTCCTTCGCGCGTCCTCTTATCCGTGGGCCTCGTCCTCGTAGCAGGGCTTTTGCTGCCGGCATCTTCGTGGGCGAACATCCAGGAGGTGACGGTGTCGCCCCCGGAGCCGACCAGCTGTGACTCCGTGCTCTTTTCCGTCTCGGGCTATTTCACGGACGGCTGCTGGCATTACGACGGCTACGACGTGGAGATGCTTCCCATCCGTACGGCCGAGAGCCCCGTGGGCGCGGTGTTCCGGCTGCGCGTGTTGTGCCACCATGACAGCGCGGCGGCCTGCCCGCTCATCATTGTTCCCTACGAGATCTCACACCCAGTAGGCCCTCTGCCCCCGGGTCCGTACTTGCTGATCGTGGACGAAGTGGACTCCGGGCAGTTCGAGGTGATCTACGACCACAGGCAGCTCTCGTTTACGGTGGGACAGTGCGGACCTCCGCCCGGCTGCGTGCTGCCCGGCTTCGGGCCGGACATCGGCGGCTGCAACGCAATCGTGTCTCCGGGTGCGCCGGGGTTGCTGTACCTGACGCTCGACAACCCAATGGCCGTGGCCGGGGCCGAGATGGTAGTAGACGGTTTCCTTCAGTTTCGTGACACAGTGTGCGCGTCCAGCGTCAGGTGCGGATACGGCCTCAAGGTCACAAAAGTGGAGCCTGTGGGCAGGGCCGACGACATGGGCCTCGCGTGGACCTTCTCGGAGTGGAAGCTCCACATGATGTTCCACCCCCTGTCCGACATTGACGCCGGCGGGTTGGGCATCATCGAGCCCGGGACGGGCGCGGTGACCAGAATCGTGATCGAGATGGCGGTGGACAGCACGATATGGTTAGATTCGACGCAGGTTCTCCCCGACCTTGACTTCACTTTGACGCTCCAACCGGTGGCCTTCGCGGACGAGAACGCACAGCCCATTCCCGTGTGCCCGACTACCGCCCCCATCACCGGCACTGTTTGCGTGCGCCCGGCGCAGAAGTGCGACGTGAACGGTGACGGCAGGGCGGACGTGGTCGACATCGTCAGGATGATACAGTGCATCATGTGCAACGTTCCTGAGGGATGCTGTACCCCGGACGAGATAGCGCGTGGAGACTGCAACGGAGACGGCGTCCTCAACGTCACGGACGTTGTTTGCTGCATCCGTCGGATTCTCGACTCGCGCTGCCAGTGGTGCGGCGGCCCGGCCGCGCCGGAGGACGGCGCGGAGCGGGCGTCGGTTGCCCTGTCCCTGGAGCCTGAATGGCAGACCAGGACCGGCTTCAGCCTGCCGGTAAGCATGTTTTCAGCGTCGGAGGTCGCAGGCGTCGAGCTACGGATTGCGTATGACCCGGACGTGCTTTCGGTGCAGGGCGTGGACGCGGGGGAGCAGGCTCGCGGCAAAGACGCCCATTTCTCGGCCTCGGACGGCGAGCTCTCGATAATGCTGGTGGCTGCGGACGGCCAGCCGTTGCCTCCGTGCGCCGGGGAACTGGCGAGAGTGTCGTTCAGTCTGGTTGAGGACGCGAGCGCGGAGCGCACGGTTGTCTCGCTGCTGGGAGTGGCCGGCGCCGGCGCGAACGGCACGCGCCTGGAGGTCGGCTCCACGAACAGCGAGCTGGAGATAGTGATGCCCTTCTTCCCGTCACTCGCGAGCAGGCCCAACCCATTCTTGGGTTTGACGGACATAAGCCTCTACCTTGATTCGGGCAGGATTGGCTCGCTGCGGGTCTACGACACGCACGGACGCCTGGTCAGCAGGGTGTTCGAGGGGCCGCTTGCCGCGGGGGCCCACAGCTTCGAATGGAACGGCAGGGATGACGGCGGCCGTGAGGTCCCGAGCGGAGTTTACTTCCTCAAGTTCGAGGGAGGAGCCAGGAGTCTTTCCAGGAAGGTGGTCCTACTGAGGAGATGACCGGGCTGGGGCAGGGCGCGGGCTCGAGCGAGCGTGGCCGCGCCGGCCTTCGTATCGCGCCTCGCACCTGAGTTGCCGGGCAAAGAAAGAGGCGAGAGCAGAACTTGATTGCTCTCGCCTCCTCGTTGTACTCGCGGCCTACCGCCGCTGGCGGGTCCGGCTTTACTTGAACAGCCCCTTCATGCGGCCCCACGTGGCCGCCTCTACGGGCGTCATGTCCGGGGGCATCTCGGTCGTGTTACCCGGCTCGGAACCGCCAGACCACGCCACGTCGTAGTTCTGTGGCGTCGGAAGCAGCGACCCGTCCACCCACGTGAACTGGACCTCGTAGCCCGGAAGAGTGTCACCGGGCATAACGTAGTATGCGGAGTTGCTGGTCCTGAAGCGCTCTTTCCAGTTGTTGTTCGGTGCCACCGGAGGGAAGTACAACAGCGTCCAGCCGGTGGGCCCGGTGGCCGATGAATACGCCGACCTCAGCACGTTGTCGGAGTTGAAGTAGACGTAAACCTGATAGATGCCCGTGGGCGCAGTCAGGTTCGATACCCAGTAGTTGTACTTCCAGAGGTTCGTGCCCGGGGTGGCGCCGCCCGGCGGGAGGGGGTCTCCCTGTTTGTACCTCACCCAGCTCCCGTCCTCGTAGTGATACAGCTTGTACCCCACCGAGGCGTACGGCAGGGCATCGGCCGCACTTGGCGCCATGAGCAAGCAGAGCAACGAGCCTACGAGAAGAACTGTTAACAGACGTCTCATTTTACCTCCCCTCCCCGTTGGGGTGCTGTAGGTGTTGTATCCCAAACCCAAGGTCACGCGGGGCGGCCCGGGAGCCGCCCCGCGGCCAAATTTACCTCCGCATCACGAGCTTGCCAGTGGTCACAAGCTCCAGCGTCCTAAGCTCAAAGAAGTATACACCAGAGCTCGTCCGAATTCCAGCGTCACTCAAGCCGTCCCACGCAACCGCGTGAGAGCCCGGCTCGAGGGCGCGGTCAACCAATGTCCTTACAGCTCTGCCCGTCACGTCGAACACCTTTAGGGTCACCGGCTGCGAGCCGTCACCCTTCAGCGCGAAGCTGATCGAGGTGGAACCGAAGAACGGGTTCGGATAACACCTGGCCGTGTCGGTCAGGTTCGACGGACGATCCTTCTCGTAATAGATTATCTCAGTTCCAACCGGGACCCATCCGGCAGGGACCACGAGACCGTTGTTGATGTAATCGCAGACGTCCTTGGCCAGCTCGTCGTTCGTGGCGTCGTGGTCCTCGATGAGACCGTCGCAGTAAGTTATGGCCTGGCTCACGTTGGCGCCGTCGGCGCTGATTACGTAGGCCTGCGAGAGCTTGAGCGACACGACGTTGAGGAGCAAAGCCACCATCTGCTGCTTGGCCCTGTCGAGCATCGTGCCGTCCTTGTTTACGGTCAAGAGCCCCTGCAGGACCGCGAGGCTGTCGACGACTTGACCGTCAGGGTCGTCCACCATGAAGACCTTCACAGGATTCAGCACGTTCTCGTTGAAGTGAATCCTTATCTGCTCCATGTAGACACTCAGGTCGGCCAGCGATTCCTGAGCCTTGCCCTTGCCCGTCAAGTACACGTTGACCTGATGCTTCCAGTAGCCGATCGTCCTCTGCGCCGGAGTGATGTCCAGACAGGTGAGCTGGAAGTCCACGACAGTCGGGTCACCCATGGGCACCACCGCGGTCTTAGTCTCCTCGTCGGCCGTGAAGCCCATCGGAGTCACGATGGTGACTTTGTAGGTGCCGGGAGTGAGGCCCGGGAAGCTGTAGTGGCCTTCGGCGTCCGTGAGGGTCGTGGCCAGAAGCAGGTTGTCGAGGGAGTACAGGTCAACGGTCACTCCGCCGGCCGCAGTGGTGCTCCCGCCGCAGACGCTGACCACCGTGCCGATGATGCCTCCCAGCAGGCTGGAGCCGGGGATGACGGTCGTCGTGCCCTCGTGGGCCTCACCGTTCCAGGCCTCAAAGAACTGACAGCCGGGGAGGGAGCTGGGGTCGTTCCAGGTGAACGTGACCGAGAAACCGCCGAGCGTGCTTCCGGGCTCTATTCGATTCAGGCCGGCGAGCTCATCCCACTCCACGTTCCACGCGTGATCGGGTCCCTCCGGGAACACGAACACGTCGTCCCAGCTGTAAGGCGTGGCGTATTCCACGAAGTCGGCTCTGTTGAGGCCGTCAGAGTCGAAAAACACGATGAAACCCGCCAAGTTGGGGGTGACGTCCAGGTTTGTGATCGAGTAGTCGAAGCGGAAAACCTGGCTCCCGGGGGGCCCGCTCAAATAACTGAGCGTCGCCGTCACGTTGACGGCCGACGGCGCTGCCTGCGCCGAGGCGGGCAGGAACAGCAGCACAGCAGAAAACGCAAGAAGAAATACAATAGCTCCACGGTTCATGGGATGCACGCTCCTTTCGACGGGAGAACCCCGTGCCCTCCCGTCACCACAACCGAGGGGGACAGCTACCCCACCACACAGAGAATGAAATAATTGTCCTCCATTCAGAGGACAAAAAGAGTATACCACTTGGGGAGGCAAAAGTCAAG
>JAFGJU010000132.1 GCA_016928935.1 Candidatus Eiseniibacteriota bacterium | reverse complement strand
CCGCTCACAGAAGAAGAATCGATAGAGACGACGCGCATCTACTCGGCAGCCGGGAAGCTGCCGCGGGGCGTCGCCCTCCTCTCGGCTCGGCCGTTCAGGTCGCCGCATCATACCGTGAGCGCAGCCGGCATCGTAGGCGGCGGTCGGCTGCCCAGGCCCGGGGAAGTGAGCCTCTCTCATAACGGCGTGCTGTTCCTGGACGAGCTGCCGGAGTTCAGGCGGGACGTTCTGGAAGCGCTGAGGCAGCCCATCGAAGACGGCAGTCTCACAGTCTCGCGCGCCGGCGCGACTGTGACGTTCCCGGCGCGGTTCATGCTGGTGGCGGCATCCAACCCATGCCCGTGCGGCCACTACACTGACTCGCTGAAGCAATGCCGTTGCACCCCGATCCAGGTCAGGAACTACATGGGACGACTGTCGGGTCCCCTGCTGGACAGGATAGACATCCAGGTGTCGGTGCCGCGCCTGTCCTTCCGAGACCTCTCCGAAACTCGGCAGAGCGAGAGCTCGGCCCAAATAAGAGAGCGCGTAGTCAGGGCACGTGCCATCCAGACAGAACGCTACCGCGAGGTCGCAGACGTGCGGACGAACTCGGACCTCGGAGAGAATCTCATCAAGAAGTTCTGCATCGTGGACGAGAGCGGGCTTGCGCTCTTGAGAGCCGCCATGGAGAGGTTGGGGCTCACGGGCAGGGCGTTCCACCGGATCCTGAAGGTGGGTCGCACCATCGCCGACCTGGACGGCGCGGAGCTTCCTAGGGCCGAGCACGTGGCGGAGGCCATACAGTATAGGAGCCTGGACAGGATAGAGGGTGGGATATTGTGATTGCGTGGGGCCAGGGCGCGGGGTCGGTGTGGAGACCGACGGCGGCGCCCGCTTCCCGTCCGCCCCTTCCCGTCTGCTCCGGGCCTGCCGGCCGCTCCCGTAAGGTGCCGTGGCGCTCGGTGGGGCGCGGCGGAGTACTCACGCACTCTCGCGCCGGCCCGGCGGCGTCAAGCATCTTGTGGAAACCGGGTGTTGGCGAGGGGTTCTTCCTCCAGCTCATGTCGGCCTTGTTGAACACGGCCAACAGTATCCGGTCACAGCTTCGAGTGTTGGCGAAGATCGGGTGCGTTTGACACGCCGCGCGGGGCTTGGTATAATTTTCGGCGTGTTTGCGCCTCGCAATACACCGGGACCGGCCTACCGGCCCGTCCTTTGACCATAACGTATGTCGGGCAACAGGAGGATGGCCTTGAAGACGAAAGCAACCGGGCAGGCCGGGAAAAGTGACATACCTATTAAGAAACGCGGCCGCGGGAGGAGAGAGATAGTCCTCGTTTCGACCCTTGCAGTTCTCGTCATACTGATTATTGTGATTGTTGCCTCGTCCCGGGCCGAGGAGACGACGCCCCCGGCGCCTCAGGCGACGGGACAGACGCAGGAAGCGCAGCCTCCCACTCCTGAGGGTTCGTCCGTGACGCCCCAGACCGCGGAGCAGTCACAGACGACCGGCCAGGCTGCTCAGGGGACAACTTCCCCGGGCGTGATGAAGCTCCCGGTGCCGCCCACGGTCAAGCAGAAGGTAGACGAGCTGAGCGCCAAGGTGGCCGGTGACTCGCTCAACTACCGTCTCCACTACGAGCTGGCCAACGCCCTGCACGACGCGGAGCTGCGGGACGAAGCGATCGCCGAATACGATAAGGCGCTGGCCATAGAGCCCAGCTTTGTCGAAGCGCTCGTCAACAAGGGCGCGGTCCTGAACGAACTCGGACGCATCTCGGAGGCGATCAGTTCGTTTCAGAAGGTCCTGGCGGTCAGGCCGCGCGACACCCGGGCGCTCTGTAACCTCGGCAATTCATTCTACGCGCTCAAGGACTACGACAAGGCCATGAAGCAGTACAAGCTGGCCGTGGAGGCTGACAGCACCTTCGCTGAGGGTTACTACTACATCGGCATCGCGTTCGCCGACGCCGGAATGTACAGAGAAGCCGTGCGCGAGTGGGAGAAGATACTCGCAGTTGCGCCGGGCACGGAGGCCGCAAGAAACGCCCAGGACAACATCAACGCGCTGAAGACCTTCATGGCCGGCCAGTAGAAAGAGACGCCGACAGGCAAGTCTCGGTCCGCAAAGGCCGAAAAATGGTTAGACCTTCGCGTTCTGTGAGTCGGGCCCGCGGCACGGGGCGGGCGCAGCAAGAGACTCTCCTCCTGGTTTCTTCCCGCGACAGGCTGACCGCCCGCTACGGCGAGGGCGGATTTCACGCGATTCGGAACTCGCTGGATGATTTCCGCGTCGGGCTCTCGAAGAGAGGCGTGAAGCTGATGGTGGGCCTCGTGGACGATCGCGGCTCGATGTCCGGCCTGGGCGTGACGCCTCTCAAGAGGATCACGGCCGCATCGGTCAAGGGCGTCTTGGACGCGATGAGAGAGAGGGCCTCCGGCCGCTCGAAACCGCCGCTGTCTGTGCTTATCCTGGGCGGGCACGAGGTCATACCGTACTTCAAGCTGGCCAACCCGGCTTTCGACTCGGACGGGGAGGTGCTCTCCGACAACCCGTACGGCTCGCGTCCGGGCGCTCTGAGCTCGGAGAAGTGCCTTCTTCCCGACGTGCCGGTGGGCCGCATGCCTGACGGCGAAGGCAGAGGCCTCGACCTCCTTACTGCGCAGCTCGCACTTGCGGCGCGTGCCGGAGGACCCCCGGAAAGCCGGCGGCGGGCTCTCGACAATCGGGACGGGCGCCAGCTCGCCTACACTGCCGCAGTATGGCAGAAGGCCTCCAGGGAGGTGGCAAAGGGTCTCGGTTGGGAGGGCGCGCTCAAGGTTTCGCCGCCCCTGACGCACCTGAGCGTCAAGAAGGGCTGGTTCGAGGGAAAAACCCACCTCTACTTCAACCTTCACGGCTCTGACAGGGAGCCTTACTGGTTCGGACAGCAGGCCAACACGTATCCGACGGCTCTCTCTCCGCGGAACGTCACGAACCTGTGCGGGGGTCCTAAGGTGGTCGTGACGGAGGCTTGCTACGGCGCGATAGAAGCCGGCAGGGGCAGCGAGACTTCGATGGCGCTCGCCTTTCTCTCGGCGGGCGCGCTTTGTTTCCTCGGTTCCACGTGCGTGGCGTACGGCGCCCTGGTGCCCCCGGTGAGCGAAGCCGACTTGATAGCGCTCCACTTTTTCCGTAATCTGCATAATGGAATGACGTACGGGAAGGCCCTGGTCAACGCGAGGGCCCAGCTGGCGGCACTCGCGGTCTCCAGGCAGGGTTATCTCGACGAGGACGACAGGAAGACGCTGCTCGAGTTCGTCCTTTTCGGCGACCCGACTTTGAGGCTGCCGCTGGCCGGGTGAGAAGCCGCGGCCCAGAGCGAGGGTCGAGCCAGACAGGAAGTGATGGTCATGCCCAAGACTGAAGCGAAGACGCGGACAGGGACGGGGACGAGGACGAGGACGAGGACAGGGACGAGGACAGGGACGCGGACAGGGGCGAAAGCCAAGGCCGGGACGAAGCTGGGAAAGGGGGGTGGAAGAAGCGTGGGGCAGGGCCTGAAGCAGGCGACGAAGCCGGCGGGCGGCTCTGCTTCAACACCCGTCCAGAAGGCGCCTGCGGGCGCGATGCGCGAAGTGAAAAAGGAAATACTGGCCAAGTTCCCGGAGATGAAGGGAGTGCGGCCCAGCGTGGTCAGGCGCAAGGTGCCGGCTGAACAGGACCTGCTTGACCTAATTGGGGAGATAGACGGAGAGCTGGGAGCCAGGCTGGCCGGCGCCAAGGGCATGGCGTCGATGCAGGAGATATACTGCGCCTCATTCGAGAAAGAGACGAAAACCGACAGGGGAACGCTCATCCGTAGGATAGTCCGAGTGACCTTCGACAGGAAGGGGCACATCCTGAAACTGGTCTCGTCCAAGTGACGCCGGTTGTGTCGGAGCCAACCCCGCGCAGCGCGGTGTCCACACGCCCCGCCGTCCGCTGACGGCGTGTCGGCCCGCGGCGCAACACGCGGCCGCGACTGCCATGCACGTCTCGTAACGCTGAACTTGCTTCAATGTAGGCTGTGTGCTGTCGGGCTATCGCATAACGCACGCTGCACGTCTCGTAACGCTGAACTTGCTTCAATGTAAGTGTCACCTCTTGAGTGCTCATGCTGTGTCT
>JAFGJU010000131.1 GCA_016928935.1 Candidatus Eiseniibacteriota bacterium | reverse complement strand
CCCTGCTCGGCCTCGGTGGCACCGCCGTGGTTCAGACCCTGCGGCTGGAAGTGGGCGATTCCCCGGCTCGTCGGCACGCCGGTCTCGCCGATCAACAGCGGCATCCCCTTCAGCACCGACTTCAGATCCCGAAGGTACCCGGCGTAGTTGCACGGCCCGTGCTCGTCAGTGGCGGCGCTGTAGCCCGGGTCCAGGTTCATGAAGTCGGGGTAGTACGGGTAAGCGTGGAACGTGGCGAAGAAGCCCGCGTCAAAGTCCTCGGTGGCCCTGACGACTGCCGGGTTGAGCGACACCGCGTCCTCGTCGTGATAGGCCCTGGTTCCGCCACGCTCTCTTTCAGTCGGATGCGTGATGGGGTCGAGCGTGGGCCAGTTGGTGAAAGAGACAGGATGCGCGACTCCATATCTCTCCGTCTCGTACCCGACAAGAAAATCGCACATTGCCGCGAGCCAGCATTCGGAGGCGCTTCCCTTCCTCACCCGCAAATAGCGGCCGTCGAAATCAGATATCTTCGGGTGCGCCTCGTTCGTCTTGATGACGGCGAACGGCTCGAACTCGCGGCCCACCACGTAGCCGGCCACCCACCGCGACACGTCGGCCGTGTACGTGCCCGAGGCGTGCCCCCGGCGCGCCGGAGCGGTCAGAGTCCCGTGCACCGCGTCCACGACGGAGCGGATTTCGGACTTGAACTCGCTGGAGAAGGATTCGTTGTAGAAGTCGAGGTCGTTCGGCAGGTCGCACCAGGCTCCCTGGAAGAGCCATAGATAGCGGTGGCGGAATCCGGAGTTGTGCTCGGCCAGGGCCTCGTAGAAATGCGGAGGATGGAGCGTGTAGACCCGCAGGGCGTTCGCCCCCAGCCCATCAAGTTCCTCCATCCATCGTGAGTACTGCTCTTTCGTGATGGCGAACTCGCCCGGGAACTTGCCCGGCGGGGCGGCGCCTATGTTGAACCCCCTCCAGAACATCGGGGTCCAGCCGCGGTATGTCAGTACCTCGAAGTACTCCCCACGGCATCTGACCTGGGCTTCGGGCGGCGGGCTCGCAAGGTCGCGGCTTCCGGGCACCCCTGCGGAGTTACGACCCCCCGCGGAAACGCCGGCAAGCGCAGCAACCAGAACGACTGCTAGCAGGGCACGTAGAAGTCGCGGCACGATGTCAACCTTCGACAACCGTCAACCTTCGATCATCTCGACGTTGGCTCTGGGCAGGACCACCCTCTCGCCGTTCTCGAACTCGACCTCGAGCACTCTGACCTTGGCCTCTGTCTCGAGCTGCCTCAGTTCCGGCGGAAGGGCCGCGACCTTGCCCAGTCTTCCGAAATAGGGCTCCCTGATGACTCTGATCGAGCTGCCTATTTCCATGCCCGAAGAGGAGAAAAAGGTCTTCTCTCCACCCCGGGCCGTCCGGCCGTCCTGAGCCACGATGACCTCGGGCCTCATCACTCCGGCCCTAATCTGGGTCACACCGCTCATGGAGGCCTTCCTTCCCTCCAGCGAGCGCAGCAGAGAAAAGGTCTTCTCGGCCATCCTCATCTCACCGAAGCCCTCGGTGATGATTACTGAGATGCCCTTTTCCTCGGAGCCTGTTATGGCCACGCCGAGGTCGTACCCGAGGAACTCACGAAGGTCCTTGTCGTCTATTCCACCCACCACCACACCCCTGACGCCCATGGCAACCGCCTTGTTGAGAAAGCTCACGTCCACCTTGGACCCGCCTATCAGCAGTTTGTCCTTGCACGAGGCGTCCAGGGACTTCTCGTCCAGGGGCTCGTCAGAGCGTTTCACCAGCAGCTTCAACTCTCCCCAAGTCTCACCGCCTATTCCGAAGATGCCCTGGATGAAAGAGCATTCGGTCTCCACTTTTACGCCTTCCCTGGGCATCTCTTCCACCACCACCCCGTCAACGTATGCGTGCACCTCGACCGGAATGGGCGGCTCGCGCATGATGGCCTGGCCCGTTATGTTCGACACACTTTCCAGCGTACCGTCCACCGGACTCTTGCAGGTGGACTTGAACAGGCCGAAAAAGCTTCTGCTCATGGCGAACACCTCGCCCTTCTTGAGCACCGAGCCCACCGGCTTCACGAGGGCGCTCTCCACGTCCTCGGGCAGGAGGCTCAGGATGTTGGCGATGTTTATGGTCTGAACGTTGCCAGGAAGTTCGGTCCGGGCCACCACGTCCTCGGCCTTGACCATGTCTCCCTTCTTGGCCTGGACCGACCCGGCCAGAGGAAGCCGTCTTTCTCTTATAAGTCTTGTCTCGGCAGTTACCGTTACTCCTGGGGTGTACGCGTGAGCCAATTTGGGTCCCCTCCCTGCTCCTTGCCAAAGGTCTTATTTACGCTTCTCATCAGTCGGATACACGTTCAGCGCCGTGTTCCATTCTATCAACTTCCTGACCCTCTCGTCTTCGGCTGCCGGAAGAGCGAAAGGCTGCCGTCCGCGGCAGTCCATAATGAGGCCCACCACTCCTCCCTGCACCTTCGCCTCGTGCGTCTTGCCCGGCCCGGAGCCCACGTCGAAGCCCCTGGACGGCTCCACGACGACGCGGGCGGTTTCTTCGACGGCCAACGGCAGAACCAT
Organism: Candidatus Eiseniibacteriota bacterium; assembly: GCA_016928935.1. Classification (GTDB taxonomy): domain Bacteria; phylum Eisenbacteria; class RBG-16-71-46; order JAFGJU01; family JAFGJU01; genus JAFGJU01. The sequence continues at coordinate 6,146 of JAFGJU010000131.1, read as the reverse complement.
CATCTGCCCGAACTTAACGGAGGCGTCAGCCTTCCCACCCTTGTCCGTTTCCAGCCTCACCTTAATGCACTCGCCGCCTTCCTTGGCAATGCCGACCGGCGCTATGCACGTACCTAGATGAATCAGGCAATCCTTCCTGAACACCTCCGTGGCCGCCTTCTCGTGCACGGAGGAAAGGACTCCCAGTTGGGGCATCATGAAGATGCTGTCCACCGCCAGATGAGTCACGCACTCCGGCAGGAACGCATCGATCATCATGAGCGCGGCCTGCACACGGCGAGGTGCGTGCGAAAGCACGCCGCCGCTCCCGACCAGCATGTCCAAATCCCGGAGGTTGACCAAGGTCTCGCCGCTCGCAGTCTGCTCGAACGTGTCCGAGATAGTCCTTTCCTGTTGGACGCCCTTCAGGCCCACTGCCAGCGACTTGTGCTGCTCGAACGCCAGCCTCAGCGCCTCGCGCGCAATGGCCTGTTCTATCATCAGCTCTTCGAGGCTCTGCGGGATGGTCGTGGGCCTGATCATCTTGTTCTTGATGCGGTTCCTCAGGTCTTTCTCCCCCACCTGGAACGGGACCCACCTCATGATGTTGGGAAGGCCCGTCTCCGCCAGGACGTTGGAGATGCTGTAGCTCATGCCCAGGTTGGCACTCACGGTCCTATTGAAAACCCCCTGGAAAACCGAAAACACGTCTGTCGTGGCGCCGCCGATGTCTACGCCTATGGGCTGGATGCCCTCGTCCCTGGCGATGGTCTCGATTATCTTGCCGACCGCCGCGGGAGTGGGCATGATGGGCACCGGCGTCCACTGCATCAGCTTCTTGTAGCCCGGCGCGTGGGCCATAACGTGCTCCATGAAGAGGTCGTGTATCCTTATCCTGGCCGGGCCCAAGTTCTCGCGCTCCAGCACAGGCCTGAGGTTATCTGTTATGACGAGGGCTGTCTTCTTCTCCAGTCGCTCGGACACTATTTGCCTGGCGTCCTTGTTGCCGGCGTAGATGACGGGGAGCATGTAGCCCGCACCCAGTCGCGCCTTGGGGTCGGCCGCGGACAGCAGCTCCGCCAGCTCGGCCACGTGCGCGGTTGTGCCGCCGTCTATGCCGCCTGACAGCAGGATCATGTCGGGCCTGAGTTGACGGATGCGTTTGATCTTCTGGTGAGGGAGCCTGCCGTCGTTCGACGCGATGACGTCCATGACGATGGCGCCGGCGCCCAGGGCCGCCCTCTGTGCGCTCTCGGCGGTCATTGTCTTGACCACGCCGAACACCATCATCTGCAGGCCTCCGCCGGCGCTGGAGGTTGAAATGTAGAGGTCCACGCCCTCGCCGTTCTTGCACGGCGTGATGATCTTCTCGCCCTCCAGGATCTTCTTCCCGGCGAGCTCCTCCACCTCTCTCACTGCGTTCAGCACGCCCCTCGTCACGTCCTCGAACGGCGCCTCCACGGTTGTGGGGGCCTCGCCGCGCACGATCAACCTGTACTCGTCGCCCCTTTTCTCTATAAGGATGGCCTTAGTCGTCGTGCTGCCGCAGTCAGTAGCAAGGATGGTGTGGATACTATCCGGATTGGAGACGCTCATGCTTCTTCCTCTCTCTCTCAGCCCTCTTCGCCTGCTTCCTCTCGAGTTTCTTCTGTCTCTGTTCTTCCCTGGCTCTCTCCTCGTACTGCTCCACTTTCTGTATCAGTTTCTCGACGTTCGCCCTGTCCTCCATCATGAGGCAGAACTTGTCGTAGTTCTTTATGTCTATGAAGGTCTTGACGAACGGCTCTATGAAAACCAGAAGCTGGCTTCCGAGGAAGCTCAGCGGCTTGGACGACTCCAGGAAGAATATTGCCGGAACGCCCAGACCCATCCTGGCTACCCTGGTCGCCACCGAGTCCAGAAGCGCCTCCTCGTCCAGGATACCGTCTTTGACCGAATCCTTAAGTGTTTCCTTAAGGAACGGGTGCAACCCCTTGTCCACGCCTCGCTTCCTTTCCCAGCTTTCCGGTCACGTAGCTCACGACCTCGTCCCGGCGGCCGTCCCCCTCCGCACTGAAGAGCAGGCGCACTCCCCTGTAATGTTCGAGCCACGAGCGTCTTGCGAAGGGGCTCAGGCTGACGCCCGCCCTGTCGACCGAGAAGCTCTTGAAGCCCGTCCACGGCTTCTTCTGTGCGCCGAAGACGCCCCTTATCTCTATGCCTTCAGGACTCAGACTGTAGCTGGTCTCGAAGAAGTACGAGTGGAGAGAGCCCACGAGTACGGCGACCGATAGGACCGCCAGGAACACGTCTCCGAAGGCGAGCTGGACCAGGAAGCCGAAGCCCAAGATGACGGCGCTCACCAGGCCGAACTTTGGCCAGCTCATTGTACACGGTCTGACGCTCCAGGTCAATTTGCCGGGAGACGCCCCGTCGCGGCTGTCACCCTGGGCCTCGGACTCCACCACACCCGACCCGTTGACGCCTCGAGTGTCCGACCGAAGTCCGCCTCTCGCCTCTTCCGCGCTCGGACCTCTCTCACGCTCTTCCACCAGTAGCTCCGTTGACCGCCACGCCGCCCCCGCGGCCGGCGGCGCGGTGCCTTGCGCGGCTACTCGATGCGCCGGCGTGCACCCCGCGCGGTCCGCCGGGGCGCGGGAGGCCATCACCACTTGAGCCTCAGCTCGCGAGCGGCCCTCGCCTCGTCCAGCCGACCCACCGGCGCGGCCACGGGCGCCTGCTTCAGCAGCTCCGGGCTTGCCGCCGCCTCTTTCACGATCGCCTTCATTGCCTCCGCGAACCCGTCCAGGTCTCGCTTGGTCTCGGTTTCGGTCGGCTCAATCATCAAGGCCTCTTCGACAATCAGTGGGAAGTATACTGTCGGAGCGTGGAACCCGTAATCCAGAAGTCTCTTCGCGACGTCCAGAGTCCTTACGCCGCTTGCCTTCAGTCTCTTTCCCGACAGCACGAACTCGTGCATACAGGGCCTGTCGAACGGTATGTCGAAGTACGGCACCAAGAGCGACTTGAGATAGTTGGCGTTCAGTATGGATTCCCTGGTCACGGCCTCCAACCCCTCGGCGCCCAGCGACAGGATGTAGGCGTATGCCTTGACCATCACGCCGAAGTTGCCGTAGAAGCTGTGAACCCGGCCTATGCTCGCCGGCTCGTCGTGATGGAGAGCGTACCCCCTGTCCGTCTTCACCACGCGCGGAATCGGCAGGAACGGCCTGAGCTTCTCGGCCACCCCGACCGGTCCCGCACCCGGCCCGCCGCCGCCGTGCGGCGTGGAGAACGTCTTGTGCAGGTTCAAGTGCACGATGTCAAACCCCATGTGGGCGGGCTTCGCGACTCCGAGGAGGGCGTTCATGTTTGCGCCGTCCAGATAAAGGAGTCCGTCCACGGAGTGGATTATGTCCGCCAGTTCAAGCACCTCTTCCTCGAACAGGCCCAGCGTGTTCGGGTTTGTCAGCATCAGCGCGCCGACTCCGTCGTTCACCGCCTCCCTGAGCGTCCTGGCGCTCAGGCAACCGTTCTCGCTCGACTTAACCTCTACCGCCTCGAATCCTGCCAGTCTCACGCTAGCCGGGTTCGTGCCGTGCGCCGAGTCGGGTATGATGACGGACTTCTTCTTGTTTCCCCTTGAGCGATGGTAGGCAGCGGCCAGCAGCATCCCGGTAAGCTCCCCGTGCGCGCCGGCAGCCGGATGCAGGCAGAACTCGCTCATGCCGGTGATGGCCGTGAGGGCTCGGCCCAGAAGGTACATCAGCTCGAGCGCGCCCTGCGACGACTCCTCCGGCGCCAGAGGGTGTGCGTCTTTGAAGCCGGGGAGCGCGGCCACGTCCTCGTTCACCTTGGGGTTGTACTTCATGGTGCAGGAGCCCAGAGGATACATACCCAGGTCCACGTGGTAGTTGAGCGAGGATAGCCGCGTGAAATGCCTGATGACCTCGGGCTCGCTCAGCTCCGGCAGGCCCGCGGCCTGCTCACGAACCAGGTGCCGCGGGAGGACCTTCTCGGCCGCCACCGGCGGCACGCCCGGTTTCGGCAGAGAGAAGGAGCTGTGGCCTTCTTCGTGCAGCTCAAACAGCACGGGCTCCGATCCCGCTCGAAACACTCTCATTCCCCGCTCCTCTGCTTTGTCTTCCGTCATGCAGTGTTCCTCGCTGCTACGCTACTGCTCTCTCCGCGTCCTATCCGTCCCGTGCCCATCGCTCGGTGACCCGACGGCCATCCGGCCGCCGGCGCTCGCAGCCGCCAGGGTTCGACGGTCATCCGCGTGCCCGCGGCGCGTTCAGTCCACCTTCCGCATCGTCGCGGCCGCTTCGCCGAGCGCCTTCCACAGTCTGTCTATCTCGTTCGCGGTCCTCTTCTCCGTCACCGCTACGAGAAGGAGCCGATGGCTGTCCGTCTCTTCGGGCAGGGCGAACCGTGAGAGCGGCACGCCCGCCAGAATCCCCTTCTTTGCAACCTCCGCCACCAACGCCTCCGCAGACACAGGACAGCTCAACAGGAACTCCTTGAAGAAGGGCTTCTTGTGTTTGAGCTCGAACCCGTGGGCCTTGGACATCTTCTCAGCAGCGTAATGGCTCTTGGCCAAACAGTGTTCCGCCGCCGTCTTGAGACCTTTCCCGCCCAACAGAGCCAGGTGTATCGTGGCCGCCAGCGCCACCAGCGCCTCGTTGGTGCAGATGTTGGACGTGGCCTTCGCGCGCCTGATGTGCTGCTCGCGGGTCTGGAGCGTGAGAACGAACCCGCGCTTCCCCGCTCCGTCCACGGTCATACCAACTACCCTGCCGGGCAGGCGACGCACGTGCTCGTTCCTCACCGCGAAGAAGCCCAGAAGCGGCCCGCCGAAGTTCATAGGGTTGCCGAATGCCTGGCCCTCTCCCACTACCACGTCCGCTCCGTACGCCGAAGGCGGCTCAAGCAGTGCGAGGGAAACCGGGTCCACGCACGAAATCAGCATGGCCGGGTTTTCAGTCCGGAGCTTCCCGAACTCGGACGCGTCTTCGACTATCCCGTAGAAATTGGGCTGCTGGTGTATGAAGCAGGCAGCACCTGTCCGGAGCGCTGACTTGAGCGCGTCCACGTCAGTGACGCCCTCCCGCGAGACGATTTCCACAACCTCGATGCCGGAGGCAGCGCAGTAAGTCTTCAGGACCTCCCTGTGATGCGGATGAACACACGCGGAGACCAACACCCTGGGCGTCTCCCTGGCAGCGACCGCCAGCAGAGCCGCTTCGGCAACAGCCGTCGCACCGTCGTACATGGACGCGTTGCACACGTCCATCCCTGTGAGGCGGCATATCAACGACTGGAACTCAAAGATGCACTGAAGAGTGCCCTGGCTTACCTCCGCCTGGTACGGCGTGTAGCAGGTGTAGAACTCGCTCCTCAAGAGCAGGTGCTTGACGGCCGCCGGCACGTAGTGGTCGTAGACTCCGGCACCCGCAAAGCAAACCGCGTCATGACCGGACAGGTCGCGCGACGCCGTTTCCGCCAGCCTGGCGGAAACCTCCATCTCCGACATTCCCGGGTCGAGGTCTATGCCGGCCCGCTTCCTCAGTTCAGCCGGCACGGCGCGCAGGAGCTCCTCAACGCTGTCCACTCCGGCGGCCCCGAGCATCTCCTGTCTTTCTTTTTCGCTTCTGCCGATGTATCCCGCCATGACATGCCCCGACTTGGATTCTCGCACGACGGCGGCCCTTCGACCGAGCCGTGCGTCACGGTGCTCAGCGTCTACTCCCCGAGCAGTTTCCTGTACTCCGCCGGACCCAGCAGTGCGCCCGTGTCTGCGGGGTTCGACATCTTTATCTCTATCATCCAGCCCTGGCCGTAAGGTTCCCTGTTGACGACGGACGCGTCCGCGGCCAGGGCTTCGTTGACGGCCACTATCTCCCCCGAGACTGGGGCGAAGATGTCGCTCACGGTCTTCACCGCCTCCACTACCCCGAACGCCTTCTTGACCTCCGCCTTTTTCCCCACCGGGGGCAGCTCCACGTACACGATGTCGCCCAGCTCGTGCTGGGCGTAGTCAGTGATGCCGACCACGGCCGTGTCTCCCTCTATTCGAAGCCACTCGTGCTCGTCCGTGTATTTCAAGTTCTCGGGTATGAGTGTCATGTTTGCCTCGCTTCAGAGTTCGTACCGATGTCCCATTTCCCTTTGCGTTTGCGTTTGCGTTT
>JAFGJU010000130.1 GCA_016928935.1 Candidatus Eiseniibacteriota bacterium | reverse complement strand
TGTCCCGCTGTCCGGCTCCGGCGTGAGACGTAAGGGGAATCATGGCCCGCTTGACTTCCGTTCGATTCCGGTCCGCCAACGCGAGACTCCGCGTCGGCACGGTCGCAGCGGTGGCCCTCCTCTCATGGGTCATTCCGACGCCGGCCGGCTTCGCCAAGCCGGTGCCGAAGCTGCCGCCCATAGACGGTTTCTCCATCGGCCGTGTGAAATACGGCGGAGGCGGCGACTGGTACGGCAACAAGACCTCGCTCAGAAACCTCCTCCGGGCGCTCAAGGAGCGGACCTCGGTCAGGGTCGCATCGGAAGAGGAAGTGGCGGTGGAAATAGGGAGCGAGGACTTCTTCAACTTCCCCTTCCTGTGGCTTTCCGGCCACGGCCCCGTGCGCTTCACCGCCAAAGAGGCCGGGCGACTGCGGGAGCATCTGAAGAACGGCGGGTTTCTGTTCGCCGACGACGACTACGGGTTGGAGAAGACTTTCAGGGAGGAGATGAAGAAGGTCTTCCCAGACAAAGAGCTCGTCGAGCTGCCGTTCACTCACGACATCTATCACTGCTTCTACGACCTCCCGCAGGGCGTGCCGAAGATACACGAGCACGACAACCTTCCTCCGCGGGGCTACGCGCTTGTCCACGAAGGAAGGGTTGTGGTATTCTTTACTGATGAGGCCGACATAGGCGACGGTCTCGAAGACGCCGACATCCACGGCGACCCTCCCGAGAAGAGGGAGCAGGCCATGAAGATGGCCGTCAACGTCGTGATATACGCTCTCACGCACTAGCACGGAGACTGCCGCACGACCCGCCCGCCCGTCCCAGCCCCCGGAGCCGGGTCATCACCGGCAAGGACAACGCCATGGCCCCGGACGCCTACAACATTCTGCGCCGCAACCTGCTGCTGGCCAGGCGAACCCTGATAAGGGGCTCTCTCGGCCTGCGGCTCTTGAAGGCCCTCAGCATATCGGCCGTGATATTGCTCGTCTCGGCCGGAATAGTCCTGCTCGCGGGCGCGGGTTCCATCCTAACAGTGTTCCTGGGATTCGCCGCCCTGTTCGGAGCTATCGCGCTTCTCATGCTGGCCGTGGTGTTGTCGTTCGTCCGAGCTCCGCGGCTGGAGGCCGTGGCAGTGATGGCCGACGAGATTCTGCCGGGGCGGAAGAACCTCGTCGTCTCGGCGCTTCAAATGGGAAGCCGAATCGGCGAGCTGTCGTCGCTCTATTCCCGCGAGATGATGGAGGCGATAGTCCGGCAGGGCTCGGACCTGAGCGGAACGCTGGAACGCCGGAGACTGCTGCCGTCGCGGGACCTTCGTCTCTGGGCGCTCAGGCTCCTCATGACCGGGGCCACGCTGGCCGCATTCCTGGTGTTCGTGCCCGGGGCCCTCAACCCCGCGTTCTCGTCGTTGGTCCTGAGCCCCTTCGCCGGCACATCGTCCGTCGGTGGGACCCCGGTCGCGCCCGCCCCCACGGATTCCGTGAAGGCGCCTCCGCAGGTCGCGGAGCTGACGATCGCGTACGAATACCCGGACTACAGCGGCATGGAAAGACGGGCCGTGAGGACTGTCGTGGGAGACCTTGTGGCGCTAAAAGGCACGAGGGTGGGCCTCCGGGTCGACTTCACTCGCGAGGCGCGCTCGGCGGACCTGGTGTTCGACAACGGAAACACGCTTGCCCTCCGCAAGGAATCGGACCGCGCTCTCTCCGCAACGTTCGTCGTCACGCGCGCCGGCTCGTACAGCATAAGGGCTCGCGGTGCAGGCGGCCTGGAATCTGCGTCGCCTCTCTACCCCATCAAGGTGGAGGAGGACTTTCACCCGTTCATCAAGCTCCTGGCGCCTCCGGCTGAGACAGACCTGGACGAGAGCATGGAGTTGCCGCTGGAGGTGTTCTGCGCGGACGACTACGGCCTCTTCTCCCTGTACCTCCACTACTTCACCGACCCCGGGAACGTGCGGAAGCAGGAGATAGGCTCGTTCAGGGAACGAACCAGGGAAACGACGCTCACGTACTTCTGGGACACCGGGCCGCTTCAGTTGCTTCCCGGTGAGAGCGCGAGCTACTTCCTGGAAGTCTTCGACAACGACGCCGTGTCGGGCCCCAAGTCTGCCAGGACTCCGCTCATGACTGCGCGCTTCCCGACCATGGCCGAGCTCTACGCCGGTATGGAGGCGGAGCACTCGGACCAGGTCGTCGCGCTGGAGGACATCCTCGAGGAGGGGAGGACGCTCAAGGAGGCGCTCGACCAGCTCTCCATGGAGATGCGGCAGGACGCTCCGGTGTCGTGGGAAAAGAAGAAAGAGATACAGGGCTTGGGAAAGGCGTCCTCGGAAATGCTCCAGAACATCGACCGCATCGGTCAGGCCCTGGCAGAAGACGTAAGCCGGCTGGAAAGCCACGACCCGGTGAATTGGGAGTTGGTAGACAAGATACAGGAGCTTTCGAAGCTCTTGGGCGAGATACAGAGCCCCGAGCTCAGGGACGCCATAGACCGCCTCAACGCCGCGCTGGCCAAGCTGGACAGGGAGGCGATGGCGGAGGCCATGTCGCAGTGCTCCTTCTCTCAGGAGGACCTGCTGCAAGGGTTGGACAGGGCCATCGAGCTGCTGAAACAGATAAAGCAGGACGAAGAGCTGAGAGCCCTCGTGGAGGAAGCCATGCGCCTGGCCGAGAAGGAAACGGAGCTGGCGAACGAGCTTGAGCCGTCCGG
>JAFGJU010000129.1 GCA_016928935.1 Candidatus Eiseniibacteriota bacterium | reverse complement strand
GTCTGCCAATTCCGCCACTCTCGCGGCGTGCTGTCTATCTTATAAGTATACCACATCGGCACCCCAAAGCAACTGCACAGAGCGGACGGTTTCTTGACCCTTACGCTTTGCAAAATAACGAGTTGAGCGGCTACGACAACTGGTGGTCCCGTCTCCAGCCATCGCCGGGCCTGCTTCGCTCCCCGGTGCGGCAATGCGTGCCGGGGCGCGGAGCCCAGGGAGCCGCCATACAAAGGCGGGCAGCCCACAGGTCGGTTGCCCGCCTCGGAAGCCCTGCGAAGAGCCGCGAGTAACGGCGGTTACCCTGAGCCAGTGGGCACCCCGCAACCCGCCGCCCTTCTACGCCGGCCCGCCCACCAAGCTCTGGACCTCTTTCTCCAGAGCGGCCTCCATGCCGGGGTAGTAGCCGATGTGCTTGAAGACTATCACCCCGTCGGGGTCGATCACGTACGTGGTCGGCGTGCCCCTTATCTTGTAAACCTCTCTCGCGACCTTCTTGCCGTCGAAAAGGAGACCGAATGTGACGCCGGCCTTCTCAACTGCCTTCAGCGTCCTGGCCTTCTGGTCAGACGCGTCGACGCCCACGACCAACACCTTTTCGGGGGAGAATCTCTTGGACAGTTCCTCAAGTCGCGGAAACTCCGCGACGCACGCCCCTCACGTGGGGTTCATGAAGTTGAGCACCACCACCTTCCCCCTGTAGCCGGCGAGAGCCACGCGCTTCCCTTCCTTGTCCTTGAGCGCGAAGTCGGGCGCGGGGGTCATCTTCTTGGCCCTTAGGGCCTGAATGTCCGCCTCCAGCGAATCCGGGGCGCGCTCGGTCACGCAGTAGAGACTGTCCAGCTCCGCCCTGGCCTCATCGAACTCGCCCGTTGACATCATCTCCAGGTACGTCTCGACGGCACCCTCTGCATCTCCCGCGGCCACCTGGGCCTTTCCAAGATGGGCCAGCACAGTCTCGTCGACGTCGTCCCCTGCAAGCTCCCTGGCCTGTGCCAAGGCCTCCGCTGCCTTCGCAGCTTCGCCCGCCTTGTAGTATGCCCAACCCAGGCTGTCGTACGCGTTGGACTTATCCATGTCTTCCTCGGACAGGTCGACCGCCTTCCGGCAGAGCTCCACCGCCAGGTCCAGGTGCTGGCCGGCCTCGGCCAGCTCGTAGCCCATCCCGTTATAGACCGAGCCGTCCTTGATGGGCGCGGCCAACGCCTCGCGCGCCACGGCCAGGACACTGTCGTGAGCCCCGGTCGCCAGCCAGAGGCTCATCAAGACCGAATACAGCCGCGCCTTGTCCTCAATCGGCCGGGCGGACGCCAGGACACCGCGAGCGTACGAAACCGCCTTGACTGTGTCGGCCACGTCGTCAAGATACGTCGTGAAGATGTTGGCGTGCGCGTAGGTCCTGTACCGGCTCTCAGGGTACTTGTCCAGGAAGTGTTCCATGTTGGCGATTCTCTTCGCCGGGTCCGTCTCGTCGCGGCACGTCCTGTAAGCCTCCAGCTCGTGCTGCGAGGCGCGCTCGGCGCGGCGCTCGGCCGAGCCCGGGAGCCTCAAGAGTCCTACGACGACGATGATGGCGATGACGACGAGGAGAATCCACATCCAGGTCCTCGTTCTGGGCGTCAACTGCATCACTCCTTTCGCGTGGGGGTGGAACGCAGGTTCAGGGGGTGGGACTCAAGCTTGTGACAACCGCTTCAGTCTACTAGCAGACTTTCTCCTTGGCAAGCCCCCTCGAGAAGTGCCGTATGAAGACCACGGCGAGGATCAGGAGGAGCCCCACCGCGGTGAGCGTGTCAGCTTTGTCGAGGTTCTCCGCCGCCAACCCCACGAGCACACTGGCGACCAGAAAACCGCCGTTCATGAGCGCGTCGCGGGCGCTGAACACTCTGCCGCGGAACTGCTCCGGCACCGTCTTCTGGAGCATTGCGTCCAGGCAGATGAACACGGGCGACAGCGCCGCCCCCGCAACGCCCGCCCAGGCGTTCATAAAAGGCAGGCTCTTCATCCTGGCGAACGCCATCACGCACAGCGCAAAAGCCACCATCCCTCCCAGCACGATGCGCCGCTCGGTCGTCTTGTGGCCGAACCTCCCGGTGAGCACCGAGCCGACTATCATCCCTATGCCCAGTGAGCCGATGAGCGTGCCCAGCCCTTCCATGCCCTTGTTGAGCACTTCTTTGACCAGCACGATGACGAGCACGTACAGGCTCGCCCCCGCGACAGCCAGGGCCAGACTGCACGAGAACCCGAACACGGTCCACTTGTGGCTGAACGCGAACTTGAGTCCTTCCCAGACCTCGACGAACAGACGCTCCGATTCCCGAATGACCGTGTTGAGGCCGCCCTTCGTCCGCCGCGTCGGCGCGCCAGCTTCCGGCCCCGGCCTCACCGCCGGCCTGTAGGTGACCAGGAGCAGCATCAGGGCCGAGAAGAGATACGAGGCGGAATCGAGGTAGAAGCTGATTCTCCAGCCGAAATAACCGACTATGACGCCTCCCAGGACCGCGCCCACGACCGTCGAGGCCCTCGCCGTGAAGTTCGACACCGAGCCCGCCATCAGTATCTTCCGCTTCGCTATCACGCTCGGGATGAGGGCGTTCCTGGCGGGCGAATAGAAGAGCCCCGCGGAGAAGACCAGAAACACCACGGCGAAGACGACCTGCTGGTAAGGGATGAACGGTATCAGCAGCACCAGCCCTCCGCGCATCAAGTCACAGAAGAAGAGGACCTTCTTGCGGTTCCATCTGTCTATGAGGACGCCCGAGATCGGACCGAAGATGAGCCCCGGTATTGTCACGAATATCATCAGCTTGGAGAACTTGAACGTGGAGCCGGGCATGAGCTCAGAGACGAGAGCGATCAGGGCCATGTGGTTCAGGCGGTCGCCGAACTGGGAGACCGTCTGGCCTATGCTGAGCGCCAGGAAGCTCCTCACGCGCAGGACGCTCGAGAGGCTCACTCTTTTTTGCTCTTTCAAGCTCTGTGTTCTCCGGGTGCGCTCGTGGCCGGCCGCCCGCCGGCGACCGGTTCGGCTCGTGCGCGCGACTACCTGTAGACCAGGAGGCCTCCTTCGCCCCCCGCCCAACCGTTGGGTGACGCTTCCACCGCGTCCACGGCCAGGAGGGCATGGTCTGTCTGGTCGAAGGTGTACCAGGTCAGGCCGGCGTCAGAGCTTCTGAGAATGGCTCCCCACCCGCCGTATTCCCCGCCCACTGCCCAGACGTCAACTGTGCTCCACGAGGCCAGAGAGCGCAGGGCCGTCGGCGAGACGTTTCCGACCTGGGCCCAGGACAGTCCTCCGTCGGTCGACCGTATGACCAGTCCGTCGTCACCGACGCAGAGCCCGAGAGTGGTGGAGAGGAAAAGCACGTCTCTGAGGCAGGAGTTGGAGACCGTCGGCCTCACTGACCAGGACTGGCCCCCGTTCGAAGTCCGCAGTATGACCTGGCCCTCTCCTGGAACGAACCCGCCGACCGCCCAACCGAGAGACGTGTTGAGGAAGAAGACGGCGCTCAGCGCCTTCGTGGTGCCGCTGACTTGAGGCGTCCAAGTCAGCCCGCCGTCGCTCGAGGCAAGGATTTTCCCGGAATCACCGACCGCCCATCCGTTCATTATGTCGACGAAGCATATGTCGTGGAGGTCCGCCGTTGTCCCGCTGGGCAGCGAATCCCAGGTCTCACCGTAGTCGTTGCTCCAAACGATGCGGCCGTTCTCACCGCACGCCCACGCCCTCCACTGGGTGGGATAGCTCACTCCCAGAAGGTCCTCGCTGAACCCGCTCGCTCTCTCAAGCCACGTGGCGCCGTCGGTCGTCCTGTAGACGACTCCGTTCTCTCCGACCGCGCACCCGTAAGTCAGCGAGGCGAAGCCGACCGCAAAGACGTCCGTGCCGACCTCCGGCTCCTCAAGCCATCCCAGCGTACCCGGAAGACCCTGGAGCCGAACACTCAGGTCGACCGAGCCGGCTTCGCTCAGAAAGATGCTCAACGTCGTGTCTCTGTAGCCGTCGAGCACCAGAGTCACCGTGTGGCTCCCGGGCCACACGTACAGCGTGTCGGGCGTGACCAGGTTCGTGTTCACGCTGTTCAGGTATATGCTCGCCCTTCCGGGAAACGACGACACCGAAACCGCGCACTTGTCCGGGGCCGTGAGGGACTCGTCGCCACAGCCCGCGGCCATGGCCGCGAGAACGGCGGCGATTACGGCGCAGAAAAGACGGAATCGCGGCGAGGCCGCTGGACGCAGAATCGGAATCCGGAATCGACACCTGGTCTTCATGATACTATCGCTCTCCCGTGGGCC
>JAFGJU010000128.1 GCA_016928935.1 Candidatus Eiseniibacteriota bacterium | reverse complement strand
TCAGCGAGAGTAATAGGCCGGAATACGGAGGCTGTCAACGAGAATCACGAGGAGACGTTCGGCGGAGGCCGGCCGACTCGCTTGCGCCCGAGAGGTGCTTCCGCCAGGGCGGATTTGCCTGCGCTTGAAACGTGCTTCTGCTCGGGCCGATCTGGGTACGCAGCGCCCGGCGTCCAACCGCCTCGCGCCGCGGACTCCGGGAACGACGGCCCCGATGCCGACTCGCTTGACTGTCCAATCGCAGGCGCGAACACCAGGTTGCCCGACCCAAGTGAAAGCCCCGGCCTTTCGACCGGGGCTTCCGCCTCTTTACGGGAAGAGGGAGCGGCCCAACGACTGGAGTGAGTTCCTAGGGTGTGGACGATGGCACTTTGTCATCCGCTGCGCTGTGTCAACTCCCCTCTTCCCAACTACCTCTGTCTGGAGAGCCGTCCGCAACGGTCTCCGTCAGACGGGGAAACGCAAGCAGCGTGCCAGACCTGATTAGGCCCGGCCGTTGCGGGCACCGCTGTAACGAATTGTTATTCAATTCGTTGGAGAGGTAGTTTTGGAGGAGGCGGCTTGTCGCCAGCAGGGCGCGGACCATTCTTCTGCGAGTTGCACCGGGAACGCGTGCAGAATGGAAGCGAAGCGCCGGGCTGCAGAGCGGGCCCGCCTCCGCGAGCCGAGGCAGCACGGGGACACGCGGGCTCACGCAGCGACATGACCGGCGACCGACGCTGGCGCCCAGTCTGCACTTACCGGCATCAAGACTGGGGCCGGCGGAGTTCGACCGGCCCCCGCGAGCCGAGGCAGCACTCACTGCCGCAAGCGATTCCGCAGGCGGGAGACGGCCGGTCTGCCAGCGCCGTGGCGACGTACAGCGCCACTACGGCCTCCGCGGGCGCACGCAGCCGGTGTCGTTTCCAGCCGCCGGCGCAGTGAGCCGCTAACGCGATTCGACGCAAAAAAAAGCTTGACAACAAGTTGGCGCACGGATAATTTACCGCGCTGAAGGGCAACGCAACGATTTTCTATTCTAGTCTGTTGAAGTAGATAACGTTAGAACCTTTCAGCCGCTCGGGCGCACTTGCAGGGAGGTTTTCCTATGACGAAGGCTGAGCTTGTTGATGAAATCGCTGAACGCACAGGCCTTACGAAGAAAGATGTTGCCGACACAGTGGACGAATTCCTGAACGCGGTCTCGAGAGCCTTGGCTGCCGGGAAGCACATCGAAATACGCGGGTTCGGCACGTTCAAGGTGAAAGACAGAAAGGCGCGCATCGCCAGGAATCCCAGGACCGGTGATTCTGTCCCGGTTCCTCCGCGCAAGGTGCCTGTCTTCAAGGTGTCCAAAGAGCTGAAAGATATGGTGACGCAGGGCTAGGAAGCGTGCCGCAGCGCGCGGGTGCTTTGGTTCTGCGGCAGGTTCACGACAACACGGCGAGGCCGGGGCTCACCTTGAGAAAAAGGTGCTGCTGACTGGTATAAACAGACGGGGGCTTGCTTCTCGCGAGTGCGAGGCAAGCCCCCAGTGTCTTCTGTCCTCGGCCGAGGAGGTCAGTAAGCACGCGGGCGTGGATGCGGCACACCAGCTCCATGGTGAAGCGGGGCCGAGCCTCAAGCATCCCGCGGGCGCTGTTGCGTCAGTCCCTGCCGCTCCTCAGCATCAGCAGTCTTATCAGGTGGCTGGCCGTCACTGCGGCGGCGGCCACGTACGTCAGCGCAGCTGCGCTCAGGACCTTCCTTCCGCCCGCTATGTCGCGGGGGTCAACCAGGCCTGCCCTTTCCAGTTCGTTCATTGCGTTTCGGCTGGCGTTGAACTCCACCGGCAGGGTGACGAGCTGGAATACCAGCGCACCCGAGAACAGGAGTATGCCGATGTCCATCAACGCGTTCATCCGGAAAATCAGCCCCCCGATAAACAGCGGGAACGCGGCGATGGTGCCTATGTTGGCGACCGGCACCAGCTGGTGCCTGATCCTGAGCGGGGCGTAACCCGTGTGATCCTGGATTGCGTGGCCGGTCTCGTGGGCCGCTATTCCAAGCGCGGAGATGGAGTTCCCTTCGTAGACGTCTCTCGAGAGTCTGAGAACCTTTGTCCTGGGGTCGTAGTGGTCGGAAAGAGTGCCCTCGGCCATCTCAATCTTGACGTCGTCCATGTTGTTCCTGGAAAGAATGGCCCTGGCCACTTCTCTCCCCGTCCTTCCCGAGGAGGACGGCACACCGAGGTACCGGGTGTACGTGGACTTAACCTTCCACTGTGCATAGAAAGCCAGTGCGAGGGCCGGAAGAAGCAGGATGAAAGTAGGGTCGAAGAACATGTCGGTCGGTCCCTTTCGTGCTGTCAGTTGCCCGCCCGAGAGCGGTCTTGTTGATTTCGGCCTGCTGGCGCGAGCATACCGGAAACTGCGCCCGCCTGTCAATCTGTGGAACTGGATGTTGCGTTCGGCCGTAGAAAGAGGTAGCCTGACATTGAGGCACGAGGCGAGGCGCAAGTTGCGGGAGTTGTCCGCATGAGTGTCAAGAGAACGCTTCTCGTTCCGGCGATTCTGTTGCTGGTTCTGTGCCTGGGGTCTGCGCAGAGCTGCAGGAAGCTGAGGCCGGGACAGGAGAGGAACCTTCCCCCTGAGACGTTTCTGACCAGCGTGCCGCTGGAAAACTCGTTCGTGTTCTACAGGGTGAAGCTCTTCTGGGGCGGCCTCGACCCCGACGGACAGGTCGCGGGCTACTACTACTTCATGAGCGACGGCAAACAGGGCTCCACCGTTAACCGATGGGTCTGGACCACGGGCTCGGAGGCGGAGTTCACGCTTGCGGCCGACGCACCCAACACGCTGTCGCACGTCTTCTACTGCAAGGCGGTCGACGAACGCGGTCTGGAGGACCCGACTCCGGCGTTTCTTTACTTCTACTCGATCGACACCAACCGGCCCAGGGTCAAGTTCACAAGGTCGTACGCCGTGACCCCTCAGGGCGAGACCCAGCCCCTGACTGCCGCCACCGAGACGATGCTCCAGGACGAGACCCCGGGCGACACCATACCCACCAATTCCTCGGTGTTCTTCTCCTGGTGGGGTTGGGACGAAGATCCGGGCGGATACATCACCGGATACCTGTACAAGCTGAGCACCGAGCCGCAGCGTCACGAGGGCGGGCTGGCGGACACCACGTTCTCCGGCCTCATGTCGGAGCAAGGCAAGTACAGCTTCGAGGTGCTGTCGGTGGACGACGCCGGCGCCACCACGAAGACCACAAGCGGGCACAGCGACACTCTGAGGTACTTCGTAGTCAACTACGACCCCGACACGTGGATAGTGCCGCCGTGCGAGGGCTGCCCCAAGGGC
>JAFGJU010000127.1 GCA_016928935.1 Candidatus Eiseniibacteriota bacterium | reverse complement strand
TTCACGTTCTCGCCACCGGGCAGGGCCGAGTCTGTGACGCTGGCCGGCAGTTTCAACAACTGGAGCCGAGAGGCGCAGCCGATGACGCTGAACCCGGCGACCGGCGCCTGGACAGTGACGATCGAGCTCATGGAGGGAGAGTACCAGTACAAGTTCGTCGTAGACGGTTCGAAATGGTTCCAGGACCCGGCGCAGGAACTCAAGGCGCCGGACGGCTTCGGCGGCGACAACTCGGTGCTCAGAGTGGGTGACTACGACCGGTTCCGCGAATCCGCGAAGCGCGGCGACGGCAAGATAGTGGCCGAGGCGCTGTACCACGAGGTGGAGTTACCGTTCGTGGAGTGGAGCGACAGCACTCGGGTCGCCCTGAGGCTGCGCCTGAAGAAGGACGACGTGGACAGGTGCGCGGTGGTGGTGCTGTCCGGCGCGTCGTCTGAGAGCTCCGTCCCGGCTGTCGTCGCGGCCGTGAGCGTGTTTCCTATGAAGTGGTTCGCCCAGGACGGAGTCTTCGAGTACAGGCGCGCTGAGATCCCGACAGCGGCCGGCGGCGCGAAATACGTATTCAAGGTCGAAGACGCGTCGGAGACGCTCTACTACTTCGCGGACAACACGTACTCGGTCGGGCTGGAGTCTCCGGTGCCGTTCATCACCGCTCCGGCCGACTCGGTCTGGTTCGGGACCCCCGACTGGGTCGAGGGCACAGTCTTCTACCAGATATTCCCCGAAAGGTTCAGGAACGGAGACCCCTCGAACGACCCGGCAGGCGTCGTGGCGTGGGCGGACGAGCCCGCCAACTTCAACTTCTTCGGCGGCGACCTCCAGGGCGTAGTGGACGGCCTGGGCTACCTGGACAGTCTGGGGATAGGCGCGGTCTACTTCAACCCCGTCTTCGAGGCCACGTCGAATCACAAGTACAACACCACGGACTACATGAAGATCGACCCGCACTTCGGGACGCTCGAGACGTTCCAGACGCTGCTCTCGGCCGCCCACGACCGCGGCATCAACATAGTGCTCGACGGAGTGTTCAACCACTCGGGCTACGAGTTCTGGGCGTTCCAGGACATCGTGAAGAACGGGCCCATCTCCCGCTACGCCGACTGGTACACGATCCACGGCTACCCGGTCGTCAGAGACCCGAAGCCGAACTACGAATCCTGGTGGGGTTACGCGGACCTGCCCAAGATCAACACCAACAACCCCAGCGCCCGGCAGTACATCTTCGACGTGACGACCTACTGGACTCGCGACGTCGGCGCAGACGGCTGGAGGCTGGACGTGCCCAACGAGGTGCCTCACGAGTTCTGGAAGGAATTCAGGAAGGTGGTGAAGGGCGTGGGGCCGTCCAAGTACATAGTCGGCGAGATATGGGACAACGGCTTCCCGTGGCTTCAGGGCGACCAGTTCGACGCCGTGATGAACTACAGGTTCAGGAGGGCCATGATGGACTTCTTCGCCGCTGGAGAGGCGAACCCGGTGCGTCTGGACGAGACACTGGGCCGCATTCGAATCGATTATCCCGACGCGGCCAACAGGGTCATGCTGAACCTCATCGGCAGCCACGACACGGAGCGTTTCCTGACGCTCTGCGGCGACGACGTGAGAAAGCTGAAGCTCGCCGCCCTCTTCCAGATGACGTACCCCGGCGCTCCGTGCATATACTACGGGGACGAGATAGGCCTGACCGGCCTCAAGGACCCCGGCTGCAGGAAGACATTCCGGTGGGACCCTGCCCAGCAGAACGCGGAGCTGCGCGACTTCTACTTCAAGGTGGTGGCCTTGCGGAACAACCACTCCTCTCTCAGGCGCGGCGATTACGTCACGCTGCTGGCCGATGCGAGTCGCAACACGCTCGCGTTCGCAAGGGACGACCGCGAGGAGCTCGCGGTCATAGTGATAAACAACGACCTCTCCAAGCAGCCGGCCGAGATGGACCTTTCTCAGCTCGCGACCCTCGCTCAGAGAGAAGTCCCGGACGGCACTGTGCTCAGGGACGGCCTGACCGGTGCCCGGTACACCGTCACGAAGGGTAGGCTCACGATTCCGGTAATGGAGCCGAAATCGGGCCTCGTGCTCTTCGCTACTCGCGAAGAGACGGGGACAACACATGAAGGCGTCGGAGACTAGAAGGCTTCGGAGACTCGCCGGGCTTTGACCGGACGCACGGCACCGGACCTGGAAGACTCCGCTCGGCAGGCGCGGTGCGCCCGGCAGCCCTGATGAGGCCGGCGTGACTGGCGGGCCCTGGAGCCGGTCGCGGCTGACGCGGCCCGAGCGCCGGACAAACCTCGGCGAGCCGGCGAGCGCGGTGCCCCGACTAAGGCCGCTCGGCCCCGGCGAGTCTGTTCCGGACGACGACAGAGCGAAACCAGAAATGGGACCGACCTAAGTCGATCCCATTTCTGGTTCGGAAACTGAACAAACCGGCCCCTCAGATCGCGGTCTGAGCGCTCAAGCCCGGCATGAAAACCAGCCGTCAGGCGCCGGTCCGACCCGACCGCACCGCCCCCCCACGACAGAGTCCCCTCTGACCGTATCGCCCCAGACCGGACGCCCCGGCATCAGTAAATCACCACCAGCTTCCTAGCCTTTGTCGAACCCTCCGACTCGAGCTCGTAGAAGTAGACTCCGCTCGCGACTCTGGCCCCGTCGGCCGCCACTCCGTCCCAGGCGACGCGATGCTCGCCTGCCGGCAGTTCGGCGTCCACCAGCGTCTTCACGACCCTCCCGAGGGCGTCGTACACCGTGAGCGTCGCCCTGGACGCGCCGGGCAGCGTGAACGTAAACGTGGTTGTCGGGTTGAACGGGTTGGGCCTATTCTGCTCGAGCAGAAGCGTCCTCACCGTCGGAGTCTCACCCACATCCATCTTACAGTAATCCTCGTAGTACACGACCGGCAGGACGAGCGGGTTAACGCCCACCGTGTCGTACACGGCGTCGTCCAGGTACACGTTCCTGTTGACCGACAGCGAGCACTCATATCCGTTCCTGAACAGGAACTTGTATTCCACCAGCTTCCAGGTGTTCACCGGAAAACGCACCCTGCCGCAGTAGATGTCGTCCGCCGGCATGGAATCCGGGTACACGCCGTCGTCCTTGAGGAAAGTGGTCGTCGGCACGTCCCAGTTGAGCGGGTACTGGCCGCCGTTGATGCCCACTGTGTCTGCAGGCTGGGGGTCGTAGTAGTACATGTTGACGCGGAAGATCACGTCGATGGGCTTGTCGGTGTAGTTCTCGGGTGCGACGTCGTCCCACCAAACGGAGAACGTGTCGACGCCCGTCGCGCACGTGAGTCCGGGGTTGGCGTAGTAATGCTGCGCGGCCTCCCACTCAATGCACTGGTGCACGAACTTGAACTCTATCCACGTCGTGTCGGTTCCAGTCGCGCAGTCCGACGGCCTGGAGAAATCGACGGCGACGGTATACACGCTGTCGCCCGCCACCGCGTCCGGGGCCACGCCGTCGTCAAGGGCGAACAAGTCGCAGGTCGGGCTCCACGTGAGCGGATACACGCCGCCTTCGAGCGAGAACGTGTCAATCGGCGTGGAATGGCTCCGGAGGTGCAGGTTCATGTTTCCCTTGAACACAATTCGCGAAAGACAGAAGCAGGCCTTGTTCGTGACGCCGTTGTTCACGATGGTGTTCAAGGCCAGGTCCTTGACCCCGGTTACCAAAACGCTGTTGCTGCCCCCGTAGGTCAGGTTGGAGCCCAGCGTCAGTGTGACCTTGGAGTAGTCGCCCGGGTTTCTCACTGCAGACGACACGGAGACGGTGCCGGAATTGACCGAGTAGTTGCCCGGAGTCTCGGCCGTCGTCTGGTCGACCGGCTCGTTGAACTCAACGAGGATTGTGTTGTGTGGAGCCGCGTAGCTGGACGCGCCCGTCACAATGGGCGGGTCGACGTCCGCCGCAGTGGACTCGCTCACATGAGTGGACACGAGCAGAACGGCCGTCGTGCTCCAGTCGGTGGCGTTCCAGTCTTCGGCCGGGTCGTTGGAAGTATCCTGGGCGTTGTCGCTCGTGCCGCCGCCCGTGCACCAGGCCTCGCACCAGATCTCGCTCGGGCTCCCCAACTTCGTCTTGGAGACCTTCCATTCGAGCGCAGAGGCGGCGCCGTAGCTCCTCCCGACTCCGTCCAGGCTGCCGTTCTGGCTCCAGCTGGAACCGCCCCAAACCCAGAACTGAGTGTCAGCCACGTCGTACGGCAGGTTGTCCACCCACGAGTAGAGACCGTACTCAGGCTTGTGGTTGTCCGAAACGGTCACGTTCCGTCCCCAGGCATCGGACGTGGCGCCGCTCAAATCGTTCGTCTTGTCGATGTAGATTGCGTACTTCCCCCACCTGGTGGCGTCTATGTCCGCGTTGATGGTGAAGTAGAAGTACCAGTAATTGGCGTCGTTACAGACGTAGAGCTGAACGAGGTCCATAACGGCGTTGCCGTTACCGTCTCCGGTCTGGTCCGTGGCCTCCGCCGAACCGTAGCAGGCGTCAAGGACGCCGTCCATGACCGGTGTCCCGAACCCTGCGCCGAACGCCTGCTGGCCGAAGAGGAGCACGGAGCCGACACAGAGAAGCACTGCGAGTCTTCGCGTCATCAACCATCACCTCCGCGAAATGAGTCCGTCGAAATGTGACTAGAGGCGCGTCGCTGTCCTCGTCACGTCGTCGGATTAAAGCTGCAGCGAAGGGCGCGCGGCCCTCCGCTGCAATCTCAGCCACAAGTAGCTGCTGTCACGGCCGCAGGCCGGCGGGTCCGCCCCTCACCGGTAAAGGGCCTTTATCCTGCCCCAAGTGCTGGAATCGACGGGGGTCGTGCACGGCGGGCAATCCGGCGTGTTGTACTCCCAGCCGTCCTCCCAGAGGACCTGAATCGGAGCAGTGTCGTCAATCACAAAGCTGTGGTTGCCGGTTCCCTCCCACGTGGCGCAATCGTCCTTCTTGTACTTGTATTCGATCCCCGGGCTCGAGCCGGCCGGGAACAGCACGTCGACTTCGTAGTACTTGGGACTGCTATCCAGGCAGGGCCTGGACATCACGACTCCGCTGCCCCAGTCTGTCAGAGCGGCATGGCCTCCGGTCACACACACGTCGCCGGCAGTCTCGACGCCCGCAGTCAGGCACAGCCTGAAGCGCACGGTCACGTCCTGCCGCGTGGCGGCGGTTATGGTGTAGTAGAAGGGAGGCGTGTTGCCGCACTGGTCACCCCCGCAGCCGTAAAGACTGGTCGGCGGGCAGGTCGTCCCGTCGGTCTCGTCCGTGACCACCGTGTAGGCCATCTCCTTCACTCCGCCTTCGAGAGCGGCGTTCGGGATTGTGCCCATGTACTCGTCGTTGGCGGGAGGGTCGCCGCCCTTGTCAACGTTGTATACCATGACCACGCTGTCGTAGAGAGCCGCGCTTTCCTGCTTGTAGAAAAGCTTGACAGCGATGCCGGCGCCCTGGCCGTAAGAGTCGGTCACCCCGGCCTTGTACACTTCAAGATACACCGTGATGTCCTGAGTCTCCGCGAAGGTGGCGTTGTTGCACGGCCACACGTTCCCGGTCCAGCCGATGACTGCGTACGCAGACGGAGCGGAGATCATCAGCGCCGCGAGGGCGACCAATAGCAATCCTGCTTTCATGTTGAGTGACTCCTTTCATGGAAAAGCTGCGCGAAAGACCGCGCTCGAATCCCCGAAGTAATCCCGCGCGTCGGCCGTCGGACCCAGTCACCACTGCCTGGGAGAGGTCCGGGGCACACGGTAGGACGATACACTTACAAACCCTCGGCCGCTCACCTCCTCACCGCATGAGTTGAATACGCACAACCACAGCCCGGACAATGTGTTAGACCGGTCCAAACCCAACAGAACATAAAACAGCCGGCCACCGCCAAGCTATCGAATGATAGCACGAAACCCGCATAAAGTCAACGGATTTCGGCCATTTGACCCGACCCGGTGCGCCGCCCCACCGCCGCCACGAGGGCCCGCGTCGTCCGGCCCCGCTTGCCCGTCACAAGCGCCGCGCCTTCTCTATTTTTGCCCAGGTGTCGCGGAGCGTTACGGTGCGGTTGAACACCGGCTTATCGGCCGTGGAGTCCGGGTCGGCGCAGAAGTAGCCCAGTCTCTCGAACTGGCATCGAAAGCCGGGGGCGACGCCGGCAAGCGCCGGCTCCAGCTTGCATCCGGTCAGGGTTGCCAGTGACGACGGATTGATGTCTGCCTTCCAGTCGCGCGGCGCGGCCTCCGCCGCGGGCGGGACGCGGGCGGCGCCCGCCGCATCCACCCCACCGTAAGCGTCTTCCTCCGAGCCCTCCTCGACTCCTCCGGGGTCAGGCCTCGTGAAGAGGTGGTCGTACAGCCGCACTTCGGCGTCCACCGCGTGCCTCGCCGACACCCAGTGGATCGTGCCTTTGACCTTCCTCCCGTCCGGTGTTCCCTCCCCCTTCGTCTCCGGGTCGTGCGCGCAGCGAATCTCCACGACTTCCCCGGTCTTCTCGTCCTTCACCACGCCGACGCACCTGACGCAGTAGGAGTGACGGAGCCGGACCTCCCTGCCCGGCGAGAGCCGGTGAAACTTGGGCGGCGGCACCTCACGGAAATCGTCCTTCTCCACGTATACTACTCGAGAGAACGGCACCTTTCTGGTTCCCGCCGCAGGGTCCTCCGGGTTGTTCAGCGCGTCCAGCTCCTCCACGCGGTCCTCGGGGTAGTCCTCTATGACCATCCGCAGCGGCCTCAGCACGGCCATGCGCCGCGGCGAACGTTTGTTCAGGTCCTCTCTCAGGCAGTGCTCCAGGAGAGCGATGTCCACCACGCTGTCTCTCTTGGCCACGCCTATGGTGTCCAGGAACGCACGGATGGCCTCGGGAGTGTAACCGCGCCGCCGCATGCCGGACAGGGTCGGCATCCTCGGGTCGTCCCATCCTCTGACGTGTCCCGCCTCCACGAGTTCGCGGAGCCGGCGCTTGCTCATCACGGTGTAAGTGAGGTTCAGGCGGGCAAACTCTATTTGCCTTGGATGATGTATGCCCAGGTTGTGCAGGTACCAGTCGTAGAGCGGGCGATGGTCCTCGAACTCCAGGGAGCAGATCGAGTGCGTTATGCCCTCGATGGAGTCGGACTGTCCGTGGGCGAAGTCGTACGTCGGGTATATGCACCACTTGTCTCCTGTCCTGTGGTGAGAGGCCCTGAGGATCCTGTACATGACGGGGTCGCGCATGTTCAGGTTGGGAGAAGACATGTCTATCTTTGCCCTGAGCACCCGCGACCCATCGGGGAACTCCCCGGCCTTCATGCGCTCGAACAAGTTCAGATTCTCCTCCACGGACCTGTTTCTGTACGGGCTCTCCGAGCCGGGCCGCGTGAGCGTGCCCCTCGTCTCGCGTATCTGGTCCGCGCTCAGGTCGCACACGTAGGCCTTCCCGGCCCTTATCAGGCGGAACGCGAACTCGCACAGCTTGTCGAAGTAGTCGGAGGCGTAAAACAGCCGGTCCCCCCAGTCCCAACCCAACCACCTGACGTCCTCCTGGATGGCCGTGACGTACTCAACCTCTTCCTTCGTCGGGTTCGTGTCGTCGTATCTCAGGTTGCACAGCCCTCCGTACCGGGCCGCCAGTCCGAAGTTGAGACAGAAAGCCTTGGCGTGGCCGATGTGGAGGTATCCGTTCGGCTCCGGAGGAAAACGCGTGTGCACCCGGCCGCCGAAACGTCCCGATTCGTTGTCTGCGTCTATCATCTCCGTGATGAAATTGGACGACGCCCCAGAGTCGTTCTTGGGCATGACGCTCCGCCTTTCCCTACTGCTTGACTCCGCCCAGAGTCAACCCGGACACAAAGTATCTGTTCAGGAACAGGAATATTAGCACAACGGGAAGGGAAACGAGAACGCTTCCGGCCGCGTAGTTGGCCCACTCCGTCTGGAAAGTGCTGCTGAGACTCTCCAGGCCCAGCGGAAGCGTGTACAGCGTTCTCGTGCTTATGATGACCCTGGCCACCATGAACTCGGACCAGGCGGACATGAAAGAGAATATGGCAGTGATGGCCAGAGCGGGCGCGGCCAGGGGAAGCACCACTGTTCGGAACGCGCGCCAGTATGAGGCGCCGTCAATGAGCGCGGCCTCCTCCAGCTCCCTCGGGATGGTGTCGTAGTAGCCCTTCATCGTCCACACGCAGAACGGCAGAGCAGTGGCGGCGTAAGCGACGGAGAGGCCCGCCATCGAATCCAAAAGGTGAAGGCCCTTCATCAGCACGTAGAGGGGCAGAAGGAGCATCGTGGCCGGGAACATCTGCGCGATGAGGAGCGAGTACAGGCCGAATTTTCTGGCAACGAACCTGAACCGCGAGAACACGTAGCCGGCCGTCGAGGCCAGCGCGACCCCCACCAGCGTCACTATTGCCGAAACGATGGCGCTGTTCCTGAGCCAGAGCAGGAAGTCCTTCTCGAAGACGACCGAGTAGTATGCGCGGCCCGTGGCGTCCTCCGGAATTACGCGGAGCGACGTGCTGTAAAGCCTGTCCGCCGGCCGCAGGGAAATCCCCACTATCTGGACAATCGGATAGACGGTGACCAGAGTCACTACGACCAGGAACACGTGCGCCGCAATCCTCGTGCCTCGCCCCTTCATTCGAAAACGGCCTCCGTGACCTTGAAGTGCCTCATGAAGGCGAGCGTGAAGCCCAACAGCAGGAAGAACACGATTACGGAGAACGCCGCGGCGTAGCTGTACCTGTAGTACGTGAACGCCGCCTTGTAAATATACGTAACCAGTATGTGAGTCTTGTCCGCCGGCAGGCCGCCGCCCGTCACCAGCCAGATGACGTTCATGTTGTTGAACGTCCACACCGTGCCCAGCACCACCGCCGGCGCCAGCACCGGTTTGAGCAGCGGGAGCGTAACGTTCTTGAGCTTCCCCAACGGGCCGGCGCCGTCCAGCTCCGCCGCCTCGTAAAGCTCATGCGGTATGCTCTGGAGGCCGCCCAGGGCCACTATCATCATGAAAGGAAATCCCAGCCAGACGTTCGTGATTATCGGCGCCGCGAAGGCCCACGTGGCGTCCGAGAACCAGGGTATAGGGGCCAGGTGCAGCACGTTCTTGAGGATGAGGTTCACCGCTCCGTACTCGTGATTGAACATGCCGCGCCAGGTGAGCGCGGAGATGTACTGCGGTACCGCCCACGGCAGTATCAGGAGCGAGCGGAACACCCCGCTGCCGACAACCCTGCCGTTCAGCACCAGGGCTATGCCCACGCCCAGGGCCACGTGGAGGAAAACGTTCACCACAGTCCAGATGAGGGTCTTGCCGAACACCCAGTAGAGCTCCGTCTGGGTGAATATGCTGGCGTAGTGCCTGAGGCCCACGAACCTCGCGTCGTAGTAGTGGTACATGCTCATGTTCTTGAAGGAGAGCACGAAGTTGTAGACGAGAGGATACGCCACCACCAGGACCATCACGACAACGGTGGGGAGAAGCAGCATGTACGGGAAGATTTTCTTTTCCGTGCTGGCTTTCATGTCGCTCAGGACGTTGCCGTCTCCCGCGCTGCGGCGCGGGCGTTCTTTCCCGCGCCGGGGCCGCTGCGCCGGCGCCAGGCGTCACCCTCGCTTGCGGCGCGGGAAGAGGCCCGTGGAGTCACTACTCTTTCATCTTGGCGATGCTCTCGACCGCCGCCTTCTGCATCTCTGCGGCCGCGGTCTCGGGGTCCGTCTCTCCGTTCAACACGTTCTGGAACGCGGGGCGCATGCTGTCCCAAATCGCCCTCATCTCCGGGACGACGGGCATCCTGCGGCCGAGACGGACCTGGGCGAGCGAGCTCTCCAGAAACGGGTCGCCTATCGACCCGAGAGCGTCCACCGCGGTGCGCCTGGCCGGCAACATCTTGATCTTTCTCGCGGACTCGAGCTGGTTCTCGTCGGAGGTCAGGAAGTCCAAGAGCTCCTTCACCACGGGCAGCTTCTCCTTCGGGCAGTGCACGTTGACCGAGTAACCCTTTGAAGAGACCATCGGGCTCGGCCAGAGGCCCGTCTCGGAAACCCTGGGTATGGGAGCCACCCCCACGTCTATGCCGGCGCCTATGTAGCCGCCCCAGGACCAGGGACCGTTGATTATCATCGCCGCCTTCCCCTCCTTGAACAGCGTCTCGGCCTGCTGGTAGTCGCATTCCTTGGGCAGAACGGCGTGCTTCACCCTGAGGTCCCGCACGAACCCCAGTGCCTTCACCATGGCGGGCGAGTCCAGAGTCGGCCCGGAACGGGCGTCCATTATCCAGCCGCCGTAGCCGCCCAGGAAGGGCACGAGCCAGAAGGGCTCGACAGCGTTGAAGACCAGCCCGTACCGGTCGGCCACGCCGTCCCCGTTTTCGTCAACCGTGTTCTTCCTGGCGACGGCGATCAGCTCGTTCGTGTTGGCCGGCGCGTCCTTCACGTATTTCTTGTTGTAGACGAGAGCCAGATGGTTCCCCACCTGGTCGGGCACCGCGTAGACCAGGCCGTTCAGGGTGTCAAGGCTGCCTTCGACGAACGTAGACAGAAACTCCTCGCCAAGAAGCTCGTTCAGCGGCCGAATGAGCTTCATCGTGGACATGGGACCGATCTGGTCCGACGGGCCGAACACCAGACACGGGCCGCCTCCGGCCAGGCCAGCCGTCTGGAACTGGGTCCTCAAGAGCTCCGTCTCGAAGTGGAGCCGTGTGACTTCGA
This sequence comes from Candidatus Eiseniibacteriota bacterium, assembly GCA_016928935.1. Classification (GTDB taxonomy): domain Bacteria; phylum Eisenbacteria; class RBG-16-71-46; order JAFGJU01; family JAFGJU01; genus JAFGJU01. Next base: position 7,802 of record JAFGJU010000127.1, on the reverse strand, counting down.
CGCCCGGGTGGGACGCCTGGAACGCGGCCAGCCTGGCGTCTAGGAGCTTCTGCTCTTCCGGGTCCATCTGCTCCCAGATGGCGATCGAGCCATCGTCCTTCTTCGCGCAGCCCGAGAGGGCCGCGTAAACCAGGAGAAGGGCCGAAATCAAGAAGACGGAAAAACGCAGGGTCCTTGTCATCGACTCCTCCAGCGGCGGGTCGGACGCTCCGCGCGGGCGGGCCCGGGTTCGGGCCCCCGGCGCCTTCTGCCCGAGCCTTGTCGGCCGGAACACTTCCCCTCGCCGTTTCAATTATTGAATCACGCGCACTCCCGGCAGCTCCACGGGCCGGCCCTCCTGGAACGCGCCCAGTATCTCTTTCTGGTCCTGAGCCGGCGGCACAACCAGGTCCAGTATCCTGGGCTCGGACGGGCTGGTGCTGCCGCCGAAGGTCCACTCCTGCGCCGTTTGCGTCACTGGCCTGACGCGCCCCGGCGAGTAGCCGTCGTGACCGACCAGGAACGCTATCACGCTCCACTCCTCGTCCGGCTTTCCGACCACGGCCTTGGGGACCCTCACGATTATGGAACGAGTCGCCGGGTCTCCCCACGCTCCCACTTTCGCCGGCGCCACGGGTTTCATGTCGGAACCGTAGAGACTCACCTCGTCCATGTTGGCCATCACGGCGAACTCCCACTCGGACCCCGACCGGGCGAAGGCGTTCCTGCCTTGGAAGAGCGAGCGCGAGCCGCTGCCGGGCTTTCCGTCGATGTCGACGTATACGTCGACTCCCTGCAGGCAGTAACCCAGGTCTCCACCCCACGGGGCCGTGAGCTCGCCGGCGATGGTCAGCGTGAATATGACGTCCGTTGTGTCCTCGGACACCTCAAAATGCCTGATGTCGTAAGCCCCCTTGACGAACACGGGGTTCGTGGGATAGGTGTAGCCGCCCGGCCCGTTGTCGTCTCCCGGCGGGTCCTCCGCCGAGTAGAGGACTGTCTCCTTAGCGCCGCGGAGCTTCCGCGCGGGGGCCGCGCCGACCCCCAGTATCGGCTCGTCAAGGTAAGCGGGCACCGGCCTGGACATGGTGACGTACACCTGCTTCAGAGTGTTCCTGAAGGCCTCGTCGAAGCGCTCGTCGTTTCCCGAGTCCTTGTCCTTCCCGTACCACCAGAACCAGTCGCTGCCCTCAGCGGCCAGGATCAGGTCGTACGCGGCCGCAACGACGTCGTCCTCGGGCGCGCCAACCTTCTCGCCGACCTTCTCCCCAGACTTCTCCCCGGCGAGACCCTCCTTCCATTCTCCGAAGTCCCGCCTGGCCTTGGTCAGATACTCCCACCCCAGGTTTTCTTCCGGCTCGCCTATCCAGGTCGCGAACGAGTGCCCGTCCCAGGACCCCGCCCACAGGCGCTCGACTGCCGGGAGCTGTTCGACCGGATGCTGCGCCAGAAAATCGCTCACCGTGGTGGTCTTCACCCACGACGCCTTGACGAGCTGAGAGTACAGAGCTCGCAGAAAGTCCTTCCCGTCGTGCTCGTAATTCTGCCACGCGTTCTCGCCGTCCAGTATCACCACGACCATGTGGTCTCCGTCCGACTGGGCCAGCGCCCGCTGGATGTTGTGCATGTTCTGGAGAAAATCGTTCGCGGCCTGAACCGGGTCCATCTGTGAGAACCTGAAACCTACGTCGTTGGACAGTCCGGCGTCCCTGAACACCAGGCCCAACGTCTTGCCGCCGTCCGTGCCCCTGTAGAGGGTGAATTTCTCGGACGCGGAGAGACTCATGTTGTTGAGGGAATAGGCCAGGTTGTCGAAATCAGTCGCGACCCACATGAAGCCGCCGTCGGCGACCGCCTGTATTATCTCCTGCGCGACCGCGCCCTCCCCCGGCCACATGCCCTTCGGCTTCCTTCCGAACCTTTCCTCGTAGAAGGAGGCCGCTCTGTTCACGTGCTCGGCCGCGTCCTCGGGCCAGCTGAACCTCTCCGAAGGGAGCCTGGCTGCCGGCATGGCGATCGAGGCCAGGCCCGTGTCGTATATCAGCGGCAGAATCGGGTGATAGAACGGGGTCGTCGTGACCTCCACTCTCCCCTCGTCCTGGAGTTTCCTGTGGACCGGGATGACGTTTCTCATTATCTCAACGCCGGCGTCCAGGACGCGCTTCTTCTCCGCCTCGGTGAAGGAGCCACCCTTCTCGACCAGGTCCGAAAGGTCGACGGTCACGCCCGAAGGAAGGGTCACTGGGCCCTCCAGAAAGTCCGGGTCGAACCAGGCCAGGTTGAACCACACCTGGAGGTCCCTGAAGTCCTGGGCGGAGTAGAGCGGGACGCTCTCGAGCAGCTTCTCCTCGCTGAGGCCCAGTCTCCTGTCGCGGAGCTCCGCGTACCTGGGATAGACGTCTATTTGATGCCGCCAGTCGGCGTCAAAGAACCTGCCCAGCATGTACCGCTTGTCCGCTTCGCCCAGCTCCTCGGCCGGAATCGAGCTTATCCTGAGCGCCTTGTCGGTCGCGCCGCCGGTCTCGTACCCGCGCACCACGTCCTCTATCTGGAACATGAGCACCGGAGTCAAGTTCACCGAGTACCTGAGCCCGTCGAACTCCGACACCATCGCCGCCATGTCGTAGTAGTCCTTTGTGCAGTGGAGCCGCACCCAGGGGTCAAGGTACTCGCCGGTCCCGGGGTCGCGTTCGTACCTGGGCTGGTGCTGGTGCCATAGGAGCGCCAAATGGATGGGCCTGCCGGAGGCCGTTATCTTGTCCACCAGCGGCTCCGGAGACGGCGCCCTGGGCGCCGCGAGCGACACCGAGCCGTCCTCGAGTATCACGAGCACGGAGTTGGACCCCCCGTAGGGGTCCGGAGTCTTGGCCGGGTTGTCCGGGTCCTCCCTCCACGTGCCGTCCACTATGAACTTGTACTGATAGGTCCCCGGCGCGAGCTGCTTCACTGCGCGGAAGACGCCGTCCTCCCCCTGGGTCATGGCGTCGGCGTTCTGAGACCAATTGTTGAACTCCCCCGCCAGGTACGCCGTCCGCGCGTTCGGAGCGTCAATCTGGAACTCTATTCCGGCGTCGGTGCGCCGCGGCGGTCCGGCCCACGACGGCAGCGCGCCGGACACGACGGCAACGACGCAGACCGCCGACGCCAGGGCGAGAAAGAGCCTTCTACCCCACGCGCCCGACCTTCCATCACCTCGCTTCACGTTCATTGGGTTCTCCTCATGCGCCTCCGGTTTTGGGCCTCCGGCGCTGAAACGGCTATTCCGAGACCTCTATCACTGAATTGGACCCTCCGTAGGCGTCCGCGACCTTGTTGGGGTTCGCGGGGTCCTCCTTCCACTGGCCGTCCACCACGAACTTGTATTCCTGCTTTCCCACGGAGACAGAGAGCCTGATTCGCCAGACCCCCGTCGCGTCCTTCTTCAACCTGTCCTTGTCGGCGGCCCAGTTGTTGAACGTCCCAGCCACGAACACGCTCTTCGCCTCGGGCGCGTCCAGCGAGAACTCGACCTCCGCCTTGCGGCCTGCGGGCGACCGGCCGGTGGCCTCCAGGGCGGTCGTGAGCGAGATGAAGGGCACGTCGTACTTCACCCCCTCGGGTACTATCACGAGGGAGTTCTCGAAGCCGCCCTCCTGTGCCACGTCGGGGTTGTTCGGGTCCTTCTCCCAGCGCACCTGGTCGATCACGAACTTGTACTGGTAGCGACCGGGGGGCAGCGGCACGGAAATCTTCCACACTCCCCTCTCGTCCGAGGCCATCGGGTCGATCCCCGGGTCGAACCGGCCCCCGCCCTGCGTCCCTCCCCAGTTGTTGAAGTTGCCGGCCAGGTTGACTTGCGTGGCAGCTTGGGCGTCGTACTGGAACAACACGCCCTGCGGCGTGGGTCCGGGCTTGGGGAGACGCGTCCTCACGGCGCGCATCACCGTGCACCCGGCGAGCCAGAGCACGGCGCTCAGAACCGCTACCCAGACCACCGCGGGCGCTACTGCCTTCGCCTGCCTTGAACGGCGCCCCGCGCAATCGGGTCTGTCTCCGTGGGTGTCGGACGCATGATTCTTCCGAGGATTCATCGGTGCTCGCTTCCTTTCTGGGTGCTTGCTCCCTTTCAATGCTGGTGAGCCGGCGCCATCGGGCTAGAAGCTTATCACGCCCATCAGGGAAACCATCTTCACGTCTGTCAGGGCGCGCTCGGCGTCGAATACGCTCGCGCCGTGTTCCCACATGTAGACGTCGCGCCAGACCTGCCTGCCGTTGCCTCTGCCCTCCAGAGGAGCGTCAATGTAGTAGACCGGGTTCACGTGATAGCCCAGGCGAACCTCCACGCTCTTGACCGGTGAGTAGACGAGCGCCAGATAAGGTGAGACGTAAGCTTCCTCAGGCGGCGGCTCTTGCCCGGGGTTGGCCTCGTAGACCATGCGCCGCACGTCCCACACAGCAGCGACCCTTTCCGTGAAAGCGAACCTGCCGGAGAAGATGAGCTCCCTCGTGTCGTAGTAGTAAACGCCGCACGGGTCGTCGAGGGGAGCGCTGAAGAAGAAGGCGCCTTCGGGGTCGTTGTCTATCTGCTCGTAGTCTATTCCCAGGCTGAGCCGGCCTCCCATGAGGCTCACGGAGGCGCCGGGAGCTATCCTCCACGCCTCGTTCGTCTGTTCAACCGGAGCGTCGGGCGTCACGGAAGTCGCGTACTCGTACTTGCGAGAGGTGTTCCTTCTGTCGACCTCCACGAAGCAGTTCACATTCAGGAGCTTGAAGCCCAAGTCCAGTTCCGTGATGTCATTGCGACGCTTCGGTGGAGCCGGGTATTCCTCGATGGAAAACCCGGAAACAGCGCCGATTCCGACGAACGTGTTGACCGCCGGGTCGGCGAACTCAGGCCGGCAGAAGTCCACGTAGAGCTCGCCGTCGTCCATTCCGTCGTAACGCTCAACCTCGTGTCCCAACTCCCATTCCAACTCTGCCGGGCCTCCGCCCGAGAGCACAGCCTTGAACCTCCAGCCGTTGTCCTCCCCGATGGGTAGGTCGAGCGCGCCGTTGACCTCGTTCGTCCCCTCCAGACGCTCGCGGTTCCCCACGTCCCACCTCGCCTCCCAGCGCCATTGAGCGTACTCCATCGCGCAGTCAAGAGCGCCGGGGAGCGTGAGCCCCAGGTCCACGGCGAAAGTCTGGTCCACCGTGCCCAGCTCGAACCAGTCGCTCGGCGTAGAGTCCCCTGCTGCCCTACACGCCGACCAGAACGAGTCAATGTCCGCGCTGTGGTTTGCGCCGCTCACGAAGTCCACCCACCAGCCGTTCTGCCGGCGCACCCAGCTCAAGCCCAGACGCGCACGGTCCGGGACCAAGTCCCTGACGAGACGTGCGCCCATCACGTCGGTGTCAGTGTTGTCGTAAATGCCCGGGTCGCTGAAGCGGTCGAAGTCGTAAGTGTTCGAGAAGAACGCCGTCCCGTCAACGCCCAGACCGCGGACCCTCGCGACGGCGCCCTGAGTGCCGCGGCCGAAATCTATCTCTTCTTCCCGGATTGTGCCGGCCAGGTCCTCGTGACCCGCCAGCTCCAGCGGGTCGTCCATCGCGAGGACCTCCTCGTTGTAATAGCCCTTCAGGTCGAACGGCTGGGTCAGCAGGTCGAGGTGCGCGGAATATAGCCTGCCCTGAGTCTCCTGCACGTCGCCCAGACTGGTGTCCAGCCGGAGCCTGCCGGAGCCCTGCACGCTATCGTTCACTTTCACGTTCACGTCCAGGTTGAGGTCGTGGTCCGGCCTCTTGAGTCTCAGCCTGGCGTCGTCGTCCGCGTCCGACTGCCAGGGGTACGTGGCCCGGAAGAACCCGTTGAGCGCCACCTTCGAGCTGAGCGCCGTGTTCGAGAACTTGGCCGCGCCCGCCCCCCACACCAGGTCGCCGTCGGGCCCGACCTCTATCTGCGAATTGCCGTAGTCGCCCACCACGACCGGGTTGTCGGGGTCGGCCATGTAGTTGCTGTCGTTCACGAGGAACTTGTACTCGTGCTTGCCCGGCTGGAGGGCGACCGTCACCCTCCACACGCCCTCCTGGTCTCTGGTCATGGGGTCGGCGGCCTTGTTCCAGTCGTTGAACGACCCGACCAGGCTCACGCTGCCCGCGCTCGGCTCTTCGTACGCGAACTGGATTCCGGACGGAGTCTTTGTGACCTCGGCTCGACAGGGCGAGACCGCCGTCGCCGCCAACAGGGACACCAATACGACGGCGCCCGCCGCGCGCCTTCTCATGCTTGCATTCATGCTCTCGAACCTCCGGTTCTCTGCCGTCGTCCGCCGCCGGTCGACTGCCGCGGCCGGCTTCTAGTAGTACATCTTCAGGAACAGCTTCACGTATCTCTCGATGTCGGTGTTGCTCGACCATTGAACGAAATCGTCGTCGTTGACCAGGTTGTCGCTGTGCCCCGGGTTTCCGAACTCGACGAAGGCCTCGCCCCCGGACCAGCCCGTGTACCTGAGCTGGAAGAAGACGGTCTGTCTGGACTGCGTGGGCACGTTCACATTCATCACCCTGGAGTAGAACTTCCACCGGTCGGAGAGATTCATGCTCATCTCGAAGCCGTACGCCTCGAGCTGGTATGCGGTGTCTATGTCCTTCACGCGAAGTTGCGTCTTGATCCTGGCCAGGCGGTTCTCACCCGCCACTTCGAAGAAGAAATTCGGGTAGGTGCCGTTGTTGTCCCTGTAGTGACGGTACTCGGCCTTGGCCGTGAATCCCCTCACGAACTCCACGTACAACTCGGCCAGGTTCTGAGTCCTCTGCCACAACCGCCCTCTTGAATCCGCGTACCTGAAGGCCCGGTAGTCGTACCTGGAGGCCTTGAGGTTCACGGCCTTCGTGGGGACACGGTAATTGGTCTCCACGTAGTACCCGCGGTAGTCGTCGTCGGACTCCCTGCTCGAGAGGCCGGTGTAGAAGTTCGTCTCGTAGTGCTGGTAAGACGCCACGCTGTAGAAGTCGCCTATCGAGAGGTCCCGGATCTCGGTCTTGACGCCGTACGGGAGGGGGTTGCGCACGGCCCTGAGCCAGGCGCCCGACACGTTCTTCCCTGCTTCGGTCACCCAAGTTATCCGCCCGAACCGGGCGAGCGGCTTGAAGATCTCGCCCAAGGCCAGCTCCACGTCAGCGGCCACGACCCTGTCGTAGTCCCTTACGCCGGTGCCGAAATTGTGGTTGGCCATAGTGGCGCCCAGGACGACCCTGTCCCGCAGGAAAGGCCTCCTCGTGCGAAAGGCGAACGCGTCGTCGCCGTTTCTCTTCGCGCTGTAGTAACTCACGCCGGAGAAGTCCCGGAGCCCCCAGAAGTCCACCCTGACTCCCTGAGCCCTCGGGCCGTAGTCGTCGTCCTTGACCCGGTCCGCGTTGACTATCTCCAGCAGAGGCTCCGAGAACCAGAATCGGTTCTGCTGGGAAAACAGAACCGCCTCGACGTTCTTGGTCCTGAGCTTGATGTGGCCTTCGTTGGCGAAATACAGGTTGTAGGGCTTGTAGTCCTTCCACCTGTTGGACTCGGCGCTCATCTTCAAGAATCCTTCGACCTCGGTCCACGGAGTGGTCCGGAACCTGAGCTCGAAGTAGTGCCGTGGGTTGTTGAGACCCCAGGAGCGGTCCTGGCCGTTGAGCTCTGTTTGGACCTCGTAGTAGCCCTCCAAGAAAGACACGGCCAGCGCGCCGGGGGCGGCCGCCGTCACGGCCGCGCAGCACACGACAAGCACGAATGAGAATTGTCTCGGCAAGAACTTCACGATTTGCATTAAGAATCCGCTCTAATCATCTCCAGGTCAATACGTTATGTCCAGTGCATTCCCGCC
>JAFGJU010000126.1 GCA_016928935.1 Candidatus Eiseniibacteriota bacterium | reverse complement strand
TTTTGGCGGGGATGGAGCTCCCGCGGGTTTCCGGCCTGACGGGGGCCCTTGGCCCTCTCATCAACGCGTCAACACAAGAGCCCGGACCGGACGGCCGGGCTCCTTTGCTGCTTGTCGTCTTCGCGCAACACTTCTGAATCGGCGAGGGTCCGGAATCGGCCGGGGTCCAAGACCGGCACGAATCTAGAACCGGAAACTCGCCGTCACGAACATCCTGTCCGACGTTCTCTCCTCGGAGTAATCGATGTCCGAGCGCCTCGGCAGAGACTTCTCGTACCCTCCGTGCACCCAGGCCGCGTCCACCGTGAACGCGTCCTCCACCAGGAGCCCCGCGCCAAACGTGAAGAACCTGCCGTTCTGGTCGATTGTCGCGTCCCATACACCGCCGGGCTCGGAGTAGTCCTCGATGAACCTGAAAGCGACCGGGTCCGTGAAGTAGCCTGCCCTCACTCTGAGCGGCGAGTTCGGGATCGTGAACTCGGCTCCCAGCCGGATTGACGTGGTGGCCTTGTAGGCGTACTCGTTGTCCAGACGAATCGGGCCGTAGTAGTCTATCTGCTTCCAGTCGGTGTACCTCGCGTCCAGGGCCAGGATGAGACCGGCCACGGGCGCTGCGGAGGCGCCGGCCGAGAAGGACAGCGGAAGCGTGATCTCGTCCTCAAACAGGATGTCGTCTATGTAGACGAGGTCGCCGACGGGGTCGTATTCCTCCAGGTACTGGCTGCCGTCCAGCGTCAGGTACTGCGGGAAGTTGACCGTGAGGCCGACTCTCCCGGCGTTCCCTATTCTGGCAACCGTGCCCACGGAGGCGGTCCAGCCAGTGATGTCTGCGTCGTCCAACTGGTAATAATACTCCTCGACGTTCGTGACGCCGTCGGTCCAGGTCGCGTCGTATTCGTAGGTCCTCTCCGAGCTTCCGCTCAAGAATGAGATGCTCCCGCCGACGGAAACCTCGGCCGAGACGTCAGCGCCCATGGCCACGGTCCAGTGGGACATGCCGCCCCTCTCGTACACCGTCTCCGTCTCGAAACCCTCGGCGTAGTCGCCCAGGTCGTCCCGCCAGTGGTACGGGTTGAATCCTTCCCTCATGTAGTCCGAGTCCAGGTTTTTCGACCTGTTGTAGGCCACGCCGAAAACCAGACTTCCCCTGTACGTCGGGAACGGATAGGCCAGCGCCAGGGAGCTGAGCTTGGTGCTGCCCACCTCGGACGCCGTCCTCGTGCCGTAGAACTCGGTCTGCCAATTGTCGTTCAAGTGCGAGAAGCCCGCGGAGAGCTCGATTCTCCTGACGTGGGCGAGGGCAGCCGGGTTGTAGAACGTGGCCGACACGTCGTCGCACACGGCCACGTGCGCCTGACCCATGCCCATGGCCCGGGCGCCGACGCCGAAGTCGTAGACGAGCGGGATGTCGGGCAGACTTTGACACAGAGAAACGCGCGGAGACAGCCAGGCGAGCAGGATCGCCGCTGCCACGACGAGCAGCTTGCCGCCCCTCACAGCCCCTTCACCGTATGAACCAGAATCCGTAAAATGTAGTGCAGCCATTCGCATCCTCCTCTTCTTCGGAAGCGCACTGCACGGGATTAGAGCCGTCTGAGACGTTATTTGTCCCAAAGATGTCGCTTCTTCTCGGGCTCGGACTTCTTTTGTTCTTGCTTCTGCGTGGTGCTCTGTGAAGGCGCCTGCTTGCCGGGAGTCGTCCCGGACTGCGAGCTTTGAGGCACCTTCATCGCAGGCGGCATGCTGATAGTGTCGGGCGGCCTCAGGCTTGGAGTGGTCCACAGGTGCCTTCGGCCGGTCTCCACGTCACCGGGCTCTCCCCATCCGCCGCCGTAGTACCAGTAGTCGTTGTACCACCAGGGCCTGCTGTAGTAGTCGTACCATCCGTACGGGTAGTAGGTGCCGTAATAGTTGGCGCCGTACCAGTAGGGATCCTGATGGTAGAACCACGCTGCGTCATGGCAGTCGCCGCAGCTCCTCCGATTCTGGTACTCGTCCACAAGCACTGCGCCCTCTGGATGTTTGAGCACCGTGTAGCATCCGCCCGCAAACAGGGTGGAAGCCAGAAGAAGCAGGAGCAGGCAGATTCTCAACCTCATGTTACCACTCCCTTTCCACTTCTACCGACAGGGCACAAGGTTCACTATATCAGAATAGCCGATTGGACTCGTGAAGTCAACGCCATAAGCCCGCCTCTTGCCCGGAGCCTGTTGTTCACACGCGATGGCACTCACTCGCGTCAAGACAAACGCATTTCCCCGCGACTGTTTCCTCGAATACTCTAACACTTCACTCCGTGCCAGGTTCCGGCGTTGTATGCTAGAATGCTGGCAGTCAGAATGCAGTCGGTGTGATTGCCGCGCCCCCTGTGGTTGCTGCGCGCGCTGTGGTTGCCGCACCTGAGGTCCGGGCGCCGCGCTTGGCGAGCGGGCCGCGTTGAACGCGACGGTGCCCTGGATGCGGCACTGCATTGAAGGCGCCCGCCCCGTTGAATACGGGACCCCGTTGGGTGCGGGTACCGCGCTTAGCGTGTTGGGCGCGTTGAATGGGGCACCGCGTTGAATGGGGCACCGCGCTGCGTGCGGGAGCCGAGCATCATTTGGCGAGAGGAGGGTAATTCCAATGCCGAACGGGCCATGTGCGTCTCCGGCGCGGGGATTGTCGCAGTTCGTTTCCCGCCACTCAGCGGGCCGGATTCTCTGCGTGCGTGTGAGTTTGCTGCTTTGCCTCTGCGCCGGCCTTACGTCCGCTCCGCTCCCGGAGTTCGGCGCGGTCGCCGCAGCTGCGGCCCCTGCCGCCGGAGAGGGGAAGTCGGCCGGGCCGGTCGTCGACCTGCCCGTGGCGTCGTGGCTGCTGCTCGGGCCGGTGGGCGTGAGGCTCCCCGCGTTCTCGGACACGACGGGTCTTGCCAGGAGGGCCGAGGTGGTCCTGGGGACGGATTACCTGGACCTCGAGAGGACGCTGCCGACTGACGGGGACAGGACGTCTTGGCAGCCGGGCACGATCCTCACGTGGAGGAAAGTCGAGACGCGGGACAGCGCCGTCGTGGTCGCGTCGGCGCGGGAGGTCACATCTCTGGACACTGCGTTGGTGCACGTCTCTCACATGGCCTGCTACGTCGACTGTCCGCGGTGGCAGAAGCTGGAGTTGGTGCTCAAGACCCGGCAGCGCGCCGCCGTCTACTTGGACGGGAAGCTCGTCAAACGGAAGAACGGGGCGACTCCCGGTGAGGGCGCTCCGGAGGAGTTCTCGTGTGAGCTCGCGCTGACCCGTGACAAGCACCTCCTGCTTGTGAAGACGGTTTTCGACCGCCGCGACCCCGAGAACGAGTGGGCCGTAGCTCCGTTCCTCAGGTTGAGAGAGGACGCGCGACGGTCGGCGCCCGTTCCGTCACTATCTCCGGCGCACAGGTTCTCCATGGACGACATGATGAAGATGAGGTCCGTGAGGCAGGCTACTCTTTCGCCGGACGGCCTGCGGGCGGCGTTGATTGTGAGCGAGCCGGACCTGAAGCGGAATGTGTATGTGTCTCATCTGTCGGTGGTGGACGCCAAGACGGGCGCCGAAGTGTACGCGCTCAAGACTGACAACGGGGTGTCGAGTCCGGAGTGGGCTCCGGACAGCCGCCGGCTAGCGTTCGTGGCGTCCGCGGCGTCGGACCGGGACACAGAGCGAGGGCGGGGAGGGGGAGCCGACCTGTGGCTTGTGGACTTGACCACGCGGAACATGGAAAAGCTAGTCTCGGAAAGAATGGGCCTCGGAGGAGTCACCTGGTCGCCGGAGGGAGACTATCTGTACTTCACTGCGTGGGAGCGCGGGTCCGAAGTCGGCGGCGACACCCAGGGGGGAGGCCGGTGGCGGCCGGAGAGCAAGAGACCTTACGAGAAGCTCGAAGAGCTCCACGAACGGTGGGAGTACTGGAAGCACAAGTCGCACTTATTCGTTCTCTCTCTCGAGAGCAGGACCGAGGTCCAGCTCACCACGGGCGAGTTCACCGTGGGACGCTACGAGCTCTCGCCGGGCGGAGAGGCCGTCGCGTTCCTTCGCTCAATCCCGGTGAAGGCACGTCCGTTCTTCGAGACCCAGCTCTGGCGGTTGGACACGCGCACGCTCGCAATAGAC
>JAFGJU010000019.1 GCA_016928935.1 Candidatus Eiseniibacteriota bacterium | reverse complement strand
GTCTCTACAGGTGAGAGCCTTTCCTGCCTTGCTGGGGAGGAGGCGGCTCGGCGTGGGCCCGTCCTGCTTCTCCCCCCGGCTGCCGGGATGGCCCCGACCGTGGGCCGCGTTCCATTCCGCCCGGACGCTTCACCCTGCCCGAGAGTTTCACCGCGCCCGGACGCTTCACCCTGCCCGAGCGTTTCACCCCGTCCAGACGTTTCGCCCCGTCGTTGTCCGCACGGCTCCCGGCAAAGTCATTTCCGCTTGACCCTCGTGGCGCGCTGGCGTATGATAGTTTGTTTATCCGTTGTGCAGCATAATGTTCAGCCGTTAGCCGCTGCCCGGCGTCGTTGCGCCCGGTTGGAGCGGCCAACCAGAGGGGAAGGACCTGGGAATGAGCACGAACCCCGCACAGTCGGCCTCCGAAAGACCCTCCAAGATCTGTTTCACGCCCGTGGCATCCGTGGGCGCGAGTTGCGCGGAGCTTGTTGAACCGTCTCCCTGCAGCCAGGCCTGTCCCATCGGAACCAACGTCAAGGCATACGTGTCTCTCATAGCCACCGGCAGGTTCCAGGAGGCGCTGGACGTGGCCAGGGAACCCAACCCATTTCCGGGTATCTGCGGCCGCGTTTGCACCCATCCCTGCGAGCAGAAGTGCAACCGGGCCGAGCACGACGAACCGGTGGCCATCGCCTGGCTCAAGCGATTCGCAGCGGACTACGAGCTGAGAAGGGGAATCCCGACGCCCGAGCGCGTCACGCCGTGGCGCAAGGAGAAGGTCGCGGTCGTAGGCGGCGGTCCGGCCGGCCTGACTGCCGCGCGAGACCTAGTGCTCAAGGGCTACCCCGTCACGGTGTTCGAGGCCCTGGACAAACCGGGCGGAATGATGGTGGGTGGCATACCGACCTTCAGGCTTCCCAGGAGGATAGTCTCGCTGGAGATCAAGGCGATCCAGGACCTGGGAGTGGACATCAAGACCGGAGTCACGTTCGGAAAGGACGTCACGCTCGAGTCGCTCAAGGCAGACGGCTACAAGGCAGTACTGCTTGCGGTGGGCGCCTGGAAGAGCCAGAAGCTGGGGGCGAAGGGAGAGGACACGGAGGGCGTCTACGACTGCATCGCGTTTCTCAACCGGGTGAACGAGGGCAAGCATCCGGACCTGAAGGGCAGGGTGGCGGTGATAGGAGGCGGCAACTCCGCCGTCGACTCGGCCAGGGCAGCGGTCAGAATGGGCGCTGACTCGGTGGCCATCTACTACAGGCGTACTGAGAAGGAGATGCCCGCCGCCGCGTCCGAGGTGGAAGAGGCGAAGCACGAGGGCGTCGAGGTCAATATGCTGGTCGCTCCGGTGGAGGTCGTCGCCAAGGACGGCAGGGTCGCCGCGATGAGGCTTCAGAAAATGCGCCTCGGCGAGCCCGACTCTAGCGGCAGAAGGCGACCCGTGCCCATCGAAGGCTCCGAATACACGGTCGAGACAGACCACATCATAAGCGCAATCGGCCAGAAGCCCGACCTCAAGTTCGCCGAACAGATGAAAGAGCTCAAGCTGACGTCGTGGGGAACGCTGCAGGCGGACGAGAGGACGCTGGCTTGCTCGATGCCGGGAGTGTTCGCGGCGGGCGACGCGGTCACGGGCCCTGCCACCGTGGTGGAGGCCATAGCCGCCGGCCACAGGTCCGCGGCCGGGATACACAGCTATCTGAGCGGTGAAAAGCTGGTCCTGCCGTCCACTGGACTCACGGCCGGCCCCAGGGAGTACCAGCTCAAAATGCCCAAGCCCGCTCCGATGAAGAGGAGGCCCGTCCGGAAGCGCAAGGTCGCGGACCTCAAGCACAATTTTGAGGAGGTGGAGCTCGGTTACGACGAGCTCTCGGCCATGGAAGAGGCGCTCAGGTGTATGCGCTGTGGGCCGTGCCACGAGTGCAGGCTCTGCATACAGGAATGCAAGAAAGAAGTCATGGTGTTCGCCGGTTCGAACGGCGACGCGCCGCCGGTCGTTGTGAGGGTCCCGCACGACATGCGGATAGCACTCGACGGCGCTGAGGCCGTGCTCACGCCGCCCGCGGGCGACGCCGCTGGTCCGGGTCCGGTCGAGGGCAGACTGGTGAACGTGGTGTGCACGGTCAACGAAGAGATGTGCCGCGGCTGCGGGACCTGCGAAGCGGTCTGTCTCTACGCCGCTCCCCGAGTGAGCTACCGGAAGGACCGAAACGCACTGGTGGCCAGCGTGAACGAGAAAGAGTGCAAGGGGTGCGGTACGTGCGCCGCGATGTGTCCCTCGGGCGCCATGCAGCAGAAGTACTTCACGGAGAAGCACATCTTCCGCGAGCTGGAGGAGCAGCTGGCCCAGGAGAGGGGCAAGACCGCCTGACATGGATTCTTCCGCGAGAATTTCCGGCCACCCCGTCATAGACGTCGTCGAGCGCCGCGACGTCCCCTTCACCTTCAACGGCAGGCGGCTCCTGGCCAAGGAAGGTGAAGTAATCTCCTCCGCCGTGTTCGCACACGGCATCCACGTGTTCGGACACCACTACCGGGACGGCAGCCCGCAGGGCATCTTCTGCGTGAACGGGCAGTGCTCTCAGTGTCTCGTCCTGGCCGACGGCGTGCCCGTGAAGGCGTGCATGACCCTGGTGCGGGAGGGGATGGACGTGCGGAGCTGCGAGGGCATACCGGCCCTGCCGTGCGAAGACGACCCGAGCACTTTCAGAGAAATACCGGTCCACAAGACCAGAGTCCTCGTCATAGGCGGAGGGCCCGCCGGGGTCTGCGCCGCCATCGAGCTGGGCAAGCTGGGCGTCCAGGTGCTCCTCGTGGACGACAAGCCGGAGTTGGGCGGCAAGCTGACGCTCCAGACGCATTCCTTCTTCGGTTCCAAGAGCGATTGCTGGGCCGGCACGCGAGGCATCAGAATAGCCGAGCACCTGCGCGGCGAGGTGTCCGGACTGAAGAGCGTCGAAGTGTGGGTCCAGGCGGCCGCCGTGGCAGTGTTCTCCGACAGGAAGGTGGGTGTGCTGCGGGCGGGCAAGTACGAGCTCGTGGAGCCGGACGTCGTCCTCGTGGCGTGCGGTGCCCGCGAAAAGACACTGCCGTTTCCTGGATGCGACCTGCCCGGAGTGTACGGCGCCGGCGCATTCCAGACTCTGGCCAACAGGGACTTGGTGAGGCCCTCGGAGAGGCTGTTCGTGGTGGGCGGCGGCAACGTCGGTCTCATCGGGAGCTACCACGCGTTGCAGGCGGGCATACGGGTGGTGGGTCTCTGCGAGGCGCTTCCGGAATGCTCCGGATACAAGGTCCACAAGGACAAGATAATGAGGCTCGGGGTCCCCGTGTACACGTCTCACACGGTAGTCCGGGTGGAAGGCCGCGAGCACGTGGAACGCGTCACGATTGCGGAATGCGACAAGAAGTTCAAGCCCCTGGCCGGCACCGAGAAGTCGTTCGCGGTGGACACCGTGCTCATAGCGGTGGGCCTTTCTCCGATAGACGAGCTTTACAAGCAGGCACGGCAGTTCGGAATGGAAGTCTACGCCGCCGGTGACTCGGAAGAGATAGCGGAGGCCAGCGCCGCCATCTTCAGCGGCAAGATGGTCGGCCGCAAGATAGCGCGCTCTCTGGGGCTCGAGTGCGACATACCGCCGGAGTGGGACGAGCTCGCGGCCTTGCTGCGCAGCAAGCCCGGCCGCACGTTCGAACACGCGCTCTCGTCCCCGCTTCCTTCCAAGTTTCCAGTCGTGAGATGTGTCCAGGAGATTCCGTGCGACCCCTGCACCAAGGTTTGTCCCAAGAAGTCCATAGTGATACGCGCGGGGTCCATCACCGGAGTGCCCGAGTTCCGAGGAGAGTGTCTGGGCTGCGCCAGGTGCGTGGCCGCCTGCCCGGGGCTGGCCATCACACTTGTGGAGCTTGACTACGACCCCGAGGAGAAGCTGGCGCTGCTCACCCTGCCTTACGAGCTGTCCGACGGCCTGGTGACGACCGGGCAAGAAGTGGAGACGGCCGACTTCCTTGGGAACCCGGTGGGCCGCGGCAAGGTCGTGGCCTTCAAGGACACTTCGGTCCAGGTGAAGTGCAGGCTGATGCTCCTGGAAGTGCCCTACTCCGACGCCACGAAGGTGGCCGGCATCAGGACGCAGGCGCCGGAAGAGCCCGCCGGGGTGGAAGAGAAGGGCGCGGGAGAGGCGGCGCCTGAGGCCGACCCGATAATCTGCCGGTGTGAGCGCGTGAGGAAGTCTCAGATAGTCGAGCAGCTCAGAGCCGGCGTGCGCGACATGAACCACCTCAAGGCGACGCTGAGGACCGGCATGGGTGCATGCGGCGGGAAGACCTGCCGCGAGCTCATACTGGGCATCTGCAGGGAAGAGGGGATAGAGCTTTCCGAGGTGACTCAGTTCTCGGCTCGGCCGTTTGAGGCGGAGCTGCCGCTCTCGGCGCTGAGCGGCTGCGATTCCGATTAGGAGACGATCTCCGTTGAACAACTTCGACGCCATAGTGATAGGTGCCGGCAGCGCGGGCCTCCCGTGCGCTTACTACCTCGCCGTTGAAGGACTCAAAGTGCTTGTGGTTGACAAGAACCCGTCAGCGGGGCAGGGTGAGAACAAGGCCGCCATAGGCGGCGCCAGGGCCACGCATTCACAGCCCGCCAAGATAAGGCTGTGTATGGAGAGCCTCAGAGTATTCTCGTCCTGGAAGGAAGAGCACGGCTTCGACGTGGAGTGGAAAAAGGGTGGTTACTGCTTTGCGGTGTACCGCGAGTCGGACGAGGCCTCTCTCAAAGACCTTCTTCCCGTCCAGAGGAAGTTCGAGCTCAAGATAGACTGGGTGGACGCCGACAGCATTCGCGAGCTCGTGCCCGGAATAAACCCGGACGGACTCAGAGGAGGCACTTACTCGCCGGACGACGGCCAGGTTTCGCCCCTCCTGGTGTCCGCCTCGTACCACGCGCTGTCGTTGGCCCGCGGGGTGAAGTTCGCCTTCAACGAGGAAGTGACGGAGATTACGCGGAGCGACAGCAAGATAACCGGGCTTCGCACTCAGAAGGGCGCCTACTCGAGCCCCGTCGTCGTGAACGCGGCCGGCGCCCGAGCCAGGGAAGTCGGCCGTCTGACCGGGCTCGATGTGCCCGTGACGCCGGACAGCCACGAGGGCGGCATATCGGCCGCGGTGGAGCACTTTCTGGGGCCTCTCGTGGTGGACCTGAGGCCCGGGCCCGAGGGCAAGAGCGCCAACTTCTACTTCGGCCAGAGGTCTGAAGGGCAGCTGATATTCTGCTACACACCCGCGCCGGCCATCCTTGGAACCGACAGGAACAGCACCTCGGAGTTCATGCCCGTCATCGCCAGGCGGCTCATCGAGCTCATCCCCAGGCTCAGGAACCTCCTCATAAGAAGGACCTGGAGAGGCCTGTATCCCATGACCCCGGATGGAGTCCCCATCCTGGGAAGAGTGCCGGAGCAGGACGGCATGTTCCTCGCGGTGGGCACCTGCGGCCAGGGTTTCATGATGGGTCCGGGCGTAGGCAGAAACATGGCGAGCCTGATCACGACGGGCAAGCCGCTCATGGAAGACGATGTGTTTGAGACGGTCGGCTTTCACCGCGACTTCGGGGCGACAAAGGTCGAGGCTCTGAAGTAGGGCCGGGTCGTCCCCTTCCGGCCGAGTCAGCTCACCCCACGCAGCGACTGCGCTTTCGTCCCGTGCCCGCGGAGGCCGCCCGGGCGGGCCCGAATGCGCTTGACAGTACCCGCCCCCGGTGAAAGAATCCCGAGCCCGATGGGGGGTTTGCCTGCTTCTTGACCGAAGGGGGCCGGAAAATGACGGAGACACTCAACCCGTTCGCGATCGCACAGGCCCAGCTTGACCACGTGGCGGCGCACATGAAACTCGACCCCGGCCTGCACTCCTTGCTGAGGGAGCCGCGGCGCGAGCTTCACGTGTCCTTGCCCGTCAGAATGGACGACGGCACCGTCAGGGTCTTCAAGGGCTTCAGAGTCCAACACAACGACGCCCGCGGCCCGTGCAAGGGCGGTATTCGGTTTCATCCGTCTGAAACGATAGACGCCGTGCGTGCGCTCGCGGCGTGGATGACCTGGAAGACGGCCCTCCTGGACCTTCCGTTCGGCGGCGGCAAGGGGGGCGTGATATGTGACCCCAGCCTGATGTCTCCGTCCGAGCTCGAACGGCTCTCCCGCGCTTACATCAACGAGGTGTGGCGGATCATCGGCCCCGAAAGGGACATCCCGGCTCCCGACATCTTCACCAATCCCCAGGTCATGTCCTGGATGATGGACGAGTACAGCAAGCACGTGGGCTATCCTGTTCCAGGCGTGGTAACGGGAAAACCGCTGAGCGTGGGGGGCTCCGTGGGGCGCGAGGACGCCACTGCTAGGGGGGGAGTAGTCGTTGTGCGAGAAGCCTCCAGACAGCTCGGCTTGGACCCCGCGCAGTCCAGGGTCGCGATCCAGGGCTTCGGCAACGTGGGCGGATTCGCCGCCATGCTCTCCAAGGACATTCTGGGTTCGGACATAGTGGCGGTGAGCGACGTCTACGGCGGCATATACTCCGCCCAGGGCCTGGACCCGCACGCGGTCATGAGGCACAGGCAGAAGACCGGCTCAGTGACGGGTTTCCCCGGCGCTGAGCCCATCACCAACGAAGCGATTCTGGAGCTGGACGTGGACGTGCTCTGGCCCGCCGCGCTGGAGTCCGTCATCACCGGGGCCAACGCGGGGCGCGTCAAGGCCAAGATAGTTGCTGAGGCGGCCAACGGCCCGACCACTCCCGAGGCCGACAGGATACTGTTCGAGAAGGGAGTGTTCGTCGTGCCCGACCTGCTGTGCAACGCCGGCGGCGTCACCGTGTCGCACTTCGAGTGGGTGCAGAACGTCACAGGTCTCAAGTGGGACGACGCGCAGGTCCACCGAGAGCTTGAAAGGAAGATGCTCGCGGCCTTCCACGAGACCGTGGCCACGGCCAGAGCCCAGAAGGTGGACAACAGGACGGCCGCGTACGTAGTCGCAGTTGGCAGAGTTGCCGAGGCGATGAGGGTGAGGGGATGGCTGCAGAGCTACATGTGCCTCGCCCCTGAGGCGAAGGAGTAGGCCCGCCGGCGCCCCGTCGCGGTTCTACCTGGCCCGCAGCACTACCAGGGTCAGGTCGTCGTTCAGC
>JAFGJU010000125.1 GCA_016928935.1 Candidatus Eiseniibacteriota bacterium | reverse complement strand
TGGCGCCGCCTGCTCCGTCCGGCGTGAGCTGGCAGAAACGCTGTGTGTTCGCTGCCTGGCACACCGGCGCACCGTCGGCGGTCCAAAGCGGGGTCCCGGAAGCGTCCACACGCTGCGCGTAGATGTCGTAGACACCTCCAGTGCGCCGGTCCTGCCACGCAATGACGGCGCCACCTGCTCCGTCAGCGCATATCCTGCACTCGGCCTGGTGGCTCGCCGCGGTGCTTATGGGGACACCGTTAGCAGTCCACTGGGCGACGCCCGACCCGCTGAGCCGCTGGGCGTAAATGTCGTTGTTAACGGTGTTGCGGTAATCCTGCCAAGTGATAATCGCGCCACCGGCGCCGTCGGTTGTGACCTGGGGCAATACCTGTGTGTAGTCGAGTGTACACACCGCAACACCGTCGACGGCCCAGACCACGTTCCCGGAACCATCAACACGCTGAGCGTAGACGTCCTGGCTGGTGGCACCCCGACAGTCCTGCCATACGATTAAGGCTCCGTAGGTCGCATCGACTGTCAGCTCCGGATAGCGTGCGTCCCCGGCGACCGTACATATGGGCACGCCATCCGGTGTCCACTCCATGTTGCCGTAACTGTCTACGCGCTGGGCGTACACGTCATAGCCCACCCCGGACCGGTAGTCCTCCCAGACGATTACTACACCGCCCATTCCGTCGCTGATCAGTCTCGGCCGCTGCTGGGCGCCCGCGGCGGCGCAGACCGCGACACCGTTCTTTCCCCATTTGGCGTTCCCGGAGCCGTCAATGCGCTGGGCGTAGATGTCGTAGTGCGTGCCATTGCGATAATCCTGCCAGACGATGACCGCCCCACCCACACCCCAAGAGACGGCCCGAGGATCTACCTGGGCATTCACAGTATCGCACACGGCCACTCCCCCGGACGCCCACTGCGCGTCGCCGGAAGCGTTCAGGCGCTGGGCGTAGATGTCGGAAGACCCCGCGCGCGTATCCTGCCACGTGATGACGGTGCCGCCCGCGCCGTCGAGGACGGGTATCGGATAATCCTGGGTACCCGCGGCCGCGCAGACTGCTGTCCCGTCCGCCTGCCAGGCGGCGAACACGTCGAGCGGCACGAGAGACACTACTATCGCGAGCAGGGCACACAACTGCGGAATTCTCCTCGTCTGTTTCAAGGCATCGCTCCTTTCTGCTTGAAGGGTTCCAGGAATTCGCTGCTTGACGTTACAACGGCCAGTGCTTGGTATGTAGTACGGCGTGCTGAGCTCAGGCGCATGGCAAGGCCTTCCTTACTAATCTGCGAACGCAGGCGACAGGCGGTATGACAATCAAAGCGGAAGGGTCAATGCAGAGGATGTGAAGAGGGACAAAGGATGTATCACAGGGCAACACAACCGCTCCACGTTGGTCCACAGCAGGGATGCTCTAACTGGTGTTATTATAACACAATGGGAGGCGATTGTAAATCTGTAAGGATTGCGGATGTGTGTGGCAGTATGGCCACTGCTCAGCAGGGCCGAGGGTCTACGGCGCGGACTGCAGTGAATTCGTCTCTGGGGCCTCGTGCGACCCCTGCCTTCGAGGCAGAAGGGGCCAGCGATCAGCCGGCCCCCCGTTTCCTCTCGTTTCGAGCGAGAGTTCAGACTTGTGCGCCTTCTCGGCCTCTATTTGGAAACGACCATCTTTTTCGAGGTTACCAGGCCTGGCGCGTCAATCTGATAGAAGTAAACACCCGAAGCCACTTCCGCGCCGCGGCTGTCGCGGCCGTCCCAGGTCGCCTCATAGCGGCCGGTCTCCATCCAGCCATCCACCAGGGTGCGGACCGGTCGACCGGTTACGTCGAACGCCCTCAACGTTACGCGGCCGGGCTGAGCCAAGGAGTACGCGATCCGGGTGACTGGGTTGAACGGGTTGGGCGCATTCTGGGAAAGCTCGCCGAAACGTCCCAACGAGGTCTCGGGGACGTTCACCTGTCCCGGGTTGTAGTCGGTGTTCTGTGGGTCGAAGTTCGTCCAACCGGCGGTCCACTGGTTGGCCATCGGCACGCCGGGCTCGAAGGCGCCCCTGTAGGTCACGGGATGGAATCCGGCGAGACTGGGGTCCGAGAAGCTGGCGGTGCCGTCAAGCTCGGAACCGACTAGCGGAACCGGGTTCGGGTTGTACAGGTTGGACATGTCGGTGAGGCCGACTGCGCTGGGGTTACGCGGCTGCGAGCCGATGTTGCCGTAGCCCGCTTTCTCAAACCAGGCCGTCACGCCGGCCCAGCGACCTTCGTCATGGACGGAGGTTGAACCGGAAGGCCTCAGGGTGGCGGTCACGCTCGTGTTGAGCACCTGCAGGGTGTCGTTCTGGGCGTACCGAATCGTGAACACGTCGCGCACCGAAAATCCCCAGGGATAGCCCGTGATGACGCTGTTGAAGATGCTGTGTCTGGTCGACCTTCGCAGCAACGCGCTGTACTGGTACTTGTGACCCACCGGAATGGTCCCCACCAGTGCGTCCGTGCGCTCGGGTCCGACCAGCGTGACGTTGCTGAAGCGGCACCACGTGAACGGTTCGGCCTGTGAAGTCGAAGACCCGTCGTTGTCCGACTCGAAGCCGTTGCTTTCTCCGGTGGGGTCCCAGAGGCTCGAGTCACGCACCGCGAAGCAGAACTGCACGTTTCCGGCGTAGCCGAAGTCCGTGTCGAACTCGTCGTCGGTGCCGCAGAACGAGACAAGACAACTGCACGGCACAGTTCCGCCAAACCATTCGAAGGCGTCGTCGAAGTTATAGCTCACCTGGACGTGATGAATCTCACTGCCCGACCCGACTCCGCCCATCGTGAGTCCGTTCACTTCGTTGTTGAGCTGGTAACGGTACCCGCCGAACTCGATTCGCGCGTAGCAGAACTCTCCCACGTCGTGACCGGGGTTGTTGCCGCCGTACGTTCCCTCGATGATGCCGCCCTCTATGAGCGGGTCAACCTTGTTGACCGGCGCGTCGCCGAGGAGAATAACGCCGCCCCAGTCGCCTCTCGCACGGGTGCCCGGAGTCTTAAGACTCGAGAAGACGATCGGTTGAGCCGGAGTCCCGGACGCGTGAATCTGCGCCCCGCGCCTGATTGTGAGCGTGGCCGCGGTGTCTCCCAGGACCGCGGTGCCCGGCTGTATGGTGATGGAGTACGTCGAATCCACGTAGTACAGTCCGGTGAGGATGTAAACAGTATCCACGTCTAGAGTGCGATTCCAGTTCTGGTGGTAACCCGTCCTTCCCGAGCCCAACCCCGGACCGATGACCAGCTCGGGCTTCTTCGGGCCGGCGAACAGCTCCGCGCTGAACAGACTCATCGCTATCAGCAGAAGCAACATGCAAATCCCAAGACGCTTGTTCATTGGATGCCTCTCAATGCAATAGGTTCGAGGACAAGTGTGATCTTCCTGTTTCGCTTCGTTTCAAGCCCTGACGAGTGCCGCCCCGCACAACGACCCGCGCGAATCGCCCGCGCGCAGGCTCGACGGCCTCCGGGCATCTTGCAGTCGCGCGCAATTGACTCCGCATATCACCCCCTTGGTCCGGGAAACCCGGCGGCTGCTGCGGCAAGCAGAAAGCCGGGTTTCTCCGGACAAAACGTCAATGTTCATAGAGCAATGCCCAGTGACACCGCGTACGCGGTGCCTCGCGAGATCTTTGAACAGACGCCTCTCTCGGGCCCGCTTGTCAGAACTTCGTCGGCTCCCGCCACGTTCTTCGCGGCCACCCTCAACTCGAACCGTCTGTTGAACTTCTGCGTGACTGACAGGTCCACTATGTCCCTGGACTCCTCGTAGACGTCCTGATCCCGAGTGTCTCCGACCGCGTCCAAACGCCGTCCGATGCGGTTGTAGAACACGCTGAACGACGTCCTGGTGCGCGGCAACTCGGCAAGAAACACCAGGTTGAGGGTCCAGGGAGACTGGCCCTGCATCAGGCGCGTCTTCTGAGTCATGACGTGCCCTCCGTGCTGGTCCGTCTTTGCCTCCGTGTACTCTATGGCGGAGTTCACACGGGTATAGTTGCCTCCCACAGTAATGCTCTTAAGCCCACCCCATATGAAACCGAGAGATTTCCTCACCTCCAGCTCCCAACCGGAGTTGATGCCGCGGGGGGAGTTGAACCACGTGCGCAAGTAGCGCTCGGCGGCCGGAATCAACCGCTCCTCAATGGCATCGGTCATGTCCTTGTAGAAATAGCTCACGGCCAGGACTTCACCTGAGTTCGGGAAGACCTCCACCCGCGCGTCGTAGTTCCGAATGAAGGCCCTCTTCAACGCCGGGTTCCCCTTGACGTTTTGGCCCTTGTCGAAGTCGTAGTACAGCACGTTCGCCATCTCACGGAACTCGGGCCGGTTAACGGAGTGGCCGTAACCGAGACGGATCCTGACCCGCCCCGCGGGCGAGTAAGCAAGGTTCGCGGAGGGAAGAGGGTCCGTGTCGTCGATTCGGGCCGTCAGCGGCGTCCTGTCGTCGATCGCCTCCACCGTATTCAGGGTCTGCCGGCACCGCTCCACACGCACACCCCCGACAAGGCGGAACCCGCCGATGCTGGACGAGATTGAGTGGTCGAACATGCCGTAATAGGCGTCCAGCTGTTGCTTCCCGTCGTATTCACCCGTGAACACGGTGACCGGGATTAGATTGAGCTTTCCCGGTCCGTAGTTTTCCGGGGCGAAGATGGAATCGAGAGGGAGTACGAGAATCCCGTAGTAGGGCCCACTAATGTTGGAAGGGTCCGAGGTGTAAGCATCTATGTCGTACTCCCTCTCCTTGTGTTCAGTCAGAACACCCGCCTTGAGCGTCGCAGAGCCCACGGGCAGGGTAATGTCCACGGCGGCGCCGTGCGATTTCTCGGACAACGCTGCCCACGTCCTGTAGTTTTCCTTGAGCGCGTGTCCGCCGGCCCCCTGCTCGAACTGCACGTGCTTCCGGTCCGGCTCCTCTGCGTCGGACAACGAGCCGAACGCCTTCCACTCCACTCCCAGCTTGTGGAATCCCTCGAACTGATGAGACCCGCTGAGTTGGGCGAGCGACAGCGAGCGCTCGTCCCATTCTATTGTGTAGAAGTCGCTGTACTCGCCGCTCGCGGGCATTCCCGCGTACACACTGACCTTGTCCTCGGCACTCTGCACGTGGTTGGTCCTAAGCGCAAACCGGTGGTTCCTGGCCGGGCTGTAGGCCAGGTTCAGTATGCCGGCCCAGAGAACCGAACGCTCGTCACGGGTGCCCTCGAAACTGAACAGCGGGTAGCCCATGAAGGTCGGCCGCTCCTGGAATTCGGCCGTCTGATAGGAAGCTCTGTACGTGAGCGCGGCCACCACACCGAGGTCGTGCCGGCCGAGAACAAGCCGGTCGCCGTAAGCCAGGGAGTACGAGCCGTTCAGCGGGGCCTTTACTTCCCGAGGGCTCCAAGTGTTTGGCAGAGCCTGCGCGAGGTCGTTGCCCAGCAGGTTCTGCCCCGGGAGATCCCTGCTGCCGTCGTCGATTCCGAGCCAATCCTTGCTACCGCCGCGCGACCTGAGCATCTGGCCGATGCTGTGGTCGTCGTACCCCGACGAGAGCGAGAGCTTGACCGTGCGCTCAACCGGAAAATCCAATGTGTTCAACTGGATCAGTCCGCCGCTGAAGTCACCCGGCAGGTTGGGGGCGGCGGTCTTCACGATTGTCGCGTTGGTGAGAAGAGACGCTGGTACTATGTCGAAAGTGAAGCTCCGCTTGTCCACGTCCGTGTCTGTGCTCGAGACGCTCACTCCGTCGAGCGACGACAGGTTGTATCTGTCCGAGACTCCGCGCACGAATACGAACTTCTCGTCAACGACGTTCAGACCGGTCACGCGCCTGAGGGCGTCGGCGCCAGTGGCGTCCCCCGACCTTGCTATCTGTTCCGCGCTGACAGCGTCCCCTATGGTAGGCGCCTTCATGCGTGCCGCGATGACTGATGCGTCGGTAGACCTGACGGACTTGGAGTTCACCTTGACTTCGTCCATCGCCTTGGCAATCGTCTCGCGCAGGCGGAAGTCGACCTGAGCCGTCGCGTCGGCCTCGACGACAACTACGGCCTCAGCCGGCTCGTAGCCCATCAGCCTCGCTCGCAGCAAATGCCGTCCAGCCGGCACCCTGTCGACGACGAACGAACCGTCCGTCGTCGACACGGCTCCGACCTCCGTGCCCACTACGACGATGTTCGCGAGAACCAGCGGCTCCTTGTCGGCGCCGCCGAAGACTCGACCGGCTATTCTGCCGGTTATCTGCCCGGAAGCCGGGCCGGTCGCAAGGGAAACGACCAAGGCCGCGGTTCCCAGCACGGACAGTCTCCTAAGGTGTGACATGGTGAATCACCTCTCTTGAGGGGATCCAGCGGGCGTCGACGCGCTCAGACAGGACGAGCGAGAGGACGTGCGCTGAATCCTGACCCTTCCGCCTAACCGGGACATAGGTGCTAACACGATGCGGAGTGTACTGCGCGGGTGTTAAGGAAATATGAGGATCAAATTAGAAGTTCGCTTTTCTGGGGCCTCACCCGGGTACGCTGGGTGTCTGCCGAACCCGGCGCCGTCCGGACCGGGCGGAATGGGATTTGCCGTTGTTCACAGAGATTTCACCGAATCGTAACACGGTGTCCACGACCTAAAGGTATCCTGGTGCGGAATCAGTCGCCGCCGACGGCATGGAGGAAATCGCATGGCTCAGGCAAACATCCTGGTTGTGGACGACGAGGAAAACCTCCTCAAGCTGATACGATACAACCTGGCGAAAGAGGGCTACACGGTGAGTTGCGCCAGGTCCGGCGAGGAGGCTCTGGCGGCGTCAAAGTCCCAGGTGCCCGACCTCGTGATTCTCGACGTTATGCTTCCGGGAATCGATGGGTTCGACGTCTGCAAGTCGCTCAAGCATGAGCCCAGGACCGCCAACATACCGGTAATCATCCTCACCGCGCGGGACCAAGAGGGAGATATCGTGGCCGGGCTCGAACTCGGCGCCGACGACTACGTGACCAAACCCTTCAGCCCCCGCGTCCTCCTGGCCCGCGTGAAGGCGGCCCTCCGCCGCAGGTCAAGACCCCCTGAGGCCCACACCGCGGTGCTCCGACTAAGGGATATCGTGATACACCCCGGTCGGCACGAGGTCACGGTCAAGGGGAAATCAGTCGAACTGACTCCGATGGAGTTCAGGATCCTGCACCATCTTGCGAGGTCGCCGGGCTGGGTCTTCACGCGGGAGCAGATAATAGATGAAATAAGGGGCGAGGAATACCCCGTCACGGACCGTTCAATCGACGTTCATGTGGCGGCGCTGCGCAAGAAGCTGGGGTCGTTTGGGAAGAACCTGGAGACGGTGCACGGCGTGGGCTACAGACTCAAGGAAGTCTAGTCGAGCCCCTGTGTGATGACACGCATTAGTTCCCGCACTAAGTCGCGCTCCTTGACCTTGCCCACCACCCTCCCCTTGACGAACAGGAGCCCCTCGCCCTTGCCCCCGGCGATTCCGACGTCGGCATGTCTGGCCTCTCCGGGACCGTTCACGCCGCAGCCCATTACGGCGATGCGAATCGGGGCGTTTAGAATACCGGCTTTCCGGCCCGTCAAGCTCCGGTCGGCTTTGCGTCGAGACTGCTGCTTCAGCCTTTTCTGCAGCGCCGCGAGCTCCGCCTCCACCCGTCTCGCTACGCGCGCCACGTCTATCTCGCATCTTCCGCACGTGGGGCAGCAGATGACCCTGGGGCCCGCGGGCCTCACGCCAATAGCGTCCAGTATCCGGTATGCCACTTCCACTTCTCTGACCGGGCTTGCCGCCAGGGACACTCTCACCGTGTCGCCGATTCCCTCCGACAAGACGACGCCGATGCCGGCGGCCGAGACTATCGAGCCGCTGAACAGTGTGCCCGACTCGGTCATCCCTACGTGAAGCGGGTAACGCACCCGCCTGGAAAGCTCCCTGTATGCGCGCACTGTGGCCGGTATCTCGGACGACTTGACCGACACCACGATTCTCTTGAAGTCGAGTGATTCCAGTATTGCGATGTGCCCCATCGCGCTTTTGACCATCGCCCGGTCGAGCCTGTCCGGTCCGTGCTGTGCCAGCAGGTCGGGCGGCAACGACCCGGCGTTCACGCCTATCCTGATTGACGCGCGGCGTTCCTCCGCCGCGCGTACCACCTCCTCGACCTTCCGGGGATTCCTGACGTTCCCGGGGTTCAAGCGCACCCCGGGGAGGCCCTCCTGCAGCGCGACCAGGGCGAGCCTGTGGTCGAAGTGAACGTCCGCCACCACCGGGATGCTGACGCGCGAAGCGATCTTCCCCAGGACCTTCGCCGCCGCCATGTCCGGCACCGCCACGCGGACGAGCTCGCATCCGGCTCTCTCCAGAGTCCGGATTTGTCTTACGGTCGCGGCCACGTCGTGCGTGTCCGTCTTCGTCATTGACTCGACCGCAACGGGTGCGTCACCGCCGACTTCCAGTGCCCCAATCCGGACCTTGAGCGTCTTTCTGCGCTTCCACACGACCTATTTCCCCCCGGCCACGCGCACGTCCCCCTGTCTCCTGGTGACTCCCTTCCGGTCGAAGTACTCCAAAAGGGGAACCGCGTACTTCCGTGAAGTCTTCGCCGCGTCTTTGAACTCACTGACCTGGAACTTGCCGCTCGCGGCCAGCATCTTACGGACGAGGGCCTCGGCCTCGCGCATGGTGTCCGCGTGGAAGAAGAGGTCCGTCGTTATCTTGACCAGCTTCCCGTCCTCCACCAGCATCTGCACCAGGTCGTTAAGCTTCTCCTCCGGGACTCCGGCCGCCAGCTCCTTGACGTAGGGCACGTTGAGCCCGGCGTCTCGCAGACCGACTTCCACCCGTTCCTTCAGCGCTTTCTCCTCCGGAGAGAGCGCCACGTCGGGCGAGTCCACCCTGTACCGGTCTTCTCTCGCGAACAACCGTCCGGCCTTCGAGAGGGAATCCAGCGCCGCGACGAACACATCCTGCGGCGTGGCGGAGAACCTGTTCCTGAGCTCGCCCTTCGTCATCCCCCACCTCAGCGGATAGCTGGCTTGATATTCGGCAAGCGTCTCGGCCACGCCGTCCGCCACCTTCTTCATGTGCTCAGTGTGAAGCAGACCGCCGCCCACTCGGAAGACGGCCCCCTCTGCCACGAGCTCGCTCAACGCCGTCACCACCTCAGTTTCTGGCATACCCGCTGCGCGCGCCACGTCCGAAACCGCCAACCCCTTCGCGCCGGCCGCCCGGACTGCCTGGCCGATTCTGTCCCGGGGGGAGCCCTTCTCCATCAGGCTCAGTGTCTCAACCACGTCCGTGTCTTTCTTTCTGTGCTTGACCGCGTGCACGACCAAGACGCTGCCGCCTCCTATCGTTACCTGCGGAGAGTACGACCGCACCACGAACCTGTCGCCCTGGACCGCCACCACCGGCGATTCCAGCCTCAGTTGCGCCAGAGCGCTCTCTCCGGGTTTGAGTTCTCCTTTGTCAAGCAGATGGACCCTGCCTATGACCTCACTCGCGCCCAGGTGGAAACGTATTCTCGCCCGGGTACTGAGAGACCGCGGAGCGTCCTTCAATAGTTCGAACCTGACGTCCACCATCGAGCTCGGCTCGGCCGCGGACGGAGTGAAAAGCCAGTCGCCCCTCGCCAGGTCCTCGCGGGACACGCCGTGCACGGCGACCGCGACCCGCTCACCGGGCACCGCCTCGGGGACGTCCCTACCGAACACCTGGACATTCCTGACTCTAACGCTCTTGCCCTGCGGCAACACAACCAGGTTGTCGCCGACCTTGAGCCGGCCGCTCCAGAGCGTGCCCGTCACGACCGTGCCGAAGCCCTCCACCGTGAACACGCGGTCAATCGGCAGCCGCGTAAACTCGGCCCGACCGCGTTCCGGGATTCGCGAGACCGCCTCGTCCAGGGCCGCGAGCAGCGCGTCTTTGCCCTCACCCGACGCCGCCGAAACCGGCACGATGGCGGCGCCCTCCAGGACCGTCCCCTCGAGCGCCGCGGCCACGTCCGCGCTCACCATGTCCAGCCAGGCCGCGTCCACGAGGTCGGTTTTTGTGAGCGCGACGACGCCGCCGTGGACGCGAAGCACGTCCACGATGTTCAGGTGCTCCGTCGTCTGCGGCATCACTCCCTCGTCCGCCGCTATGACGAACAGCACTAGGTCTATCCCGCACGCGCCGGCCAGCATGTTCCGTACGAAGCGCTCGTGGCCGGGCACATCGACGATGCCCGCCCTCACGCCCGACGGCAGCGTCAGATGGGCGAAGCCGAGGTCAATGGAGATACCCCGTTCCTTCTCTTCCTTGAGGCGGTCGGTGTCGATTCCGGTGAGCAGCTTCACCAGTGCGGTCTTGCCGTGGTCTATGTGGCCCGCCGTGCCTATGACGACGCCCTTGCCCGGCATAACGGAGTCAGTCCTCCTCACGCCAGATTTCCGCGCCCAGCTGAGAGAGCTTTTTCTCTATGGCCTCGTACCCGCGGTCGATGTGGTATATCCGCGACACCTCGGTCATCCCCTCCGCCACCAGTCCCGCCAGGATCAGGGCCGCGCTCGCACGCAGGTCGGTGGCCATCACCTGCGCCCCGCTCAGACGGTCCAGTCCGTTCACCGTGGCCACGTTGCCTTCGACGGTGATGTCTGCGTTCATCCTCCTCAGCTCCGGCACGTGAGTGAACCTGTCGCTGTATATGTTTTCGACGAAGAGGCTCGTGCCCTGGGCCGTGCACGCGAGGGCCATCATCTGCGCCTGCATGTCCGTCGGAAAACCGGGATAGGGAGCCGTGGTTACATTGACGGCGCCCGGCCTCGCCGCCGCCGACACGACCAGCTCGGACCCGTCCTGCATTATCTGTGCGCCTGCCTCGCTCAGCTTGGAAATCACGGAGCTGAGGTGTGCGGGATTGCAGTTGGCGATTCTGACCGTGCCCTTCGTAATGGCGGCGGCCGCCATGAACGTGCCCGCTTCGATTCTGTCCGGAATCACGGCGCTCTCGGCAGGCCGGAGCGACTCCACGCCCTCTATCTCGACGACCTGCGTGCCCATACCCGAGATCCTCGCCCCCATCTTGTTCAGGAACCGAGCCAGAGCGTCGATCTCGGGCTCGCACGCGGCGTTCGAAATCACAGTCTTCCCTTTCGCCAAGCATGCCGCCATCATGGCGTTGCCCGTGGCCCCGACGCTCGAGACGTCAAAGTGCAAGTTCGCGCCCTTGAGCTCGTCCGCCTCCGCCACGATGTACCCGTGGTCTATGCTCACGCGTGCGCCCAGCGCCTCCATCGCCTTTATGTGGAGGTCGACCGGCCTCGGTCCCCACGCGCAGCCGCCGGGCAGCGACACTCTGGCGCGCCTGAAACGGGCCAGGAGCGGGCCCAGCACGTAAACCGAAGCGCGCATCGTCCTGACGAGATCGTAAGGCGCCTCGTGCGGGCCGCAGTCGGTCGTGTCCAGAGTCAGCACACCCTGCTCGAAGGCCACCTTCGCGCCGAGCGTCTCCAGCATGAGCTTCATGGTGATGACGTCCCTGAGGCGCGGCACGTTGGTGATGACGCTAATCCCGGGAGCAAGTATCGTGGCCGCCATCACCGGCAGAGTGGCGTTCTTGGCGCCCGCTATCTTGACCCTGCCGGTCAGTCTGTTTCCTCCGACAATCACTATCTTTTGCAAAGTGGCCTCGATGAGTTAAGGCGGCAAACGTCGGGTGTCCGGGCGGATTATACACGACGGACACGGATGGGGGAAGCCGGGAGAGGGGGGCCGGAGACTAGCGCTTCCGGGCCACGAGCACCCGCTCGATGCCCGCCAGGTCGCGCACGGTGCGCACTTCCTCGAGCCCGTTCGACACAGCCATGTCGGTCACAGCTTTCGACTGGCCCGCTCCGATCTCGATTAAGAACCAGCCGCGCGACTTCAGGAAGGGCCGCCCTTCGCGCAGGATACGACGCGCCAGAACGAGCCCGTCGCTGCCGCCGTCCAGGGCCACCAGGGGTTCGTGCGCGCTCACCTCCGGTTCCAGAGATGCGATCTCAGACGACGGAATGTAGGGCGGATTGGCCGTCATGAGGTCAATCTCCCCCCTGATCGACTCGAGCCCTTCCGCGGCGAACAGGTCGCCGAGATGGAGTCGCATTCTGTCGTGCACGCCGTGTCTGAGGGCGTTGTCAGCCGCCAGGCGCACGGCCTCGCTCGACACGTCCGCGGCGTGAACGACGGCAGACGGCATGCCGACGGCGATGCTCACGCCGATGACTCCGCTCGCCGTGCACAGGTCCAGAACGACCGGCGCCGTGACGTGCCCCAGCAGCTTGAGCGCCTCAACCACCACGAACTCTGTCTCGGGCCTCGGTATGAACACTCCGGGCCTTACGAGGAAATCCTTGCCCATGAACTCGACCGTCCCGACGATGTGCTGGAGAGGCACGCGGCCGGCGCGTTTTTCGATGAGCGCCGTCGCCCGGGTCAGCTCGTCCTGAGTGAGCACATGGTCAAGTCGAATTAGAAGCCTGTCTTTGCGAATCCCGAGGGCAAAGGCGAGGAGTATTTCTGCGTCGACTCTGGGACTTTCTATGCCGGATTCACGGAGCTTCTGAACCGCGGTGTTGAGGAACTGGGATATTGTCAATTGCGGTGGCACCTGCCTTGGGACCCCAGCCCGGCGGCGGTTTCGGCGAGGGGCAGACTCTTGCGCCTCGGCCGCCCGCCGCTAAGACTCACGCCACCCGCCTGCCCGGCGGCGTCAACCTCTGCCTGCCCCGGTGGACCACCCCGCCGGTCGGCGATTCGCCGCCGCGCGGCCCGTCCACCGGCTTTCGTGCCCGCCCCAGTCCTAGTTCCTACCCTGGCCGGCGGCAGCGCCCATCTCCAGCTTGTCCCGCGCCGCCCTCAGCGCTTCCACCAGCTCGTCCAGCCTGCCGTCAAGCACCTGGTCCAACTGATACAGGGTGAGGCCTATCCTGTGGTCCGTGACGCGGCCCTGCGGAAAGTTGTACGTGCGGATCTTGGCGCTCCTGTCGCCGGTCGAAACTTGGGCCCGTCTCTCGTTGGCTATCTTCGTCTCTTGTTCTTCTTGCTTCGCGGCAAGAAGGCGGGCTTTGAGGACCTTGAGCGCCTTGGCCTTGTTCTTGAGTTGTGACCTCTCGTCCTGGCACTGTACGACGAGCCCGGTCGGAATGTGCTTCACTCTGACCGCGGAGTCGGCGGTGTTGACGCTCTGGCCTCCCGGCCCCGAGGACCGGAACACGTCGACTTCGAGGTCCTTCGGGTCTATCTGGATGTCCACGTCCTCCGCTTCGGGCAGTATGGCCACCGTGACGGCGGACGTGTGTATTCTCCCGCTTGCCTCGGTGACGGGCACCCTCTGCACTCTGTGGACTCCGCTCTCGTACCGGAGGAAGCTGTAGGCGCCCTTCCCTTCCACCAGGAAGATGATCTCCTTGAACCCGCCCACGTCGCTGGTGCTCCTGTTCATGAGCTCCACCTTCCAGCCCTTCGACTCCGCGTACTTCATGTACATCCTCGACAAGTCGGCCGCGAACAGGGCGGCCTCCTCTCCACCCGTGCCCGCTCTTATCTCGACTATCACGTTTTTATCATCGTTCGGATCCTTGGGCCTCAGGAGCTCCCTGAGCTCGCCCTCCAGCGCGCTCAGCCTGGTCCGGAGCTCCTCGACCTCGCTCCGGGCTATGCCCACGAGCTCCTGGTCCTTGGAGCTCTCGATTATCTGCTCGTCTTCCGCGATGTTGTGAGCGACGAAGCTGTACTGCTTCCACTTTTCGACGACCGGCTCCAGCCCGCCCCGCTCCTTGGCCGTCTCCCTCAGCCTCTGCGGGTCGGCCAGGACGGCCGGGTCGGCAAGCATCTGGGTGAGCTCGTCGTATCTCGAAATTATGTTCTGGATCTGTTCAAACATCTGTGTCGCGGTGCCTGTTCGGTCGCCGTTACAGCACTTCCTTCAGCGCCCTGAGCGCCACCTCGACCTGTTCGCGCGTCGGCTCCTTGGTCGTGATGCGCTGGAGCCACAACCCCGGGGC
>JAFGJU010000124.1 GCA_016928935.1 Candidatus Eiseniibacteriota bacterium | reverse complement strand
GCTGCACGCCGAACTGCGACACGCTCTACTTTGACAGGGACGACGACATCTACATGTCGGTTCGCGCCGACACCGGATGGACGCAGGCAGTGGCCCTGCCGGACCCCGTCAACACCGATTTCGAAGAGCGGTATCCCGCAATATCGGCGGACCGCCAGCGGCTCTACTTCTCTTCCGACCGACCGCCTGACGTCCCCGGCACGGGAGGCAGGGACATTTGGGTGGCGCTGTGGGGCGGCTCCTCGTGGGACAGCGTCATGAATCTGGGGTTTCCCGTCAACACCATGAACGAGGAGACCCGGCCGTTCGAAAGCTACGACGGACAGCGCCTGTACTTTTCCAACAACCACGGTCAGCCGCGGCCGGGTATCAGCTACGGCGGCGCCAGCGACATCTACGTGGCCACGTGGGCGGACACGGGTTGGGGACCCGTGTACCTCGTGGTCGCGCCCATCAACAACGACCTGACGGCGTGTTCTCCGTACGAGTCGCCGGACGGCGAGGAAATCTGGTTCGGCTCCGAGGCGTGGGAAGGGGGCAGGGGCGACGAGGACATCTGGGTGGCGACCACAGGAGTCTCGTACTATCCCAGGCCCACGGAAGGGTACGGCAGCTGGCTCAAGGCAGTCGACATCCCGGAAGCGATCAACGTCTACGACCTGGAGGAGGGCTGGGACGGTACAATCTACGCGGCCGTCGCCTGCTCGGGCGTCGAGCCGACCGGCCGGGTTTTCAAGACGACGAACAAAGGGCTTTCGTGGGCTCCTTGTGCCGACCTGCCGGGCGCCATGGTCGTGTATTCGCTCATCGTGGACGGAGACACACTCTATGCCGGGACGTATCCCAACGGCGACGTGTTCAAGTCAGTCAACCGGGGTGTTTCCTGGGTGAACACTGCTGAGCTGCCGGCTGTGACCACGGCCCGCAGTCTGGTCCGGCTCAACAACGGAGACATCCTGGTGGGAACGTCTCCGTACGACTTTTCGATGCGCAATCGCATATTCCGTTCGACGGACTGCGGACTGTCCTGGACGGAGACGGCTTCGCTCGCGCAGATAAACCCTTGCAAGTTCATACAGCAGACGTCGAGCGGCGCAATCTTCGCGGGTGGATGGGGGATAGATAGCCAGATCATGATCCACAAGTCAGTCGACAACGGGGCGAGCTGGGAGAGCGTCGTTGTCATAGATCAAGACGAGTGCGAGTGGACGGCCGACTGCTTCCTCGAGTCCGAGACGGGAGAGCTGTTCGTCAGCGGATGGATACCGGCGCACGGCGTGGGGTTCGGGGGCGGGTACGTCTGCATGTCGACCGACGGCGGAACGAGCTGGACCGTGTGTCCCAAGATAATGCGCGGCGACGGCGTGCACAGCGGCCGCATTTACGCCGTGACCGAGGACCCCCTCGGCACGCTGTACGCGGGCATGCAGCCGGCGCCCGACTCGGTCGTGTTCGCGTCCTCCGACAAAGGCCTGACGTGGTTTTCGACGGGCGGGCTGGGAGGCGCCTTCGAGTGTCTCTGTCTTCTCAGGACGGGGGACGGCGAGCTTTTCGCGGGTACCACACCCAACGGCGACGTGTTCAGGTACGCTCCGCTCATCGGCGTGGCGGAGACGGAATCGCCCCCCGCGCGGCAGCTTGTCCAGAGCGCGCCGAACCCGTTCAGCTCGAGCACGACGATACGCTTCACGCTGCCGGAAGCCGGCCGTGTGAAGGTGAGGGTGTTCGACGCGCAGGGGCGCTGCGTGCGCACGCTGCTGGACCGCCGCATGGGGCCGGGATGGCAGTACGAGGATTTCGACGGCACTGACGACAACGGCCGCAGAATGGCCAGCGGCGTGTATATCTATCAGGTCGAGACTGAGAAGTTCACCGCCAGCAGGAAGTTCGTGTATCTGAGATGAAGCCGCGACGCCTTCTCGACGAGCCCTCGAGACCTTACTCATTCACACCGAGCTCCGCGCACGGACTGCGTCTCCGGGTGGACATCTTACCCCGCCTGGCGCAGTTCTGCTCCCCATGGGTCCTGATCCAGGCCGCGGCGGGCAGGCGCCGCGCCACGCGAGCCTGCGTCCGGGCCGGCCCTCTGGCGTGGCTGGTCCTGGCCTGCACCCTTCTGTCTGCGTTTCCGGGATGCGTCTCCGTGTGCAGGAAGGGGAGCGAGGCCGCACGGTTTGACATTTTCGCCCGCGAGACCTTCAAGCGGGTCTATCCGCTCCTGGCGGAGCAGATCCTGACGGACTACCAGATTCGTGACGGTCTCTGCCTGGACGTGGGGTGCGGGCCCGGGTACCTGTCGATGGAGATGGCGGCGCGGAGCGAGTTGAAGGTCATCGGGGTCGACATCGACCCCGAGGCCGTGCGAATAGCCAGGCGGAACGTGGCCGAGAGGAAGCTGGCTGACCGCGTGTCCGTCGAGCAGGGCGACGTGCACAGCATGAGGTTTGAAGACAACTGCGCCGACGTCATAGTGTCGAGAGGGTCATTCCTCTTCTGGAAGAACCCGACGCACGCCTTTCGCGAGATATACCGCGTTCTGAAACCCGGAGGAGTGGCCTTCATTGGCGGAGGCATGGGCAGGGGCATCACCCCTGAAGAGAAGACAGTCCTTAAGGCCAAGGTAGACGCGGCCGGGTTCCTGATGTCGTGCCGGGGCACTTTCACACAGGTGATGATGCAGGAGACTCTGGAAGCGGCGGGCATCCGTCACTACAAGATAATGCCCGACGGCCCCGGTGACAGCGGCTGCAAGTGCGGGATGTGGGTGGAGATTCGGAAGCCGGCGGGCTGACGCGCAACCGCCTGGCCGCTCGTCTCGAAGTCCGAGAACCCGCGGGGACGGAGTCGCATCAAGATGAGGTTCCTGTGAGCCCTGGAAGACTGCTCGCACTGCTCCTGGTTGCTCCGCCTCGTGACCCTGGGAATCTACGTTGCGTCCGTCCATTCGGGGTTTGGCATCAGGTGAGGTTCTGTCTGCCTGGCTCGCGGCACCACGAGCCGCCATGCCGGAGGTCGGAGTCGTACCGACACTGAGGAGGGTGAGGTCTTGAGGACATGAAACTGTAACTCGTTGAATTTGCTTGCATTAGGAGAGATTTTGTGGTATGGTAAGCAGATAACGCAGTGTCGCACGCTTGGTTCGAGAGTCACACCGGGTCCATAAGACCAGAGAGGAGTTACAGCGTTATGAGGCGCCGCTTGTTGTTCGTCGCGACATCGTGCCAGTTGATTGTCGGAGTGATTGGCGGAGTTGCATACGGTCAAACCTACGGGCCAATCGTGGCCTGGGGAGAGCAGGTCGTATTTGAGCCCTCAGTACTCGATTCGCTGGTGGCGATTGCGGCAGGTAGCTCTCACAGTCTAGGTCTAAAGTCCGACGGGAAAATCATAGCCTGGGGGCTCAATAGCCTCGGTCGACACGAGGTGCCCCTTCCAAACGACGGGTTCGTGGCGATCGCGGAAGGTGAAGCTCACAGTCTGGCTGTAAAATCCGACTCGACAATCGTGGCCTGGGGGATCAACGGCGCCGGTCAATGCGACGTGCCTTTGCCCAACGAGGAATTCATAGCGGTCGCGGCAGGTGGAGCGCACAGTCTGGGTTTGAAGTCCGATGGGACGATCGTGGCCTGGGGATGGAACAAGTACGGTCAATGCGACGTGCCTCTGCCCAATGAAGGTTTCATCGCAATCGCGGCGGGTGACGAGCACAGTCTAGGTTTAAAGTCCGACGGGTCGATAACGGCCTGGGGGGCCAATGGAAACGGTCAACGCAACGTGCCCGCGCCGAACG
>JAFGJU010000018.1 GCA_016928935.1 Candidatus Eiseniibacteriota bacterium | reverse complement strand
CTTCTGGGGTTCAGCGGGGCGGCGTCAACGTGGGGGCTCACGTTCGCCGCCATCTGGGTGAGCATCATCGTGAGTGAGGCCACGTCCAACACCGCCTCCGCCACGATGGTCGTGCCGGTCATCATTTCAGTGGCCCAGGCCGCGGGCGTGAACCCGGTGCCGCCTGCCCTCGGGGCGACACTGGCGGCGTCATGGGGGTTCATGCTGCCCGTGTCGACGCCTCCAAACGCAATTGTCTACGGCTCGGGCATGGTGCCCATAACGAAGATGGTGCGCACAGGCGTCCTATTCGACGTCGCCGGCGGCCTTCTCATCTGGCTGGGCCTCCGCCTGCTGCTGCCGCTCGTCGGGCTGGCGTAATGCGGCCTCGTCGCGGCGGCCACCTCGTGCCCACACGCGGCCCCCTTGAGTCAGCCGCGTTACCGGACTTTGCCTCCTACGCCCCCTGCGAGGCGACGGCCTGCGGCAGCTTCACAGCAAACCTGCACACGAGGCCGCCGCTGAGCACCGTTTCCAGCACCTCCCCCTCGAGCTCCCGCCCGAAGATGACCTGCCAGGGCTGTTTGGTGAAGCCCAGACTGCAGTGACAGAACACCGGCGGGACCTGAGCCTCGCCGGTCCTGATCGATTCCCTGACCCACGGGCAGTGGCAGTAGTAATACCTCTTCATGCGCGGGTCTTTCTCCGCCAGGTACTCCTTGGCCATGTAAGGAATCTTCGTCTCGTAGAGCACTCCGTCCTTGACTACACCTTGGCGTGTCTCTGGATTTGCCCTGACGAAGTCTATGACGTCGTCCGTCATCGGCTGGTTGAAGTAGAGATCTCCCGCATCCCTGATGCGCTCGAGCTCAGCCACGAATTCCGCTCCCTTTCTGTCCAGGTACTCCTC
Source organism: Candidatus Eiseniibacteriota bacterium (assembly GCA_016928935.1). Classification (GTDB taxonomy): domain Bacteria; phylum Eisenbacteria; class RBG-16-71-46; order JAFGJU01; family JAFGJU01; genus JAFGJU01. Next base: position 12,264 of record JAFGJU010000018.1, on the reverse strand, counting down.
AATGCTCTTGCACTCCAGGTACCTGAGTCGTGCGCTGAAATACACGTCGTCTGGAATCCGGCGGAGCCCGCCGGATAGGAGTCTCCTCACTCTCGCCGCCCCGACGCGGCTCTCCAAGCGCTCTATGAAGGCCTGGGCGAACGCCGGCCTCTCCGTGCACGGCGTGCCCAGCCTGGGCAGCTTGAGGCCGCGGAAGACCTCGTCCCTTCTGGCTTCACCGAAGGCCCGTCCCACTTTCTCGTGGAGGCTCTCCAGCGCCTCGGCGCCGTCCAGAAACTGCAGTATAGTGACGTAGACGTCGTTGTTCTTGAGGAAACGGCCGTATAGCGCAAGAGCTCGGAAGTTGTCGTGGGTGTCCTCGCCTTGCCGCGTCAGGAGGCGGACGAACCGCGTCACGGTTTCGGCTGTGGGTGACGCGCCTCCGAGGACGTCCTTCAGGAAGGCCTCGTATCTCCCGGCCACGGAGCCGAAGGCGTCCACCTTCTCCTCGGGCAGCCCTCTCGCCGTGAGGAAGCTCCGGAATCCTTCTATATCCATCATGAGGGTCACTCAGTCGCTGAATCCGGACAGTGCGGCCGGGACGGGCGCGGCCGGGGACAACTCACGGCAAGGGAGCGCCTGACGGCACGCACGGAGACCAGTGTCGCCCGTCGCGACGCCCGCGGCCGGCACGCGCCCCGGATTAGAACGGCGCCAGCTCCTCGCCCTTCAGCGAATCGGGGGCCTCATCAATCCTGTCGGGACAGTCGCGCCGCGTTATGTCACAGAAGGCGCATTCACCCGCGCTGGGAACCCGCGCCGACTCGTCGTCACTCACCACGCGCTCCATGAGTTCCCAGACGCGGTCTGCGGCTTCCTGCGTGAGTTCCTCGGGCGGGATCTGGATGGCGTGGTCCTGGTACTCGACTCTTCCACTCAGCGAGAGGTTCTTGTACTGAGGCCTGCACAGCGGAAGGGCCAACATGTAGACGAGGACCTGAAAGTAGTCGGCTCCCCTGGTCTGGCCGGTCTTGCAGTCCACGACCAGGACTTCCGCCTCCCGCACCGCCACCAGGTCCGGCTTACCGCCCAGGGTCGCTCCGCTCGCACCCTTGAGGTTGAACTTGTTCTGCTCCTCCAGTCCGACGTTGTAGCCTTCCTTAGCCAGGGCCCTGGCGCGCTCTCTCACCATCCGGCCGTGCTCGGCGTTCCACTTGGCGAAATCGAAGGTGGGAGGCCTCTTCTCAAACTGCGCGTGATGCGCCTTGAACCACGCCGCCCACTCGCAGTGCGCCTCCCCCGCCAGGAGCTTCGATATCCATGTCACCCACACGTAAGGATTCTCACGTCGCTCGGTCATGGTGTCTCACTCTCCCCTGCCTGGCGAAGGTCAGATCGCTCAGCGGCATGGCATCGAAAGAGGCACGGGATCACTCCAGTGGCTCGAAGTACGATTCCTCGATGACCCCGGTGCCGACGAGTCTCATGCACTCATCCGGACACGCACTGAGGGCCTTGCCGAGCACATCCCTGAGAAGCTCGGTATCCTCCGGGAAGTCGGCCTTCCCATCCCACTCGTCCGCCACCCGCTCAGCAATAGCACGCGCCCATCTGTTGGTTGATCTTGTCATTTCTTCTCCACCCTAGAGCCCAAGCCTGTTCTCCAATCGCCTGAGAATGTCTTTTCCCAGACGCAGTTCGCTCACATCCTCGTAGCTCCAAAAGTTGACCCTCGCGCTGATGTCGCGAAACGCTTGCATGGTCAACCGATGGTTGAACTCTCGTCTCCTGACTTCGTCTGCCACTATGCAGAACCCCGCGTTGAAGTCCTGAAGCTCGACGAACTTCAGCAGCGAGCCAGTGATGGCCGTCGAGTGCTCCACTTCGAGCAGTCTGGCAGGCATTCCCCTTTCATTGAACCAGCTGACATCGATCGTCCCGGCCACTCGGACAAACCTGTCATAGCTGAACTCGCACATATGCTCCATGCTGGCCACCGCTGAGAGCTTTGTTCCCAGATATAGCTTGTTCTTGTCCTGACTCGGTACGACAGTCCTGAAACCCAAACTGTTTCCCAGCTCCACCAGCAGACCTTGAAAGTGCGTGTGGTCGAGTTCCACCCGCTTCAGCTTCGACACGCCTCTCTCCGCTACCACATCCACCCGCAGCCTACTTCGGGCAGAGTTCAACGCCCACAACCCGGGGCGTATCTTGAAAAAGAAACGCGGGTCCTGAACGATGCGGCGTATGCTGGCGAATGGCGTCTTTGTGCCCCATGAGCATCCCGGGACCCGCAGAACGTTCTGATACAGGAAGGCCAGTGACGCATACCCGCCGTTTTCTTCCATAACCTTAATCACAGCTTCGTGCTGCTTCACGGTGCATCCCTCCGTCAGGGAAGGGGCGTCGCTCGAAAGCGACGGCCAGACAACCGGCGTTAGCCGCCCCAGGGACGGCTAACGCTCCGCTATCGCCCTAGCGCTGAACAGAGCCAGCCTGTTACGTTGCTCAGAAGTGAGAACTAACTGCGCGTTGTTCTGATTTGGATAGATCTCCGCCTGACGCCAGATGTCAGAGATAACGGAACTGGCAATGCCTATCTTCACTCCCCGATTTCGGAGCGCAGACAGCAGAGGTTGTGACTCAAACAAGAACACAGATTCCACCCACCAGAGTCGGTCCTCACCTCTGGATGTCTGTGTCCTGGACTGCGGCCCTGTGAGCACCAGGAAGTAATCCGGCAGCGCGTCCTCTCGAATGTCCAGCAGGTTTTCTTTCTTGGCATACCACTTGATGTTGACCGTCTTGCGAGCTAGAGGGCCTTCCTTGAACACGCCGTCGAAGCCTCTGTTCACTGCTGATCCCGCCAGTTCTATCCCGAACACACGGGAAGCGATGAACTCTCCGACATGGCCTATCTGTGCCGGGCGACCAACAACGGAAGCGATCTCCCGAGCCACTGCGTTCTGCTTCCTGACAAGGTCGGCCAATTTTCCGAGTCTGTCAGTTTGAGAGCCGTCATCCATGGTGCATTGACCTCCGCGGCCTCTCTGGGTCACCCTACAGCAGCGGTTACGTCCCCCCCCCAGCGCCAGGACTCCCCCCTACCTGGACACGAGACCCTTGCCCAGGGAGTGGCGCTTCCACTGCTCTCGGAACTCGCGGAACGCCTCCATCTTCCTCTTGCCGGTCGCCGCCATGATCAGCTCGAGTGCAACCCACGCGAAGTAGATCACCGTGATCTCCTCTCTCAGCTCGGGCCTCATGAACTGGACCAGCCACAGACAGAACAATCCGCCCGCCTCGAACGCCCTGAACTCCATGTTGGCCAGGAGCAGGAACCCGAGGATCGACTGCGCCATGGTGAGCAGAATCTCAGTCTTCTGGTGCGCGTCGAAGACTATCGTGGAATACCCGCCGCAGCTCAAGCTGTACACAATAGGAATCATGGCGACCAGGATGGTCCACTGGTTGATGTTCGAGGATACCATGTTCATGAAGGCCATGGGCGCCTTCCTGACCGTTCTCGCCCAGTAGAAGGCGCTCACCTTCTCGGGGAATTCCGAAAGGAACGGCGCCACCCACTGCACGAACACGAACTGGGAGACCCCGAGAGCCGTGGCCAGGCCGAGCATGCTGTGCAGGAACGGCCTCGCGATGAACATGATGCCGGCGCCCCCCGCCAGGAACAGCAGCAGGATCGAAACGGACCGCTTCCATCCGCAGAGACAGAGCACCTTCTTCGTTACTCTGGGCAGCTCGTGCGTGCCGTCGTCCTCTTTGGCCGGGAGGTTCTTGGCCACGATGAGGTACGCCACGTAGGACATGATGAGAAACACGCTGTCTATCATGTTGAGGGTGCCCTTGAGGAGGATCACCCAGAAGTACAAGAGAGGCGGGATCAGACCCATCACCTCGACGGCGTGCTCTTTCTCGAGGTGGATCGGGTCGAAGAAGGCCCTCTGCGAGACACCGCGCGGCTCGGAGGCCGAGCCTGACTCCGGGGCTCTCCCGTCTCGCCCGGCGGTCGTTTCGCTGCCGTTCACGTCGCCCGTCCCGGTCTTGCAGCGAGCCAGCTCCGCCCGGAGGGCTCTCATCTGCCGGTTCTTGGCCGAGACGGCCGCAGTGAAATAGATGAGCGGCCAGCCCACTCCGACCAGGAGGCGCAGTGAGCCGGTGAAATTGGCGGTGAGGAGAGGCACGTTCTGCTCCCAGGCGATCACCGCCTCGACTGCAAATTCCGGAAGCGTTTGCAGCCAGGCCAGGATGGCGAGGGAGAGGGCCTGCGACACAAAAAACTGGGCGCTCTCGGCGGCCCAAGCGATCAAGAAGGAAGCAAACACCACGCCCGGAAAAGTCCAGATGGCGTGGACGGCTCTTGTAGTGTTCTCCGATACGCCGTTACCCGATACCAATCCTCACTCCAACTATGCGTCCAGTCACACAGACTTCGGCGGCGCACGACAAGCTCTACTTGTCGGGACTCTGCATCACACGTTCCGGTCACCCGCTGACCCGGGCCGTGCGCGCCGCCGTTCTTTCCGCCTGGCCCTAGGTCCCCAGGTCGGTCTTTATCTTGAGCAGCGTCATCACGTCTCTTCTCGTCAGGATGCCCAGAAGCCGTTCACCCTCCGCCACGGGCAGCATGCCCCATCCGCTCTTCAGCATCTTCGTCAGCGCGTCCACGGCGTCGTCGTCCGGCCTGAGCGCCAGGCCCTCCGAGATGGGTGTCATCACGTCTCCGACAGTGACGGAGTGCCACTCCTCCCTGGGCACGCGTCTAACCTGTTCCAGGTCGACCATTCCCACCAGCGAAGGGCCGTCCACCACGGGGTAACTGTTGAACCTGTACTTGAAGAAGAACGACTCCACGAGCTCCGCCAGCGTGAGTTCGGGGCTCACGTGCACCACGTCGGTCGTCATCGTCTGCCGCACTCTCACTCCGGAGAGCGCGTTTCTCATCAGGACCTGCTGGTAGCTGCCCTCCGCCGCCTGCTGGAGAAACATCCCGATGAGCACTAGCCAGATTCCGCCGAAGTCCCTGGTCACGAAGATCTCGAACAGCCCCGCCAGAATGAGCAGGATGGCAAACCCGCGGCCGAACAGTGAGGCGATCCTGGTCGCCCTCCGGATGTCCTTGGTGCGTTTCCACAGTATGGCGCGCAGGAGCCGGCCGCCGTCCAGCGGAAAGCCCGGCACGAGGTTGAACGCCACGAGAGCCGCGTTCACGTACCAAAGGTATTCCAGAATCGCCACTACGGGCGTGCGGCCGAATTCAGTGACCAGGGCCAGGTAGGCCACGAAGAATATCACGGCGAGGGCGAGGCTGCAAACCGGCCCTGCAACGGCGACCTTGAACTCAGTGCCGGGGTCGTCCGGCTCCTTGCCCAAATGGGCTATGCCGCCGAAGATGAAAAGCGTGATACCCCGTATCCCCAGTCCCATCCTGTTGGCCACGAACGAGTGCGACAGTTCGTGCAGGAGGACGGAGACAAACAGGAGCAGCGCGGCCGCGAGGCTCACCAGCCAAATGGTGACCTTGCTGAAATCAGGGTAGGCGTGCGGAAAGTGCTCGACGGCGAGGCTCCAGACCACGAGCCCCAGCACGACGAACCAGGTGTAATGGATGGATATCTTTATTCCGCCTATGGAGAAAAGGTTGAATCCTCTTCGCATGATGCTATTCTAGCAGGTTTTCGTGCGTCCTTCCCCTTCTGACTTGCTGCCCTGGCCGGACCGCCCGGAGGCCTACCCCACCAGTCTGTCGAATTCCTTTTCTGTGAGAATCTTAACGCCCAGCGACTTTGCCTTCTCGAGCTTGCTGCCCGGGTCTTTACCCGCGACCACGTAGTCTGTGTTCGAGCTGACCTGGGACGAGGTTCGCGCCCCCAGCGCCTCCACGAGCGAGGACGCCTCCTTCCTGGTGTGCCCTTCCAGCGTTCCGGTGAACACGAAGCTCCTCCCGGCCAGTTTCCCGGCGGCACGGCCGCCGGCCCGCCTCTCTCCGCTCACCCTCACGCCGTTGGCGAAGAGCTTCTCCAGGACCCGCACGTTCTGTTTCTCTGCGAAGAAGCTCGCGATGCTCTGCGCGACCTGCGGACCCACTTCGGGCACAGCCTCAAGCTCGTCCCGCCCGGCGGCCACGAGCTTCTCCAGAGTCCCGAAGTGCGCGGCCAGGACGCGCGACAGGTGGTCGCCCACGTGCCTGATTCCGAGGGCGTACACGAAACGCGAAAGAGTAGTCTTCCTGCTTCTGTCTATGGAGGCAAGTATGTTCTCGGCCAGCTTCTCCCCCATTCTCTCCAGCTTGAGCAAGTCCTGTTTGTCCAACGCGTACAGGTCCGCCACGCTCTTCACCATGCCCGCCTCTATCAGCTTGGCTATGATCTTTCCTCCGAGCCCGTCTATGTCCATGGCCCTCCTGGATGCGAAATGGAACACGGCTTCAGTGAGCTTGGCCGGGCAGGCCATGCCGGTGCACCTGGAGACGGCCTCGCCCTCGAGCCTCACGGCCTTCGCGCCGCAGACGGGACACCTGTCGGGCATGACGAACTTCCGCTCCTTGCCGGTGCGCTTCGACGTGACTACGCTCACCACCTCGGGGATGACGTCCCCCGCCCTCTGGACGACCACCGTGTCCCCGACCCGCACGTCCTTCCTGTCGACCTCGTCCTGGTTGTGGAGGGTCGCCCTCGAGACCGTAACGCCGCCAATGCTGACCGGCTCCATGACGGCGACCGGCGTGAGTGCGCCGGTGCGGCCGACCTGAACCACGATGTCCAGCACTTTGGTCGTTTCCTGCCTGGCCGCGAACTTGGCGGCCAGCGCCCAACGCGGGCTTCTGGATATGGTGCCGAGCTCTTCCTGCAGGCCGAAGTCGTCCACCTTCAGCACCACGCCGTCTATCTCGTAGCTCAGCTTGTCCCGCTTCGCCTCCATCCGGCGGTAATACTCCAGCGCCTCGTCCAGTGAGTCGCACAGCCCGAAATTGGGGTCGACCCTGAGCCCCATCGTCGGGAGAGAGGTCAGGACCTCAAGCTGCGAGGCGAATCTCGCGCCCTCCGCCCTCCCGATTCCATAGAAGAAGACCTCCAGCGGCCTGGACGCCGTGACGCTGGAATCCAGCTGCCTGAGCGAGCCGGCCGCGGCATTCCTGGGGTTCGCGAACGGCGGCTCGCCGGATTCCTCGCGCTCCTCGTTGAGCTTGCGGAACGCAGCCAGCCTCATTATCACTTCTCCTCGGACCTCCAGCAGAGACGGCACAGCCCCCAGCTTGCCCGGTCTCAGTCTGAGCGGCACGGAGCGGATGGTCTTCAAGTTCTGTGTCACGTCCTCTCCAGTCACGCCGTCGCCTCTGGTGGAGCCGACCGAGAGGATCCCCTTCTCGTACACGATCTCCACCGCCAGTCCGTCCAGTTTGGGCTCCGCCACGTACCGGAAGCTTCTCGCCTCGCCCACGAGCTTTCTCACCCTGGCGTCGAACTCACGGATTTCGTCCTCGTCGAACGCGTTGGACAGACTCAGCATCGGGCTCGAATGCTTGACCTCCCTGAAGGCCGCGAGAGGCGTCGCGCCCACCCTCTGCGTCGGCGAATCGGGAGTGACCAGGCCGGGGTACTCATGCTCCAGCTCCGAGAGCCTCCTCAGGAGCCGATCGTACTCGGCGTCCGATATCTCGGGGCTGTCGAGGACGTAGTAACGGTAGTTGTGATGGTCGATGCTCTCGCGGAGTGTCGCAATCTCTTTCTTGGCTTCGTTCTTCGTCATGCTCTCTTCGCCCATAGGCGCGACGCCGCAGGCTCCGTCCCTCACTCTGTGGCGGGCTTGCGTTACCAGTGCACGCACGAGAAGCACCACTCCGGCGCGCAGGCTCGGGCTACAGTCAGGCTCCGGTCAGCGTCGTGACGCGGCCCGGCCTGTCTGCCGGTTCTCGAGCCCGATGACGACGCGCGCTACTGTCTTGCGTCTCAGCGCGGGGGCTCTCCGGCCGCCGCGGTCGCGTGCCGGCACACTTGCGGGTCCGGTCTCTGTTTTCTCAAATGTCGAATATTACCTCTGCGGTCCAACCGTCCGCGGACCTCGCGACCCTGAGGTCGTGGTACGTGACCGCTTTTATTTCCATGCGGAAAGCGTGTCTGGCAGGGTCCACGCGTTCGCCCCAGCATGCGGCCGTGAGCGACTCCTCGGTGAGCCCGGACACCTCCAGCCGGCAGAACGCGGTCTTTTCACCGAAGAAGCGGTACACAAGCTCGCGCAGCCACTGCACAAACAGCCCCTCGAGGTTTTCGGCTCTGAGCGAAAACTCAAACCGCCCAGTCGGCCTCACTCTGCTCAGGTCCGTAACGAGGTCAAAAAGAGCGAGGCCCGCCTCCTCGAACAGACCCTCCAGAGTGCTCGCCTCGACCCTCATTCCCAGGTCGGCTGTGTGGTCGAGGAGCTCGTATCTCGGACGCCGCTGCGGCGGCTGCAGCAGCTCCGGTCCGCGGCCGGCCGCGGCTCCAGGCACACCTACGCCCTCGCCCTCGAACCGGACTTCCTCCAGGTCCTCGGGATGCAGCTCCCCCGCACCAGGCCGCCTGTATCCTCTGGCACCCTTCTTGGTGTCCATGGGCCCGCCGGCCCTTCTGGGCAGAGGCAGTCTTCTCCCTGCCTTGGGACTTCCGGAACTCGCAAGACCGGACGAACTCCCACGGCCCCAGGCGCGTCCCGTGCCCGCGCGGCCTCCCGGGGAGGCCGGCCTTGCTCCCGGCGCTCCCGGAGCAACGTGCTTGTGAGGCCGGGGACCCTCGCGCCGCCTGCCACCTCCTGAATGTCTTGAGCCTCTCATCTTCACCTGATTTCAGAGATAAATAAAATAACCTCCAGAACCATCATCGGTTAGAGGCTCGGACAAACCTGAACCCGCCAGTCTGCCGGAGGCCGGGCCCGCCCGTTCGGCGTCCCCACCTAGCCCTTCACGACCCCGATCGGGGCAAACCTTGCCACCTTCTTCGATATGCCGGCCCTGTCCACGACGCCCACGACGTCTTCGATGCGCTTGTAAGCTGCGGGCATTTCCTCGGCCAGCGTCGCCTGACTGGCAGAAAGCACGAAGATGCCCTTCGCCGCCAGGTCCGCGGCTATCGACCGACCCTGAGCCGTCTTCATGGCCTGCTTGCGGCTCATCATCCTGCCGGCGCCGTGGCAGGTGCTGCCGAAGGTCTCGTCCAAGGCCTTACGCGTCCCGACCAACAGGAACGAATGAGTGCCCATGTCGCCGGGTATCAGCACCGGCTGCCCCGTGTCTCTGTATTTCTGCGGCAACCTGTCGTGACCGGGAGGAAACGCCCTGGCGGCGCCCTTCCTGTGCACGCACAGCTCCACTTCCCTGCCGTCCACGTCGTGTTTCTCGCGCCTGGCCACGTTGTGGCCCAGGTCGTACACGAGGTCCATGCCCAGGTCCTCGGCGCTCCGCTTGAACACCTGTTCGAAGCTCTCCCGGGTCCATTGCATCAGGACCTGCCTGTTCGTGTAGGCGTAGTTGACGGCGCAGGCCATCGCTCCCAGGTACTCCCGGCCCACTGCCGAGTTGATGTAGGCGCACGCGAGCTGCTTGTCCGGAAGCTCTATGCCCAGCCGGCCGTACTCGCGCGTCATCACTTGCAGGGAGTCGTCACAAATCTGATAGCCGAAGCCGCGCGAGCCGGAGTGTATTGTCACGACAATCTGGTTCAGCCAGAGACCCCACTTCTCGGCCAGGTCCGGCCTGTGGATCTCGTCAACGTAGCCGACCTCCAGGAAGTGATTGCCCGAACCCAGGGTCCCCAGCTGGTCCTTGCCGCGCTCGTAGGCCCTCTCGCTCACGACGTCCGGGTCGGCGCCCGGCATGAAGCCGCCCTCCTCGGTGGCCTCGAGGTCTTCGGGCCTCCCGTAACCGTTCTCCACGGCCCACCTGGCCCCTGTCAGCAGCATCTTGCGCTCTTCGCTCCTGGCGAGCTTGAGCTTGCCCCTGGACCCGACGCCCGAAGGGACGTTCCTGAACAGGCCGGAAACCAGCTCCTTGATCCTGGGTCTCACCTCGTCCAGCGACAGGGTCGAGGTCATAAGCCGGCAACCGCAGTTGATGTCGTAGCCCACCCCTCCGGGCGAGATCACTCCGCCGTCGGTCTCCGTCGCGGCCACGCCGCCTATCGGGAACCCGTATCCCCAGTGTATGTCGGGCATGGCCAGGGAGTACTTGACTATCCCGGGCAGGTGCGCGACGTTGGCGACCTGCTGGGGACTCTTGTCGGTCCTGATGTGGGCCATCATCTTCTCGTCGGCGTATATTATCCCGGGCACGCGCATTCCCCCCGACCTGGGGATCATCCATCTGCACTCGTCGATTTTCTCGAACTTGATTTCAGTCTCGCCGCCCACTTTCGCACCTCGCTGCTCCGCCCGCAACGCCGTCCCGACCGCCCCGGGCGCCCTACCGGCTGTCCGCCTCGCCGGTCATGGGCACGAACCTGACGGGGAGCATTTCTTTCTGCGTGATGCCGCGGTCAGTCTTAGTGATGAGCATCAGCTCCTGGTACGCGTCGCCCACCGGGATGCACATCCTGCCCTTGGTCTTCATCTGGTCCACCAGCGGCTGCGGCACGTGGTCTGGCGCCGCCGTCACTATGACGGCGTCGAACGGCGCCGCCTCCGGCCAGCCCCGGTAGCCGTCCCCGCACCTCACGTGCACCCTCGAGTAACCCAGTCTGGTCAAGGTCTCAGCCGCCTGCTTGCACAGGGGCTCGACTATTTCGATCGTGTACACTTCCCCCGCTATCTCGGCCAGCACCGCCGCCTGGTAGCCCGAGCCTGTGCCTATCTCGAGCACCCTGGACTTCTTGTCCAGGCTCAGGACCTCCGTCATGCAGGCCACGATGTAGGGTTGTGAGATGGTCTGTCCTTCACCTATGGGAAGCGGCTCGTCAGCGTACGCATATTTCCGGTAGGATTCCGGCACGAATTCGTGTCTGGGCACTTTCCGCATGGCGGAAAGCACGAGAGGGTCCCTGACGCCCCTCCGCGCGATCTGTTCGTCAACCATGATGGCGCGTTCCGCGGAGAAGTCGTCGGGAGTCTGCTTCGACCTGGAGTGTTCCACTCTCTGGTCCTCTGTCTGACAGGAGGAGAGAGCCGTCGACAGAACGGCCGTCAGACACAGAACGAAGGCCGCCCGACCGAGAGCGCCGGCCGTCCGGCGGCCCGGGTCAGACCTGCTTCGCCTCGGCATAGGACGGATCACCCACTTGAACCCAGCTTTTTCTCGACGGAGGAGAGCTTGCTGTCCATGCTGAGGTGCTTGTCGCGCCTGTCGTCGATCTTGATCGAGGTGAGCACCCGCTTCGCTCCCATCTTGAAGCAGGCCTCATGCACCTCCTTGGCCACCCTGAGCAAGTCCTCGACGTCCCCCTCACAGGACGTCCCCATGGGGCCCAGCTGGAACTTGAGCCCGCTTTTCCTTATGACGTGCTGCGCCTCCACCACAAACTCACTCACGCTGGCGCTGGCGGTCCCTACCGGAACCACGCTTATCTCACAAACGGCCATTGTCAACACCCCCTTGGAAGCAGTACTGCCGGGTGCACCGGCGTCCGCGGCCTCCCTCTCGCTGGTGGCGGCCAGCGGAGACGCGGTCCGTGCCGGGTGCGGGCGCACCCTCTTGCGACGCCTAGACTGCCACCACGCTCTTCACTTCCGGCACTTCCCTCTTCATCGTGGCCTCGACGTACATCTTGAGCGTCATCTGAGAGGCCGGGCATCCTGCGCACGCGCCCTTGAGCCGCACCTTCACGATGCCGCTCTCTACGTCGACGTCAACAAGCTCGATGTCCCCGCCGTCCATCGCCAGATTCGGCCTTATCTTGTTTATGACTGCCTGCACTCTGTCCTTCAATTGTCCTACCTCCGTTGAGTCATGCGTGAGTCGGCCCGGCCGCGAGCTGCGCCGCCTTGCGGCCCCGGAGCAAGTTCCCGTTCAATGGATACTACAATGCGGACCGGGCCGCTTCAAGAGAATCCGGAGGGCCTCCTCCACGAGCGAGACGTTCACGCGCGTGTTCCGGCACGGCCCCTCCGGCCTGAAATTGGGGATCGCCATTATGGGCAAGCCCCACAGTTCCTTCATGGCGGCCACAAGCTCTCTCTCACAAGCCACCCCCACCACGGCCCAGGGCCTGAGCTCGCGCACGGCCATGAGGGCGAGCGTCCCGCCCCCCACTATGCGGTTCTGAATGCCGTACCTGGGAACCAGCTTCTTGAGCTCACACATGG
>JAFGJU010000123.1 GCA_016928935.1 Candidatus Eiseniibacteriota bacterium | reverse complement strand
TCCGCGGCCCAGACTCGAGCCGCGCGCCGAGTCCTGTCCGACCGGACCTGCGAACGGACGCCGGGCTTGCCGACGACGCCCGGGGCGGGCCGGGGGGCAGACGGCGACCTTGGCCCTCGCGCGACGCTCAGAGGCGCGAGGCCGTGGCCGCCTATTCTTCTTTGACGCCGAACGCCTCGCCTTCCGTGTATCCGTTTCCTATGCAGTCTCCCAGGACGTAGTATCTCTGTTCTCCGGGTGCGTACGCGAACGGCCTGATCTTCTGCACGATCGGCACGTTGTCCGTGCCCACGAAGCGCTCGTCCACCTTGACGTCCAGGATTTCACCTATGAACTCAGTGTGAAGGCCGACGCCCACTGTGCGGGAGAGTCTGCACTCCAGCACCAGCGGGAACTCCTCCGCGTATGGCGCGTCCACAAGAGTGCTCTTGACGGGCGTGAATTTGATGGCCGCGAACTTGTCGACGGTCCTTCCCGAAACCATTCCGCAGAAGTCGGCCTCTTTGACCTGGTCCGCTGACGGCACGTTCACTGTGAACGCCCGCCGCGCAAGGATGCACCCGTGCGTGTACGTGGCCTCCCGCAAGGACACCGCCACGCACGGAGGCTGCGAGCAGCATATGCCGCCCCAGGCAACGGTCGCGAGGTTGGGCCTGCCGTCTTTGTCGTAAGTCCCCACGAGCAATACGGGCGTCGGGTAGAGCAGTGTCTTTGCCCCAAGAGATTTCTTCATGTTGTTCCTCCAGGTTCGATCGACGGCGATGCCCACACACCCAACCACAAGGGGAAATGGGAAGCGGACCTTGTGCGGGGGACTCGACTGTGTCCCCCCGAGGAGAGCAACTAAAGGCGAATTGTACCGGCCGTCTCGGCGGAATTCAACTGGTCCGCGCAGCCGACAGGCGGTCCGCGCCGATCGCGGGAAGGTATATCTGGAACCTGGTGCCCCTGCCGGGCTCACTGTCCACAGTTATCCAGCCGCCGTGCTGCCTTATGATCCCGTAGGCAACGGACAGCCCCAACCCGGTCCCCGATTGCTTGGTCGTGAAGAAGGGCTCGAACATCTGCTCAAGAACGTCTTTGCCCATCCCGATCCCGGTGTCGGCTATGGAGAGCCGCACGAACTTGCCGGGCCTCGCCTCGGGCACGCCCCTGCACTGCCCGGGCTCCAGCGTGACGTTGTCGGTCCTGACCGTCAGCCTCCCGCCGTCCGGCATGGCCTCGCGGGCGTTCACAACCATGTTCATCAACACCTGCTCCAGCTGGCTCTGGTCGGCCTTCACGGCTCCCAACTCCGGTTCGAGCAGCAGCACCAGCTCCACCTTGTCTCCCGTCACTCTCTTGAGCATGTTCTCCAGGCTGCCGACGACGGAGTTCAGGTCGAGCATCCGCGGCTTGAGCTCCTGCCTCATGCCGAAGGCCAACAGCTGCGTCACAAGCTGTGCGGCTCTGTCGGCGGCCGAAAGGATCTTCTGCGCGTCCTCCCGTCGCTGGTCGCCCGGCGGGAACTCCTCTTCGAGCAGCTCGGCCGACTGCATGATGGCCGTTACGAGGTTCCGGAAGTCATGAGCGACGCCGCCCGCAACCTTCCCCACCGCCTCCATCTTCTGCGAGTGTCTGAGCTGCTCCATGCTCCTCAGCACCGACTCTTCCATCCGCTTCCGTACCAGCAGGTTTTCAATGCAGACCCGGAACCGCGCCGCAGGAAGATAGTGGTCCTCGAGCTCCGCCGGCGCGATGTAGTAGAAATTCTCGCACACCTCGGTGCCGACGATGACTAACGGGTGAATGTGCAGGATGTCGAGGAGGAACTCCGGCCGAAAGCTGCTTCTGTCGTACTGGCAGACCATCAGAACGTGGGTCTTCTCCGCGAGCTCGCTCAACGCGCGCTCGTACTCGATCAGCTTCTCCGACCCTCCCGGCGAGCCCCGCGCCCAGGTCATCTCCCCCGTGCCCCGCAGGCCCGCGAACCCCTCCGCCAGCGCCCGCTCCGCCTCACCGACTATCATCGCCCGCATTCTCTCTGAGTCAAACACGCCGCGCCTCAAGTAAGTCTCCGATGAGGTCAGGAATACGAGCCGGCGTCTGTCCAGATGGGAGTCGACATCCACTCTCTCGCTGCGCAGGTAGTTGGAGACGGTCTCCGGAGTGTGCGAATCCGCTACGTAGATGACCTTCTCGCCTCTCTCAAGCCCCTGCCGCACAAACCTGGTCATCACATTTCTGTGCTCAGGCTCGTTCTGGTACAGAAAGGTCGCGTGGTTGCCGAGCCTCAGGTCGCCGATGGTTCGAACAGGATGAGGATTCATGGGTGCTCCTCCTCTCCTTGCTCAGAGCCGCTGAGACGGACACACTGCCTGCGTAGCTTTGTGTATTCGAACCCTTCCGTCGTGGCGCCGTCAGCCCGGCGCCGGAAGAATTAGAAATTCTCCATCTTGGCGGTGCGGGCCGTGCGGTATTGTATGCTCCGCACGATGCCGTGCAGACGTCGGCCTTCTCCATGGGGGCGAGCACGACGTGGTCGGCCAGCCCGAGCGGCGGCGGAGTGCTCAACGCTTGCTCGCTTTCGTCTTGGCACAACGACCCCTGCAGCCATTCCAGCCTAGCGGTCATTCGTGCTCTTGTCAACGTTCAAAAGACACGCCCGTGTTCAACAACCGCGACCTGCGCCCGAGGGAGAGCCGCCTTCCCGACGACCCGATTTCCACGACGTGCCCGAGGTCAGCGAGACGCGCCCGGGGTCCTCCGTGGCGCCGACGACCGCGCGGCGCCGGGTCCCGCAGCTAGAACACCCTGACACCCCCGAAGAGCCTCTGGGCCAACAGGCCCGCTATGGGCGG
The DNA here is from genome assembly GCA_016928935.1 of Candidatus Eiseniibacteriota bacterium. Taxonomy (GTDB): domain Bacteria; phylum Eisenbacteria; class RBG-16-71-46; order JAFGJU01; family JAFGJU01; genus JAFGJU01. The sequence continues at coordinate 776 of JAFGJU010000123.1, read as the reverse complement.
GAAGAAAAAGGTCGCCGCCACGCGTATCGCCGTCAACTTCCAGCCCAGAAGGCCCACCTCCATTGGAAGCCTGGACACGGCCCAGAGTGACCAGCCGGTCAAGAACGCCACCATCGTGCCGACGCTGGCACCCGCCTGCATGAGTCCCGCCGCCAAGGGCAGGTTCACGTATGGGCCGCCCGGCGACAACCCGCCGGCGACCGTCCCCAGGAGTATGCCCCGCATCCCGGATTCGGCGCCGACCCACCTGGCCAGGAGCTCCTTCGGCACCAGCACCTGTATCATTCCCGCCACGATGAGGGCGAACACAAGGAGAGGCAACATCTCCGCCAGGAGGACGAACGCAAACTTCAATCCCTGGATCTCGCTGCCCCCACCCCTGCGGTGGCCGATGACCACCAGGACTATGGCGAGGGCTGCCATGATTATCGTCGGAACAAGCATGTTCGAAGTCCTCCGACTCGCGCCCCGTCCGGGGCCGGGCCCCGCGGGGGATTCGTGGTGTGTTTTCGACGACTCCGTGACGCCAGAATGGGTGGTCATGCTGTTGATTCCCTGGAATCGGGGTGCAGTCGCGCGGCGACCGAGCCCCGGACTTGTCGCGCGTGCGGGGCTCGCTGCCCGCCGCCCGCCGTGCATGCCCGCGCGTATCTTTGCGCCTGGACAGTATACAGCGAGTGGAACCTCTTTGCCAGCACGAGAGTGAGCATGATAGAACAGAGGTCACTGCTGGCACCGACGAAAGAATGAGGGGCGGGCGCCTCATACGCGCTCGC
>JAFGJU010000122.1 GCA_016928935.1 Candidatus Eiseniibacteriota bacterium | reverse complement strand
CCTGTTGTTTGGGAGAGCGGCTTTCGCCGGCTGGCCCGAGGACGGGGTTCCCATTTGCACGGAAACGATGGAACAAGAGGGTATCAGTATGACGTGGGACAGCGCGGGCGGAGCCATAATCACATGGGTTGACCCGCGCGATGACGTGACGTTGATGGACCCGTATGTGCAGCGAATCGACTTGAACGGACAGGTGAGATGGACGCTCGACGGCGTCCAGCTCTGCGGCCAGCCTATTCTGCAGGTGCCCGAGGACATCGCGACCGACGGCCACGGCGGGGCCATTGTCGTGTGGCACGACTACCGCAGCACAGTGGACTACGACATCTACGCTCAGCGCGTGGATTCCACCGGTGCCCCGGTCTGGACGACTGACGGCGTTGCCGTATGTACGGCGTCCTACAACCAGACGTATCCCAGGGTAATTCCAGACGGTTCGGGCGGTGTCATCGTCGTTTGGCAGGACATGCGGAGCGGCGCAAGCTGGGACGTATACGCGCAGAGGATAAACGCGTCCGGTGTCGTGCAGTGGAGCGCGAACGGGATAGTGGTGTCCGAGGAATCCGGTAACCAGAGCGACGCTCGCATCGCGGGCGACGGGGCGGGCGGAGCGTACGTGGTCTGGACTGACTCGCGCGGGGATTACAAAGACATCTATGCGCAGCGCCTGGACCCGTCCGGGGACGGGCTCTGGATTGTGGGTGGGATACCTGTGTGCTCGGCCGCGTACGACCAGGGCCCTGCAGGGGTCATGTCGGACGGCCTGGGCGGTGCAATCGTGTTGTGGCGAGACAGGCGGGACAACGCCCAGTGGGACATCTACGCGCAGCGTCTGGGCCAGTCCGGGTCCAAGGAATGGAGCTGGGCTCCGGACGGCGTCGCCATCTGCACGGCTGAAGGTGACCAGAGGGACGCCCGCATGGCGCCCGACGGTAACGGCGGGGCCATCGTTGCCTGGGCGAAACAATACAGCTCAGACCTGTATGCACAGCGCGTCAATTATGACGGAAGCACGCGGTGGGGCGCGAACGGCGTGCAGGTATGCGCGGTTGCAGCGAGCGGGAGCCGGGAAAACCCGGACGTGTGCTCCGACCTCCACGGCGGAGCCATAATAACGTGGGAAGAGGAACGCACCGCCGGCGCGAGCGGATATGACATCTACGCCCAACGCGTGGACTCGACAGGCGCCTTGCTCTGGCCCGCAGAGGCCGTGTCAGTCTGTGTGATCGACGGCTGGCAGGCAGAGCCCCGGTGCGTGTCAAACGGCACCGGCGGGGCCATAATAGCCTGGAGGGACAGGCGCCCGTCTTCCGACGGTGACATCTACGCCATGCGCGTCAAGGCCGACGGAACGACCGACCTCTTGTTCGGCTCGGTGGCAGCCGCGGTCCAGGACGGAGCCGTGACTCTTTCCTGGCAGGTCACGGTTGACGTGCCGGCTTCCAGCTTCACGGTCAGACGGGGCGACACAAGAGACGGAGATTTCGCCGCACTGGACGTGGTCGTGCGAAAGGATACTGCCACGCGTTTTTCATGCGTGGACCACTCGGTGGCACCGGACAGGACCTACTGGTACGAGATCGTGCTGGCGGGCGTCTCCGGTGAGGAACGGTACGGGCCCGTCGAGGTGCGCGGCGGAGCCGCGCCCGCGGCGTGCCGCCTGCATCAGGCGTATCCCAACCCGTTCAATCCGGTCTGCAACGTTCGGTACGAGGTACCGACCGCGGGCTGGGTGAGGCTGAGCGTGTTCGACGTCGGTGGGGTGTTCGTTCGCGAACTGGTTCGCGCGTGGCGCGAGCCGGGCACCTATTGTGAAGTGTGGGACGGGAGAGACGGCGGCGGGTCGCCCCTGCCTTCCGGCGTCTACGTGTGCCGTCTGGAGGCCGGCCGCTTCGAGGCCACGAGCAAGACTGTGTTGCTAAGGTGAAGCGGGTACGGCGCGAAGACTAACCAGGTTGGGGCCGGCTCTGAGCCGGCCCCTTTCAATAGCAGGGAGGTATACGCGGGCGAGTCACCGGAGCTGAGCCTTGAGGCGGCCCCAAGTCGTCTCCTCGACTTCGGCGGGGTGCAGCTCGAGGTTTGCCGCTATCCATATGTCGTCGTTGTTGTCCACCATGTGGCGGTCGAACGCAAGGCTCCGACTGTCGGGTGACCAGCTCGGCGTGCCGTCCTGGAATCCCGAGCAAGTCAGACAGACGGGTGTGCCGCCGGCAGCCGGCACGACCCAGATGCCCCGGTCCGGTTCGGTGACCCGCGAGAACGCAATCCAGTTCCCGTCGGGCGACCAAGCCGGCTCGAGGTTCGTTCCTCTCATGTCTGTGAGTTGTGTCTCCTCTCCTCCGGCGACCGGGCACACGTAGATCTCCAGATGGCCGGACCTGTCGGACGCAAACGCTATCCTCTCTCCGTCGGGTGAGAAGGTGGGGTCGAGCTCCCGATAGAACGACTGGCCCAGGAGCAGGGACTCGCCCCCGCCCCCGGCTGCTACCTTCCAGAGGTCGCACGTGTACCCCGACGCGAAAGCTATGCTGGTTCCGTCACGAGACCAGGCAGGGTGTCGGCCGCCGCGGCGAGTGAGACGAAGCGGTTGACCGCCCCCAGCCGGGACGCTCATCAGCTTGTCCCTGGCGACGAACACAATCGTCGAGCCGTCGGGCGACCACGTCGGCCAGGTCGGCCCCAGATTCTGGCTGGTGAGCTGCAGGATGGCAGCTCCGCCACTGGCCGGCATGACCCATATCTCGCGGTTTCCGGAGAACTGATCGTCCTTGAGACACACTATCCTCTGGCCGTCCGGCGAAAAACAGGGGTCTGCCTCTGTGCTCGGACCCTTCGTGAGTCGGGTCAGTGTGACGGCCCCGGCGCCGGGCGAGAAAAGCGGGACGCAGGCAAACGGAGCGGTAATCACGACCGCAACCACCAGTGCGCGCACCCGGACGCGCAGTGTGAAATGCACTCAGTCCTCCTCTCTCTGGACATCGCCCGGACGGACGACAACGCCCGGACTAAATACCTGAATGTCTCACGGGGCCGCAGGAATTTCAACCGAAATGAACGCTGTCCAACCGTTCTTGACTTTGGGCGTTCGTGTGGTATTCTAAATAGATTTTTGCCGAGGGGTATTCCAGTTGAGCCCTGAACGTGCGACGGCAGGCAGCCAGCCGCGCGTGAACGCAGTAAAGAAAGACGCAGACCCATGCCTAGAGAAACGCCGCTGGTAGGACGTCACCGCGAGCTGGGCGCTCGGATGACAGAGTTCGCCGGGTGGCTGATGCCCATCCAGTACACCGGCATCGTGGACGAGCACAAGGCCGTGCGCGAGGCAGCCGGACTGTTCGACGTGTCCCACATGGGCGAGATATGGTTCACGGGATTGGGGGCGCTGGAGACGGCCAATCGCCTGGTGACGAACGACCTCGAATCCATACAGCCTGGTGCGTGCCTCTATTCGCCGATGTGCAACCTTGAAGGCGGCATAGTGGACGACGTCATAATGTACAGGGTGGGTGAGGACGTGCTGTTCGTGGTCAACGCCGCCAACACGGCCAAGGACCTCGCCTGGATCTTGGAGAGATGCCGCGAGTTGGGCAGCCGGGCCCGGGTCGAGGACCGCTCGATGAACACGGTACAGATCGCCCTCCAGGGGCCAGCCGCCGACGAGGTCGTCAGGAAGGTCGGCTTGGCCGAGCTCGTATCGCTCGGCCGGAACCGTCACATTCAGGTCATAGTGGAAGGGAAGCCCGTGCTGGCCTCCAGGACCGGGTACACCGGCGAGGCCGGGTTTGAATTCTACCATGACTGGGACGCCGGCGATTTCCTGTGGGAGATGCTTTTCGAGGCCGGCCGCGGGTCGGGGATCAAGCCCATCGGGTTGGGTGCGCGTGACACGCTCAGGTTCGAGATGGGATACTGTCTCTACGGCAACGACATAGACGACTCGACGTCTCCGCTGGAGGCGGGTTTGGGATGGACAGTCAAGCTCGACAAACTCGATTTCGTGGGCAAGCAGGCCCTGGTGGCAGAGAAAGCGGCCGGAGTCAAGCGCAAGCTCGTAGGGATGGAGCTTCTGGAAACCGGCATTGCGCGTCAGGGTTGTGCCGTCAAGGCCGACGGCAAGGAAGTGGGCCACGTGACCAGCGGCACTTTCTCTCCGAGCCTGGGCAAGGGACTGGCCATGGGTTATTTGGAAGCTGGATTGTGGCAGCCCGGAACCGAGGTTCAGATTGCTGTCCGGGACAAGGAGCTCAAAGCCAGGGTCACAAGACTGCCGTTCTACGTACACGGGAGCCGGAAGTAGGCGGCCGGTTGCACCCGG
>JAFGJU010000121.1 GCA_016928935.1 Candidatus Eiseniibacteriota bacterium | reverse complement strand
TTTTCTCCTGCGCAGGACACTTGTGGTGGTCCCTTTCGTGCTGCTGATCGGTGCGGTCAACCTGTTGGGGCGAGGGCTGGACCTCGCGCCCGCGTGGGGGTCCTGGGGCTCGGGCCACTCCTGGATGGAAGTGGGGCCGGCGGCGAAGGAAGGCAACGACGCTGCCCTCGTTTCGTTCGGCGTTATGGCGGTGAAGTCCTTCATTTCGGTTTTCACTTTCGGCCTCTTGTTGAGCACGACCGGGAGCGCCAGGCTCCTGACGGCGGCGAGAAGGGCCGGCGTGCCGGCGATCTTGACTGTGGCCACCGGCTTCATGCTTAGATACCTGTTTGTGCTCGTGGACGAGCTCTCGCGGCTCAGAAGGTCGTGGGAGGCGAGGAGAGTGGGACGACTTCGCTGGCCCGCCGAGTTCCGCTACCTCGGGAGTCTGATAGGCGTCCTCCTCGTGAAATCGTACGAACGCGCCGAGAGAGTGTACCTGGCCATGTGCGCCAGGGGCTTCGACGGGTTGGAGCCCATCGCCCGCGCGTCACGAACGGGCGTTGCCTCGGAGGCACCCCCGCGTCGGCGGGTTGCGCTGACGGGCGCCTTGTTTCCCCTCCTCCTGCTCGGTCCCGTCCTGGCTGCGGTCCTCCTGAGGCCTTGAGGCGGTCAGGCCTGCTGGAGCGCCTTTGGAGTTGGAGACACCCTGACCCGTGAGTCAGACGCGGGGGGCATTCCGATGTCAACGACATCCAGACCTGTGATTCAAATAGACTCCCTGTCGTTCAAGTACCCGGACGGCACAGTTGCGCTCCGAGATGTCTCATTCAGGGTCAACGAGGGCGAGTGCGTGGGTGTCGTCGGCCCGAACGGCGCGGGCAAGTCAACGCTGCTCTTTCATCTCAACGGGCTTCTCCGGGGCCGGGGCTCGGTCGTCGTGGACGGGCTTGAAGTGTCGGAACAGACTCTCAAGGCCATCCGAAAAAGAGTCGGCATCGTTTTCCAGGACCCGGACGACCAGTTATTCAGCGCGACCGTCGCTGACGACATCGCGTTCGGGCCGTTGAGCATGAGGCTCCCGCGGGACGAAGTGGACGCCCGCGTGGGTCAGGCCCTGAAAGAGGCGGGCCTCGACGGTCAGGGCGGAAAGGCTCCGCACCATCTCAGCTTCGGCCAGAAGAAGAAAGCGGCGCTGGCCGCCATCCTCGCCATGCGGCCCAAGATAATCGCCCTCGACGAGCCGACCAGCAACATGGACCCCAGGAGCAGGCGGGCCTTCCTTCGGTTGATAGAGTCCCTGGACGCGACGAAGGTGATTTCGACGCACGACATCGACAGCGTGTTGGATTTGTGCGGCAGGGTTCTATTGCTGGACTCGGGAGAGTTGATTGCAGACGGCGAAGCCCGAGCGATCCTGGGAGACAGGCGTCTCATGGAATCGCACGGGCTGGAAGTCCCTTCGATGCTGCGCTCCTAGGGAAGAGCGCCGGCCGTCAGTATCTGTTGTTCCTCAAAACCTCCGGTATGTTCTCACCCGTCGGGTCTTCGGGAGGGATTCCCCCGCGCCAGAAGGCCTCGGCTCCGTGCCGCAACGACTTCCGGGGCGTGCTCATTCCGCCGTACCGGGACCAATCCCACAGGGCCATTGCCATGCCGAGGACCTTCCCGTCTCTTCCGGCGGCGTACCTGCTGAAGCTGTTGACCGTGAATGTGTCGCTCGCAACGCATCCCAGCACCGAGAACCCCTCGGATAGAAGGTAGTCCATCGAATGGTAGTCAGGGCTTCTCTGCCTGTAATGAGCGTCGACCAACACTATGTCCTTGGGCAGAGAGTCAAGCACCGCGTGAACGCCCGCCAGGGAGCCGCGGCAGTTGTCCTGCCCGGGGCAGTCCCGAGAGTGGATCAGCATGTCCGCCCACATCATTGTTCCGACGTTCTTGCTCTTGAGGTGTTCGTGGATCTTCAAGACGTCGTCCAAGAACAGTCTCTGCGCGTCAGCCGGCGGCATCTTCGCGAGGGCCAGCACTTCGTCGTGTCCGATGTGCAAGTAGCGCGGCTGGAAGATTTCGATTACTTCGTCCAGTATTGCGAACAACTTGTCGTACAGCTTCGGGTGAGAGGGGTCGTATGTGTCTTTGTCGAGGCACAGGGTCGGATAAGTAGTGCAAAGCAGGGAGGTCTGCTTGCTCAGCGTGTAGACGAGAGGAATCACCTCCAGGCCCGCTTCGCGAGCGTACCGCACCATCGCGCGCAGCGTGTCCTTTGGCGTGGCTCCGGGCCTGGCCATACCCGGAGCCGAATCGAACATGGTCGCGTTGTCCACCTGAAGCATGACAGCGTTCATGTGCAGCGCCTGCGCGACGTTGATGAGGTCCCTCATCGCCCCCATCTGGCTCACCTGCCTGTAGCTGCCGAACGGGAGAAGGAGCATCCTCATCTCCACGGCCGGGAAATCCACGATCTCCATCAGTGGAATCACGCGCGTCTGGGCCCTGGGGTCCGGCATGACGAGCTGCAGCAGCGTCTGCATGCCGTACCTCAGCCCCTCGGCGCTGCCGCCGACGAGGACGACCCGGTCCGTTGTGACCGACAACGCGTAACCCTGGTTCGGGTGCTTGCCGAACTGCTCTCTCGACGCACTCGGAAGGAAACGTCCCAGTGCGCTGCTGTCCTGAAGCGTGCCCACGAGGATGACGTTCTTCTCGGGTATGAGATCTGTGACCATCAATTCCGGATTGACGCCGTACAGGTCTCTCATGGCGTCCTTGAGGTTCGACGCCAGTTGCCGGACCTCGTCCGGGGCGCCGCCGGGAACGACCAGCCCGGTAGTGGACGAGGGCTGGAATGACCTTCCAGACACCCAGTTGAGTCTCACGGGCTCCGGAACAGCCGCGGCTCTCGAGAAATCCGAGGTTGGGAGATACTTCTGGGCGTGCGAAGGGCCCGTCGCGAGGGCCGTCGTGAGGATGAGCACTGCCAGGGTGAGAAGAGTGCCTCTGGCCGAAAGTCCACGAGTCGCCGTTCTCAATGCCGCCTCCAGTCTTGCCGGGATTGTCTGCAGGGTAGCGCGCTTCGGGCCCGAGGCCGCCCCATCCGCGCCGCAGGCGGGCGGGCCTGCAAGCTCCGACCGAGCCTCACTCAATGAGTCTATAGGGCGGCCCCGTCCAAGTCAATCCGCCACTGCGCGCGTCACAATCGGATTGCCAGAGCGCCTTTCAAGCTGATACTGTGTCTCTCCATGAAGACAAACAGCGTTGTCGGTGCCCTCGTCGGGACGCTTCTGTCCGTGGCACTGCTCACTGTCGCAGCGCACATCGGAGTCTGCGAAGGCGCGGGCCCGCACGACGGCTCCGAATGGGCGGCCGGGGCCGGGGGGGCGGGCCGTGCCCCCGGATTCTGGCTGCCTGACTCGATGGAGACCGGTTGGCGTGCGCCGGACAAGAGACTCCATCTCCTGGCCTCATACGCAATCGTGCTGACCGGTGAAGCGGCGACTGACAGGCTCGACACCGGCGTGGCCTGGGCCGTCGGGCTATCAGCGGCAAAAGAGCTGTGGGACCTTTGGTTCAAGACGCCGGCGTCACGGCGGGGGGCCAGCAAAGGCGACCTGGTGGCGGACGCCGTCGGACTGGTGGCGGCAGTCGTGGTGATTCAAGCGTTCGGCGATTGACGTTGTCGCTTTGGCTCCGCACACGTCGCCCGCTCGGTTGACGCGGTCGAGCGATACTGCTATCATTCGGCACGAAGGGCGACAGCTTTCGCACGCGGCTTGCGGCGGACGCGTCCGAGAATTCCGTCTTACAGGGTCAGAGTCAAGCGAAAGGAGAGCTCGACATGCGCAGTAAGTCTCTTGTGATGGCAGCCGTGCTGGTCTTGGCGGTTTCGTGCACGTGCTACGGCCAGGACTACGAGGACTGGTCCGTTGCACAGACCTCTCCCGACAGGTCGTTCAGCATGGGCGTGCACCTGGGGATGCCCTATGTCGTGGGAGTGGACGTGGCCAGTCATTTCAATTGCTGGATGTCCGCCGGCCTGGGGTTCGGCTTCGTCCCCGACCTCATCACTTTTGGCGGCCAGTTCCGGCTGAACATGCTTGAGCCGGGACCGGACAAGACCGTTCCGATTGCGAGTGCCGGCATAAACCAGTACTGGATCGACGACGACGGCAAGAGCACAGATGCCATCGCCGTTAACGTGCTCGTAGGCCTGGAGCACTTCTTCGGCTCGAGCACCAGCCTCGGGATGCACATCGGCTACATAAAAACCCTGACCGAGAGCGACGACAACAGAGTGAAAGTCTGGGGCGTCAACGACGACATGTCGAAGCTGTTCCTCGGAATAGCTGGTCGTTACTACTTCTAATTGCCCGCAGGGCGCGAGGCGGCCCAGAGGACAACACAACCGCGCGCGCACCGCGCGCGCTTGCGCGGAAGCGTACCCGGCTGCGTGCGACGAAAGGCGACGGCCCGGCGGCCGGAGTGGAGGTAAAAATGAGCGGCGGTAGAATAGTCATTCTCGTTATCATCGTCTTCGTGGTGGCGCTGTTTGTGGGTTTCTTGATGGGCTCGAAGCGGGTGGCCGACGTACAGAAGGAACTGGGTGCGGTCAAGACCGATCTCGAGAACTGTCAGGCCGAGACTGCCAGGGCCAAGACTCAGAAAGAGCTGGCAAAGTGCAGGTGGGCTCTCGTCGAGACAAAGACCAATGCGGAACGGAGAGACTTCGGAAAGGCGAACGAGGCGTTCGACAACGCGAAGGTCGCCTTCAGCGGAGCGGCCACGGAGTCGGGATACGCCCCCGAGTTCTCTGAGAAGCTGGCGCCGGTGCAGGCCGGCCTGGGAGACATTCAGGCTGGTCTGGACGGGAACGACGTGGCCGTGACGGGCAGGATTGCCGAGGTCATCGGCCTGATAGACTCGTTGCTCCAGCAGTAGCGCGTGTCCCGTTGCCTGCGCCGGGAGGCCAGCCCCAATGAGTCCTGTAGGGCCGCGCGGCGAACCAGCGGCGGCGCAGAAGCGGGACAAAGAGGAGCATGCACCACTCTTTGGCGCTCAGTCTTGCGTAGGAGCTGCCGGGGGCCGTTGCGCACACCATCTTTATGTTGGCGAGCCGCTTTCCGGTGTCGGCGGCGTGCCTCTTCAGTCTCAGCGCGAATTCCAGGGTCTCGCTTGACAGCGTGGATTCGCTGAAGCCGCCCAGGCCGTCGAAGGCCGACTTGCGGACGAAGTAGACCCCGAGACTCAGGCCGTGCAGGCGGAGTGGTATTCGCGTCACGAACGCCGCCAGCGTCGAGGCGAGGCCCCTGCTCTTGACGCTCACTGCCGTGCCTCCGCCCAGCGTGTCCGCGTCGCGCAAAGCCTCACAGATGTGACAGAGACACTCTTCCCTCGGCGTAAGGTGTGGGTCGAGGAGGACGAGGAGACTTCCCCGGGCCGTCGCGGCTCCGGCGTTCACGGCCGCCGACAGCGTGGGTAGGTTCCTGGAGACGACTCTGGCGTCGAATTCCTCAGCGTACACGATGCGTGAAGAGCTCTCGCCGTAGCCCGACACGATTACCTCCGCGCGCTTGCCGAGCTTGTTGCGGAGCGCCCCGACGGCCTCGACGAGTCTGTCGAGGACGTTTGGCAATCCGTCTGGTGAGCCGTTCGCGGGTACTATCACTGATACCAGAGGACGGTCGTCCCGCGTTGCATCCTGCAACGGTCTGACCGGCTCAGGCTGCGGGACGGATGCCCCGGAGGCGAGCTCCTCCAACATCGCCTCGACTGTATCTTCAAGTGCCACTGACAATAGAGTGGGCCTCCATGTTTGGGACGCGCGAAACGCTTCCGGCGAGTGTTAAGATTACTGCAACGCGCATGCCAGACACACAGCGGTATCGCTGGCCGACACGCGCACCGGTCAACCGGGCGGGAGAGGGCGCATGACGATCAAGGAGATGTTCGAGCACGCGGAGTCATCCAGAAGGAGGATTCTGGCCGTGGCGGAAAAGATGGACGGCGCGAGCTTCGTAGCCAGGAAACCGGGGCTCCCCTCCGTCAGGGATCTGCTCGTCCACATGATGGATGCTGAAGACTACTGGATGGGCTCCGTGGTCCTGGGTGAGAAACACCGCAAGTACACGCCCGAGAAATACTCGGCCGTCGAGGCACTGGAAGCGGACTGGAACGGGATTCGCGAGCGCACCCGGAGGTTCTTGTCCGCGGCGTCCGCGGAGACGCTGCGGGAGACGCGCGCGGTGCCCGGGGACGCCGGAGGCGTGATAGAAGTGGAGACGATCCTCTGGCACTTTCTTACCCACGAGATCCATCACCGCGGACAGGTCTGTATCCTGATGAGAGAGAACGGGGTAGTGCCGCCGGTCGTGGACCTTCTGTGACCCTGGGCGCCCCCGCCGTCAGTCACCTCACGCCCGGCACTCTAAGTTCGTGACGGACTTGACTTCCCATCACATATGTGCTAGCATGCCTTATGATTCCGTCGCTGTCGTGCGACAGGAGCCAACGGACCCTCCGTCCGTCGGGAAGCCGGCGGGCCCTCGAGGGTCGCGGCGCAAGCGCACGGCATGACAGAATCGCGACGCGGAATCGACGCGCCCGGGCTGCTGTGGCGCCATTGACCTTTCTCCCGACCCGAGCTGAAAGCCCCCGTTAGCTTCCGTCATCGCGCTGATCGTCCAGCTAATCGAACTCTCATCTGGGTTGCCGGAGCCAACTCTTGCGCCGTGTGCCGGCACGGCGGTGCCCTGGAGGTTGGTGATGCCCGCTGGGGCAAGCGGCATGCAGTCCAGCGGCTGGAAAGCCACCCGCAGACTGTCGCACGCTTCGGTCGTTCATTACGAACAGGCCTTCTTCATCAGGCAGATCATCGCCGCGTCCGTTCCGGTCGTCTGCCTCATCTCCGGGCGGTTCTTGCCCGGACCGTGGCTCGTCCCGGCCTTCTGGGTCGTTGTCGCCGCCACGGCCCTCAATCTCCTCTACTACTGGCTGACCGTGTCCGGAAACTTCCGCACTCATTTCAAGTGGGTGCAAATCGCGCTGGACATGCTCCTCTGGACAGTGCTGGTGCACTTCACGGGCGGCGGGCAGAGTATCTTCTTCTTCTTGTATCCTCTCGAGGTTCTAGTGGGGGCCTTTACGCTTTCTGCTTCGGGATGCATCTACGGTGCGGGGGTGGCCGCCCTACTCTACACTGTGGAAGCCGGCGTTCTGGGTCCCCACCCGGGGCTCGAGGCCGATCACGGCGTGAAGATCATCTTTCTGTTCGCCGTCGCTGCGCTGGCGGTGCTCGTGGTCAAGAAGCTGGAGAGAAAGACCCGCGAGGTGGAGCTTCTGGGAGAGATGCTGCGTGAGAGAGCCGAGACCGCGGAAGCGAGCCTGAGCACTTTTCTGGACACGGTCGCGAGCGGTCTGCTAGTCCTTGACGAACAGGGCCGAGTCCTTTCGGTCAACGAGCCTCTCGCGCGGATGCTGGGCACGGAGGCGCGAGAGCTGTCG
>JAFGJU010000120.1 GCA_016928935.1 Candidatus Eiseniibacteriota bacterium | reverse complement strand
CTGGACCTGGGACTACAGCACTCCCTGACGGACATCTGCCTGCCCGTGAAGCTTGCCTGCGGTCACGTCATCGCGGTCGCCCCCAAGGCCGACTTCCTGTTCCTTCCAAGGGTCCTCAGCGTGGAGAAGGACGCCTACACGTGCCCAAAGATAGTCGCCTTCCCCGACATGGTGAGGCTCAACATACAGGGCCTGCCGCCCATACTGGACCCCGTCGTGGACCTGAGGAAGCGAGCCGCAGGCCAGGAAAAGCAGCTCAGAGCCGTGGCCGAGAGACTGGGCCGACTGCCGGCCTTCAAGCGAGCGGCCAGAGAGGCGTTCGAGGCCCAGAAGAAGTGGTTCCGCACGGGCCAGGAAGCCGCCCCGGAGGCCGACTTCCTTTTCGACGAAGTCGGCGGTCCCGGCTGGAAGGGGCTCAAGATAGCGGTCCTGGGCCACCCCTACAACCTCTTCGACCCTTTCATCAATTTCAATCTGCTGGAAAAACTCACGGCGCTCGGAATCCTAATTCGGACGGTCAAGGACCTCGACCCGGCCGCCATAGAGGACGAAACGTCCCGTCTGGACTGCCCTCCATACTGGACCGCCGCCAAGGAACTCCTGGCCGGGGCGCGCCTGTTCTTCAAGTCCGATTCCCTGGACGGCGTCATATACTTGATAGCCTTCGAGTGCGGACCCGACGCCCTGATAAAGGTGCTGATAGACTCAGAGGCGCGCAAACACCCGGGCGTCGCGTACATGTCGCTCGTCCTGGACGAGCACACGGGAGAGGCCGGGATGAACACCAGAGTCGAAGCCTTCCTGGACGCCGTCGTTCGTAGAAAGAAGCGCGAGCGGACCGGAGCAGGACGATGATCGTGACTTATCCGCACATGGGGCCCCTCACGGTGGCCATGAAGTCCGTGTTCCGCCGTCTGGGACAGGAAGTCATCGTGCCCCCTCCCACCAGCCAGAGAACGATGGCCCTGGCCACGAGGTACTCACCTGAACTTGTGTGCCTTCCCTTCAAGGTCACACTGGGCAACATGATAGAGGGCCTGGAGCTGGGTGCCGACACGGTCGCTATGGCCACGAGTCACGGAAACTGCCGGCTGGGGTTCTACTGGCCCGTCCAGGAGATAATCCTCAGGGACATGGGCTTCAAGTTCAAGATGATCCCGGTCAACTACGACAAGCCGATTGAGTTTCTGAGCCGCTTCAGGCAGTTCGGGGGCGGTGTGGGCTGGCGGGCCGTGCTCCCGGCTTTTGTGTTCGGGATACGGAAGCTGCTGGCGCTGGAGGAGCTTGAGGTGCTGTCGATGGAGACGCGGCCGCGGGAGAAGAGCGCGGGCCTCACCACTCGACTCTTCAGGAAATGGCACGCTGCCCTGGACGACGCCTCCGACACGGGAAGCCTCAAGCACGCGTCGGAGCGCATGCGCGGAGCTTTCCGCGAAGCACGTGACCGCGCCAGGGCGCCTCTCGCCAGGATACGCATCGTCGGAGAGGCGTACATGATGGCTGAGCCGAACGTCAACTTCCACCTGCAGCAGAAGCTGGGAGACATGGGAGTGGAGGTGGAAAGGTCCTACTGGCTCGGCCGCAGCATCCTGAGGGCCATATGGATGGACAGGAAGGGCAGGCACGAAGAGGAAGAGGCCACGCGGGACGCCTCGCCCTACATGCGCTATCCGGACCTGTGCACGGGGTGCCACAGCATAGGAGAGACCATCCAGGCAGTGCGCCGAGACTTCGACGGTGTAGTCCTCATCATGCCCTTCACCTGTATGCCGGAGGTGCTGGCGCAGAGCGCAATGCACAAGGTGTCGGAGGATTTCGGGATACCCGTCCTGCCGCTACCCATAGACGAACACTCGGACGAAGGAGGAATAAGCACGAGGCTCGAGGCCTTCGTGGACCTGCTCGTCAGGAGGAAGCGCGCCGGCCATGTCCCCAATAGCCTACGAGAGGTGTCAGCCCATGCCTAGACCGAAGAAGAAAAGCCTCAGCGGGCGGAGCAAGAATGCGGCGGCAGTCACGCCGCGAGCAGAGCGGCCGCCGAAATACGGCGGCAGGCGCGCCCCATCTCCCGCGAGACAGTTGCGGGACAGAGCCGTGCAGGTCGCCCGTATTCTGATCGATGAGTACCCCCAGGCAAAGACGGCGCTCAAGCACAAGTCCGCGCTTCAACTTCTGGTGGCCACGATCCTGGCGGCGCAGTGCACAGACGTCCGCGTGAACATGGTCACGAAGGAACTCTTCAAGAAGTACAAGACCGCCGCGGACTTCGCAGAAGCCAAACAGTCGGTGCTGGAGAAGGAGATCCATTCCACCGGCTTCTTCAGGCAGAAGGCAAGGAGCATCGTGGAATGCTGCAGGGACATCGTTCAGAAGTTCGGCGGAAGGGTGCCGGACACGATGGAGGACCTGACCTCACTCCGCGGGGTCGGGAGGAAGACCGCGAACGTCATCCTGGGCAACTACTACGGCAGGCCGGCCTACGTCGTGGACACCCACGTGAAGAGGCTTTCGCAGAGACTGGGGTTCACGAAGAGCCGGAATCCGGACGCAATCGAGCAGGACGTAACGAAGCTGTTGCCGGAGAACCTGTGGACTCCGTTCTCGGACGCGTTGATATACCACGGAAGGGCTGTGTGTGTGGCGAGGAAGCCGAAGTGCAGGATCTGCGTGGTGGCGTCCCTGTGTCCGTCCGCAGTGTACGACTGACAGAGACGTGCGGCTGCAGCGAACCGGCAGCTCAGTGTTTCCTGGAGCTCATCGCGAGGTGGTCTCTCTCGATCTCCGCCAGGGCGACTAGCACCTCCCTCACCCTCTTCTCGCTGGCCTGCCTGGCCGCTTCGTCATAAAACGATACGGTCAGCTCCTCCTTTCGGCGGGCCTCAGCCAGGTTCTGCGCATCGGTCGGATAACACCTGCCCTCGTGCTCCATCGAGCCCGCCCTCGGGAGTCCCAGCATCCTGCGGATGGTGGTGACGTGCTCCGCCTCTACCTTGGCCAGAGCGCAGAACATGGCCTTCACTTCCTCGTCGTGTGCCACTCGTGACGCGCACCGGTAGAAGCCGGAACATTCTATCTCTATGTCAATGGCGCTCTTGAGATGTTTCTCGGACACGTCCGTGAGAGTGGAGATCATCTCCTCCTTCCAGTTCTTGGACAGAACCATGTACTTCTCGGGCGCCCCGCAGAACGCGCAGTTCGCGGGTTTTCTGGTACCCACGTAGGCCTGGTCGCAGATGCGGCACCTGTATATCTTCATTAAGGCACTCCTTGACAAGTGAGCCGGAAGCGAGGGTGGCACACACAAACATAATCCCCGGACCACGGAAAGTCAAACGCGAAGTG
>JAFGJU010000119.1 GCA_016928935.1 Candidatus Eiseniibacteriota bacterium | reverse complement strand
TCGGCCACATTCAGATGGAAATACAGGAGCAATAATGGATATACAAAGATGAAGAACAAGAGGTTTGAGATGTACAAGATATACTCGGCCAGCAATCTGGTCCGCGTTCTCACGTGTATGAGACTAGCTATTGCGATAGACGCGGCGCCGGTTAGAATCACGAAGACATACATGAAGATGAAGAAATGCTGCATGCGATCTCCTTCTGCCTGACTCGAGCATCGTGGCCAGAATGCCCTCAAGTTCTCTAAAGGAAATTCGATCCCATGTTAGTATCGTCGAGGGCCCTATGCAACCGGCCTCTTCTGGCCTGACGGGGACGGTCCGGCCTGACGCGAGGCATGTCACGGCCCGCCCGCAGGCCGCGGTTCGCGCGACAACGTTGCCGGTGATCCACGGCGCCACCCTAGGCCGCGAATCCACGATGCCGCCTGTCCGACTAGAGCCGCTCCACGGTCCTCGTGTAGACGACGCCGCGTTCCTTGAGCCCCTCCAGCAGAAGTTCGACGCATCCCGGCTCTCGGCCCATGAGCTCCGGGGCCAGGAGCCCGCGGCCCTTGAGCAGCCCGCCGGCCAGCATCCTGAGGACGACCGTGGCGGTGTACCCGGTCGTCCGCGCCATTGAATGGGTCCGGGTCGCGGAATCGTAACGGTCGAGGAGGTCGTACGTGTGCCTCCAGTCCGCGCCCGCCTTCACTCCCTCGACGATGACGCGCATCACGGTGATGTCGCGGTCTCCTTCCTGGAGCTTCCATTTCGGGAACAGAAGTCTGGCCGTGAAGTCCAGAGGCCGGACCCTGGCCCCGTTGACCTGGACTTCTTCGCGACTGAAGAACCCGGTCTCTCTCAGCATGGCCATCTTCTCGATGTGGCCCGGGTAGCGGAGTGTCTTCTCCTTCAAGTGGGGCGCGGCAATCGTCCTGGCCAGCGTCCTCAGGCCGTCGGTGTTGAAGGCCTCCAGTGTGCCGATTTCGGGGAAGCTCAGGAGCTCGGGGTCTGACAGAGCCGGTTTTGTGACGACTTGCCCGTTCTCCACGAAGCGAGCGGGCCGGACGTACTCCTCGATGACGTCGATTGGAGAAAACACGGCCTTGTACTCGTAGGGCCATTCTCTGTACTCGGGCAGCCCTCCCACGTAGATCGTGACGCGCTTCACCTGGTCCAGCTCGCGGGCGACGTACCCGACCAGGACGTTGGACATGCCCGGCGCCACGCCGCAGTCCACCACAGCTGTGACACCGGCGCGCACCGCGGCGTCCTCCAGCAGGAACGGGTCCTCGGGGAAGAAGGATATGTCCACGACGTTCTTCCTTGCCTCGACGACGGCCTTGAGCGTCTGGAAGCCCATGAA
The DNA here is from genome assembly GCA_016928935.1 of Candidatus Eiseniibacteriota bacterium. GTDB lineage: Bacteria > Eisenbacteria > RBG-16-71-46 > JAFGJU01 > JAFGJU01 > JAFGJU01. The sequence goes on along the minus strand of JAFGJU010000119.1, from coordinate 3,118 downwards.
ACCGGGCACGGCAATGAGCACGAAGTCGTAATCCTTGACCAGATGCCTGACGCGGTCCGGGTCGGACAGGTCCGCTTTGACGGTCGCAATTCGAGGCCCGCCGCCGGGCCCCGCCTCCCGAGACTTACGCAGTGCTTCTTCGTCCAGGTCCGCGGCCGTCACTTCGAAACCGGCGTCGGCCGCGAGGTCAACAGCCATCGGGCGTCCGATGAGCCCGGCTCCCAGTACTATGATTCTCATGGTTGGCTCCTGTCTTTCTGTGCAAGACCGCCGGCGCTCAGGGGAGGACACGTAACGCCGCCGCATCGTCCGTGCACGCGCGGGAGAATGTCCTCTGGGTTGTCCAGCGTGCCGCTCTCGTCCAGTATCGTGCGCGCGCGCAAGAGGATGGTACGTTCGCCTCCGAGGCTCTACGGCATCGAGTATCGTCCGCGCACGCGCGGGAGGATGTTGTTCGACTTGTAAATGTCCGAAGACTCGACGAAGCGGGATAACGAAGTATTAGAGGCCGCTCAGGCGGTTTATGGCGCTTATGAGCGCGACGTGGACGGCCACGACGCCCGTGGCGCCGTGCCCGAAGACGAGTGTCTCGCTGGTCGCTCTTCTCATGGCGTCAACTCTAACGCAATGCGGGCCGGCGTGTCAACGACGGCGACCGGATTTCTCTGTTGCGTCGACGGGGGCGGCTGACTATAGTAAAGAGTTTACGGACGGCTTTTTGAGCCGGGCGCACCGCACGCGTGCGCCGGTGGCCTCTAACGGGCGATGGGTTGTGGGTCTTGTCATGGCGGAATCTGGAATCAGGTCGAGACTGAGGGTTCTGGAGGAGAGAATGGCGGCTGCGGCCGCCAGAGCCGGAAGGGACCCGGCCGGCGTGACGCTCGTCGCGGTGACGAAGACGGTGCCGGTCGAGCTCATCGAAGAGGCAATCGGCCTTGGCGTCAAGCACGTCGGCGAGAACAGGGTGCAGGAGGCCTCGGCCAAGTTCGACAAGATAGGCCGCAAGGCAACGTGGCACATGGTCGGGCACCTGCAGTCCAACAAGGTGAAACGGGCGCTCGAGATATTCGACGTCATCCAGTCCGTTGACAGCGTGAGGCTGGCCGAGGCCGTCAGCCAGCGCGCCGTCGAAGCGCAGTTGCGGACACGGCAGCGAGTGGACATCCTGCTCGAGGTGAACACCTCCGGCGAAGCCAGCAAGTTCGGGTTCAAGCCGGAGGAGGTGGCCGCGGCCGCAGGAGAGATAAGCGTTCTGGACGGGCTCAGGGTGAGGGGGCTCATGACCGTGGGCCCTATTGTGGAGCGGCCGGAGGACTCCAGGCCGGCGTTCGCTCTCCTGCGAGAACTGGCCGACAGAATCTCCGGGATGGGGCTCTCGAACGTGGATACCAGCCTCCTATCGATGGGAATGAGCGGCGACTTCGAGGTGGCAATCGAGGAGGGCGCGACTTTGATAAGAGTGGGCACGGCGATATTCGGCCCGAGGCAATGAGCGCGAGGTGGGCGCGACCGTGCTACGACCCGACTGGAGGTGACTGAATTGAAGATCGCACCGGTTGACATAAGGAATCAGCATTTCAAGAAGGTGGTGCGTGGGGCAGACCCGGAGGAGGTGCGCATCTTTCTGGGCATAGTCGCGGACGAGATGGAGAAGCTCGTCAGCGCGAACAGGGAGCTCGAGCACAAGGTGGAGGTCCTGGAATCCCAGGTGGAGGAGTACAGGAAGGTCGAGACTGCCCTGCGCGACACGCTACTGACCGCCGACCGGGTGAGCAACGAGTCCAGGGAGAACTCCAGGAAGGAAGCCGAGCTCATTCTGAGAGACGCGGAGCTCAGGGCGAACAGGATTCTGGACGACACGACGAGAAGGGCCAGCCAGCTCAGAAGAGAGATTGTGGAGCTGCAGAACCAGAAGGAAGTCTACATCGCGCGCCTACGGTCCCTGATAGAGACTCAGCTGAAACTCTTGAGGTTCCACTCGGTGGACACGGAGGAAGAGCACGAGACCGTGGAGAGGCTGCGGGAAACGCAGCATTCGATAGCGTTCGGTCCTGAAGAGACGCGGAGCGGGAGCGGCGCGGAAGATTCCGCGGCCCCCGTCGAGGCCGGAGAGTCCGACAGGACAGGCACGGAGGAAACGGCCGTTCAAGAAACGGCAAGGCCGTCAGCGGGTTCGCAGCCGGGAGCCGGTTCGCAGCCGGCTCAGGCGGGCACGCCACAGGAGCCGGCGCCTTACGTCGAAGTGAGGACGAGGGAGGGCGAGTAGGGTCCGTGGGTGTGCTCGTCACAGTGAGGGTGCAACCCGGAGCTCGACGGACTGAGGTCGTGGGTACCCTGGCCGACGGCAGCCTCAAGGTGAGGCTCACGGCCCCGCCCGTGAGGGGACAGGCCAACAAGGAACTGGTCAGACTGTTGGCCGGTAAGTTCGGGGTCCCGGAATCAGCAGTCAGAATTGTGAGGGGACAATCCTCCAGGGTCAAGATTGTCTCAGTCGAAGGAATGGGTCACACCACGGCGGCGAAGACGGAGAAGGGGGTGTGAACTTGGCAGGCGAACTGAAGAAAAGGATAGACGAGGCGGCGTCGTTCATACGCAGCCGGTCCCGGGTCACGCCCCAGGTCGGCATAATCCTGGGAACCGGCCTGGGTCAGCTCGCCAGGCATCTGGAGGCCGAGGCGACCATACCATACTCGGAGATACCCAATTTCCCCGTGAGCACGGTCGAGTATCACGCCGGAGAGCTTCTGCTGGGGAAGCTGGCCGGGAAGCCCGTCGTGCTGATGCGCGGCAGGGTCCATTTCTACGAGGGCTACACGATGCAGCAGGTGGCCTTCCCGGTGCGGGTGATGCGAGCCCTGGGGGCCGGGGTGCTCGTTCTGTCGAGCGCCGTGGGCGCGATGAACCAGGACTTTGAGCCCGGCGACGTGGCCATCATACGCGACCACATAAACCTGATGGGAGACAACCCTCTCATAGGCCCCAACGACGACGAGATTGGGCCCCGTTTTCCGGACATGAGCCGGGCGTACGACAAGGGCCTGATAGAGCTCGCACAGGAGGCGGCGGCCAGGGCCGGCGTCAGGGCCCACACGGCCGTTCTGGTGGCGGTGTCGGGTCC
>JAFGJU010000017.1 GCA_016928935.1 Candidatus Eiseniibacteriota bacterium | reverse complement strand
GTTGCGGTGTCGCCTCAAAATCACCTATTGACAGGGGCGACGTTATGGCCGATAATGTAAATGTATGAAAGCCGAGGGTCGTCGGTTTCCGGGGAACCCGGCCCGGCGAAGAGGTTGAGAGAACAGCTTGAGTAAGTCTCCGCAACAGAGATAGTCCGCTCTGGAATTCCATTCTGAACGTCTATCTGTGGTTTCCCTCAAACGACTCGCTCCGCCCTCGCAATACACCGCTCGGTGTCCGGGCGTCAAGATTCCGGAACCGGGCGAACGGAATCACTTGAAAAGGCCTTTGACTACAGGAGGTGTGCAGGGATCGATCAGAGCATCTGAAACAGGCTAGTGTTTGGCACTCTCAGGAGTCTGGTAATGTTGCCGTCAGAGAGGTTTGAAATGCTATTTTGCTTCTACCTCCCCGAGCCATTGTTGGACTGAGAGAAAGTGTGAAGAAGGAGATTCAGTAGAATGCAAGGTAGCAAGCTTTACGTTGGTAATCTTGGTTATTCAGTCACCAGCGACCAGCTGGAGGAATTGTTCGCTGCCCACGGAACCGTGAGGCAGGTCACCGTAATCGAGGGCAAGGGTTTCGGCTTCGTCGAGATGTCGAGCTCGGCCGAGGCCGAGAAGGCGAAGGAAGCTCTGGACGCGACCGAGTTCAAGGGCCGCACACTCAAAGTGGACGAGGCTCGTCCTCCGCGCGAGAGAGAGCGTAGAGGCGGCGGCGGCGGCGGTTACAGGAGATTCTAAGGTCGGCACGGCTGAACGCCGGGGGTTAGTGCCTGTGGCCCGGTGATCAGTCGCTGACCTCTGCCATTCCGGTAGTCAGGCATTTCAAGTGATGAACGAAAAGGGGGAGACGTTGGGTCTCCCCCGATTCGTTTTCTGCGCGCGGCGACAGTGTCGTGAGGGTGACTGAATTGATGCCGCGAGCGACCGGCTCGGGTATAATGCCGGACCGGAGCGTGACTGCACGCGGAGTCGGCCAGGACGGTCCGACGTGCCGGGAGGTGTATGCCGAAACGCAGGGTCATAGTCGTCGGAGCGGGTGCGTCGGGTCTCGTGGCCGCGGGCCGGGCCGCGGAAGCCGGCGCCGAGACCTTGCTGCTTGAAAAGATGAAACGGCCGGGCATGAAGCTGGCCATCACAGGCTCGGGGCGCTGCAACCTCACCAACGTGTCGCCGCTGCCCGAGTTCATCGAGCATTTCGGCCCCAACGGCCGATTTCTGAGACAGGCATTCTCGCAATTCTCCGCTCCTCAACTGGTGGACTTTCTCAAGTCGCGCGGCCTTCCCACAGTCACCGAGCGCGGCGGCCGCGTGTTTCCTGCCAGTGGGAGGGCCGAGGACGTTGTCGAGGCCCTGTCACGCTGGGTCGCGGAACGCGGCGCAACCCTGCGGAACGCGTCACCGGTGAGGCGTTTGCTCGTGGACGGGAGCCGCGTCGTCGGAGTGAGCCTTCCGCGCGGTCGCGAGTACCGCGCTGACGCAGTTGTGCTGGCCACGGGTGGTGCCTCTTACCCGGCCACCGGGTCCACCGGAGACGGTTACGAGCTGGTCCGTTCAGCCGGCCACACAGTCGTTCCGATTCGTCCGGCCCTGGTTCCGGTTGAGACCGCGGGCCGTACAGCGCGCAACCTCCAGGGGTTGAGCCTCAAGAACGTCACCCTGAGCGTGTGGGTGGACGAAAAGAAGCGCGCGCGCGCCTTCGGCGAGATGCTGTTCACCCACTTCGGCCTTTCGGGGCCGATAGTGCTGGCCCTGAGCAGGACGATGGTGGATGCGCTCCGTTCGGGCGAGAACGTGTCTGTCTCCATCGACCTCAAGCCCGCCCTGGACGACCACGAGCTGGAAGCGCGCCTGCTGCGCGACCTCAGGTCTCATGGCAGGCAGAGGTTCGGCACGCTGCTCAAAGGGCTGCTGCCGGCGAAGCTCGTGCCGCTGTGCGCGGAGTCGGTTGCGGTTCCGCGGGACAAGCTCTGTCACCAGTTGACCGCCCTGGAACGCAAGCGACTCCGGCTGTGGCTCAAGGACTTACGGCTTGAGGTGACCGGGCATCGTCCGTTCGAGGAGGCCATAATCACGGCCGGCGGCGTCGACATTCGGGAAGTGGACCCGCGCACGATGGCATCGCGCCTGGTCGACGGTTTGTACCTGACGGGCGAACTGCTGGACGTAGACGGAGACACGGGCGGCTACAACCTGCAGGCCGCCTTCTCCACCGGATGGGTGGCCGGACGAGCGGCGGCGATGCGCACCGTGCCCCGGAGGAAATCGTAACGGCCGACTGCCGCCTGGACACGACCGGGTCCTGCGGCTGCGAACCGAACTCACCAGTTGACACCGAACCCAGCCGGGCGGATAATGGCTGCCGACACGATCCGGGGCGTGCTGGCCGCCCCGGGTCGGAACGCCGGCCAGCGGCGAGGTTAAAGAGGACAGGTTGGGTCACCGGCTGCAGCAAGATAGTCCGCTCCGAACTTCCATTCTGAACGCCTATCTCTGGTTTCCGCATTTCAGGCGGCTGATTCTACCCTCTCTAATCCGTGATGCACGTGCGTGTTGAGATGTACGCTCACTTGAAATGGCCCGTGGCAGCCGAAGGTGGTGATCGAGGAGTCAGCCACAGTCTCTGAAACAGGCGCTTCATCGGCGTTCTCTTGAGTTTGGTAATGTTGCCGCGAGTGAGGTTTGAATTGCTATTTTGCTTCTGCCTCCCCGAGAAAGACATTATTCGACGAAGAGACGAGACGCGAGCACGAAAAGGAGAATGGAATGCAAGGTAGCAAGCTCTATGTCGGGAATCTGAGCTATTCCGTGACGAGCGATCAGCTGGAAGAGCTGTTCGGCGCCTACGGGTCAGTGAAACAGGTCACAGTCATCGAAGGCAAGGGCTTTGGCTTTGTCGAGATGTCCAGCCCCGCTGAGGCCGAGAAAGCGAAGGCCGCGTTGGATGCGACCGATTTCAAAGGCCGTACGCTGAAGGTGGACGAGGCGCGTCCTCCGCGTGAGAGAGAACGAAGAGGCGGCGGTGGTGGCGGCGGCTATCGCAGATTCTGAAGCCGACGCATCCTGGCCTGGGGCCGATGCCTGCGGTCCCGCGCTTCCGGCTGGTCGGCGGCCTCGGAAGAACGCCATTTCGAGTTAGAGCGGATGAGGGGGAGGAGTGAAATCTCCCCCTCATCGTTTTCTACGCCGCGGGTCCCACCCCGGCCGCGGGACACCGGACGCATTCCTTCCTGATGCATTCGGGGCCCCGTTTGTGTAAAATAGGAAAATCCCGGACAGCTCCGGGAACGTGCATGATCGACGCACGGAGTGTCAGCCTTCCGAAGTGATGCTACCCGTTTGGAGCCGGCACATTGCGTGTTCGTGGACTTCTTCGTTTGACGGTCGTCAGTGGAGCCCTGCTTGCCGTTCTCGCCTGCGCGCATTCCGGCCCGCCCGGCGCAGTTGTCCCTTCCGAATCCCACTTGTCCGGCGTTGAAGCCCCGACTGCTGCCAGAAGACCTCCCACGGCGGAGCAGCCGGGGGCGGTCGTGCCCCTGGAACAGGTCCTGGGCCGCGGGTCGGCGTTGACTGTGTCCGACGCCGTGGACGTCGCTCTCCGGAACAACCCCTCCACCAGGGCCGCTTGGGCCGACGCCAGGGCGGCTAACGCCGAGTACCGTTCGGCCAAGGGCGCGTGGTTTCCCGCAGTAAGCCTGAGCGGCAGCGCGGCGCGCTCAGAGAGCGGCCGGTCCTCGGACGGGCCCGAAAACCCGGTCACGAGCTACAGCGCCGCGGCCGGCCTCTCGTGCCTCATTCTGGATTTCGGGGGGCGCGCAGCCGCCGTGGACGAATCACGACAGGCCTTCTTTGCGGAGGAATGGACCCGCAACGCAGTCATACAGAAAACCGTCCTGCAGGCCGAGGTGGCCTTCTTCAGCTACGCGGGCGCCGAGGCCATGCTCGAGGCCAACAGGACGTCTCTGGCCGAAGCCGAGGCCAACCTGGAGGCGGCCGAGGAGCGTAAGCGCGTCGGGCTGGCCACGGGCGCGGACGTGCTACAGGCCAAGACCGCCTACTCGGAGGTCAAGTTGGCAGTGCTGGAATCGGAAGGAGTCGTCCGCACTGCCAGGGCTTCACTCGCGGCATCCATGGGCTACCCGCCGGAGCTCATCGGCGACCTGGACGTCGTGACCCCGGAGATTCCGGACGCGGGGCTCTCCGCCACAGTCGAGGAGCTCATAGACAGAGCGCTGGCCGGCAACCCCGAGCTTCAGGCCTCCCGTGCCGCCTCTCGCGGGGCCGGAGCGAGAGTGACCCAGGCCTGGTCCAGGATGCTTCCCTCGTTCTCGGCTCACGGCAACGTCGGCCGGACGTGGCCGCGGGACGACCCGGATTACAGCGAGAGCTACAGCGCGAGCCTGCAGGTGGAGATTCCCATATTCACCGGGTTGTCGCAGCAGTTCGACCTTCTGAAGGCCAGGGCGCAGGCCGAGGCCCAGCGGGAGCGGACCCGCGGCGTCGAGCAGGAGACGGCGCTTCGAGTGTTCTCGGCCCACAGCGAATTCCTGACCGCGGTGGAGCGAGTCAAGACAACCGATGAACTCGTGGCCGGCGCGCAGCAGTCCGAGGAGGTCGCGGCGGGTCGCTACAGGGAGGGCGTCGGGAGCATTCTCGACCTCCTGTCCGCGCAGAGAGTCCTTGGCCTCGCAAGGGCGGAGCAAGTCAACGCACGGTTGAGCTGGTTCGTAGCGCTGACCCAGCTCGCACACGACGTCGGCGTTCTGGGGTTGGACGGAAGTAATCCCCTGGTGCCCGGCTCATTCGTCCCGAGGTGATACGATGAGACTTGAGACACACAGACAACACGCGGCCGGCAGGCTGCGGGTTCGCGGGCGCCGGCCTTTCAGGAATCCAATCCGGGCGAGCGCGGTGCTGCTGTGCGTGGGAACGCTCCTGGCAGCTTCGCTGTCGTCAGGCTGCTCCAACGACAGGGCGGGTCGACGCCAGTCCGCAGTGCCGGTGACCGTGGGCAGGGTGGCGGTCGCGCCTCAGCCCCTGACGCTGAAGGCCGTGGGCACTGTGGAGCCGCTGGAGGCGGTTTCGGTCAGGGCCCAGGTGGGCGGGGTCATCACGGATGTCAGTTTCTCGGAGGGCCAGGAAGTGCGGGCCGGTCAAGTCCTGTTCCAAATCGACCCCAGACCGTTCAGAGTCGCGCTGGACGCCGCGGAGGCGCAGTTGGCCAGGGACAGCTCGCAGCTGGTCAACGCCCAGGTACAGGCCCGGCGCTACGCCGACCTGGTGCAGAAGGACTACGTGACGCAGGAAGAGCACGACGCCGTCCGGACGGAGGTGGAGGTGCTGAGGTCCACTGTACAGGTCGACAGGGCGGCCGTGGAGCAGGCCAGGCTGAACCTGAGCTACGCTTCGGTCGCGGCTCCCATATCGGGCCGCACGGGGAGCCTTCTCGTGAAGAGAGGGAACGTGGTCAAGGCCAACGACGCGGCCCTGGTCGTGATAAACCAGATGCGTCCCATCCGGGTCAGCTTCGCCGTCCCCGAGAGCCGGCTTCCCGTGGTGCGGAGATACGCCGCTGGCGGGAGGAAGCTGGAGGTCGTAGTCAGGCCGTCCGAGGATTCGGGCCGCTCGGAACAGAGGGGACGGCTGACCTTTGTTGACAACGCCGTGGACCCGAGCACGGGCACGGTCACCCTGAAGGCGGAGTTCCCGAACTCCGACGCCTCCCTTCTGCCCGGCCAATTCGTCGACACAGAGCTCGTGCTGGACGTTGAGAAGGACGCAATCACGGTGCCGGCAGGCGCCGTGGTGACGGGGCAGGAGGGCACTTTCGTTTTCGTGGTGGGCGCGGACAACAAAGCGGAAAAGCGGCCGGTCAAGGTCAACAGGACGCAGAACGGCACTGCCGTCATAGACGAGGGCCTGAGGCCGGGCGAGACTGTCGTGACAGACGGCCAGATGAGGCTCACGCCGGGAGCCCCGGTGGAGATAAGGCCGGTATCATCCGGCCGGGCGAGCGCCGTGACGAGACAACCTAGATGAGAATCTTCATAGACAGGCCGGTCATGACGACGCTTGTCATGCTGGCCATCATAGTGGCCGGAGTCCTGGGTTACAGGCTCCTGCCCGTCAGCGACCTGCCGGCGGTCGACTTCCCGACGATATCGGTGTACGCCAGCCTTCCGGGCGCGAGCCCGGAAACCATGGCATCGACAGTGGCCACGCCCCTGGAGAAACAGTTCTCCACGATTTCCGGCATCGACAACATGACTAGCTCCAGCACCCTGGGGTCCACGCAGATAACTATTCAGTTCGACCTGGACCGGGACATCGACGCCGCCGCCCAGGACGTCCAGGCCGCGATCGCGGCCGTGTCCAGACAGCTTCCGCGGGACATGCCGTCCGCGCCCTCGTACCGTAAGGTAAACCCGGCCGCGTCTCCGATTCTGTTCATCGCCCTGACCTCGCCCACGCTGCCGCTCTACCAGCTGAACGAGTACGCCGACAACGTGATGGCCCAGCGCATCTCCATGGTGAGCGGAATCGCCCAGGTGCAGGTGTTCGGAGCCCAGAAATACGCGGTCCGCATCGAGCTCAATCCGCTGGCCCTGGCCTCGCGCGGGATAGGAATCGACCAGGTCACAAACGCGGTCTCGTCCAGCAACGTGCACATGCCCACCGGCACCATGTGGGGTCGGGAGAAAGCCTTCACGGTCAAGGCGTCGGGTCAGCTCAGCACCGCCGACCAGTACAGGTCGGTCGTGGTGGCGTACCGGAACGGAGCGCCGGTGCGGCTGGCGGACCTGGGGAAGGTGTACGACAGCATACAGAACGACAGGGTGGCCGCGTGGTTCAACGACGAGAGGTCGGTCATGCTGGCCATCCAGCGCCAGCCGGGCACCAACACAGTGAGGGTGTCGGACGCGGTCAAGGCGTTGCTGCCGAGCCTGATGAGCCAGATGCCCGCCTCGGTCAGCGTTCACATACTGTTCGACAGGGCGGAGTCGATCAAGGCGTCGGTGGACGACGTCAAGTTCACGCTGTTGCTGACGCTCTTCCTGGTGGTCATGGTCATCTTCATGTTCCTCAGGAACTTCTCGGCCACGGTCATACCCAGCCTGGCGCTTCCGATGTCGGTGGTGGGCACCTTCGCTGTCATGGCTCTGATGGAGTTCAACCTGGACAACCTCTCCCTCATGGCTCTGACACTGGCGGTGGCCTTCGTGGTGGACGACGCCGTGGTCATGCTGGAGAACATCTTCAGGCACATGGAAATGGGAAAGACTCCTCACAGCGCGGCGGCCGACGGGGCGAGGGAAGTGGGATTCACCATCGTTTCCATGACGCTTTCTCTCGTGGCCGTGTTCATTCCCATCCTCTTTCTGGGCGGGATAATGGGACGGCTGTTCCGCGAGTTCGCGGTGACTATCATGGTGGCAATCCTGCTGTCCGGCTTCGTGTCTCTGTCGCTGACGCCGATGCTGTGCAGCCGATTTCTCAAGCCCGAGAGAAAAGACAAGCACGGGCGTTTCTTCGATGCGTTCGAGTCGTTCTGGGAGAGAACCGTCAGGGCCTACTCCACGACCCTGGGCTGGGTAATCCACAGAAGACGCGCAACGCTGGTCTTCTCGGCCGTTATCCTGGCGGCGACCCTGGTCCTTTTCGGCCTCATTCCCAAGGGTTTCATACCCAGCGAGGACACGAGCTTCCTGTCCGCCTCGACGGAGGGCGCGGAGGGCCTTTCGTTCGAGTCGATGGTCGAGCACCAGCGGGCGGTGTCCGCCGTCGTGGCCGGGGATCCTAACGTTTCCTCTTTCTCGTCGGCGGCCGGAGGAATGGGCGGAGGCGCGGCCAACAGGGGCAACATGTTCATCAAGCTGAAGCCGCGGCGCCAACGAGACATGAGCGCCGACGAGGCCGCGAACGCCCTCCGCATGAAGCTGTCGAAGATCCCGGGCATACGGACGTTCGTGGTGAACCCGCCGGCCATCAACATCGGAGGCCGGGGAGCAGCCAGCATCTACCAGTTCACCCTGCAGTCGGCCGACCTGAGCGCGCTCTATTCCGCGGCCCCGCCGTTCGAGGCCAGACTGAGACAGAACGAGTTCTTGAGGGATGTGAGCAGCGACCTGCGCATCAGCAACCCCGAAGTGAACCTGATCATAGACAGGGACAAGGCGGCGGCCCTGGGCGTCACGCCGGAGGACATAGAGACTTCTCTATATTCGGCGTTCGGCACGCGGCAGGTCTCCACGATTCTGGCTCCAGACAACCAGTATTTCGTCATCATGTCGCTGCTGCCGGAGTACCAGCAGGACCCGTCCGCCCTGCAGTATCTTTACGTACAGTCTCGGTCGGGGAACCTCGTGCCCCTGTCG
>JAFGJU010000118.1 GCA_016928935.1 Candidatus Eiseniibacteriota bacterium | reverse complement strand
GCGATGGCGGTCACCGCGGCCGTCGCCGTAGCCGTGTTCGTCGTGATGGGCGGCCCCGGGCCGGCGGCGAAAGGCCTGGCGAGTGCCCTGGGGCAGTCTTTGCGCGGCGCTGCAGACCTGCTCGTTTCCGCCGGCCGCGCGGCCGCGGCCAATCATGGGGCCGGGGTGGTGACTACTGCCGGGCTTGTCGTCTGTGCCGCGCTTGCTCTGGACCGTCTGCTGCTGGAGCCCCTTCTGTGCAAAACCGAGCCCCGGGGTCGGTTTTAGGCCTGGGTCAGTGACCGCCGCCAGGCGGGTCTGATTGTCCATCGCTCTGTCTACCAACAAGTAAAAGAAACTGTATGTTTTGAGTTGACAGGGAAGGGGGGAGTCTGGTATCCTAAACCTCCATTGATTGCGTGAGGAAATGTAACGCGATTGCCATAGGAGAGTCCATGACAAGGGTAAGCAGCGAGCCGCTATACACGGTGGGCGTGGCAGCCCAGATGGTCGGCACCTCGCCGCAGACTCTCAGACTCTACGAGAATGAGGGGCTCATACTGGCTCACAGAACTGAAAGCAATCAACGGAGGTACTCGGACGTCGAAATAGCGAAGGTCAGGTGCATTCAGAAGATGATCAGAGAGGAGGGTATGAACTTCTCTGGACTTCGGCACCTTTTTGCGCTCATCCCGTGTTGGGAACTGAGAGATTGTCCGGAGGAAGACCACGAGAAATGCCCGGCTTTTCTCAACCGCACTGGACCTTGCTGGGCCATGGCGGAAAAGTGTCTTCATCCGCTGGATTCGTGTCGGGACTGCGCGGTCTATCTGGAAACGACCGACTGCAGCGAGCTCAAGGACTTGCTGTTCAGGGCGCGGCGGTCGGAGTCGGAGCGAGGAACTGGCCTATGACGGAAAAGAAGAGCACGGTGTTGATCTACGGCACCAACCTGGGCGGGTACAGGGCCGCCTACGCACTCTGCAAGAAGGGCTACAAGACGATCCAGTTGAATCGTGGTTCTTACGTGGACGAGTATCAGAACCAGGCTCTGACACAGCTGCCGTTCGATTTCGGTTGGATCTGCGGTCACATGCCCCAGCGGTTGTTCAAGGGCCTCGGTTGTCTTACCGACCACTACAACGCCGAGCTGCTGGAGGTGTCGGGAAAGGCCGGGAACTTCAGGGTCAAGTTCAAGAAGAAAGACCAGGTCGTGAACAACTTCGCGTGCATCGAGTGCGGCCGGTGCGTGGAAGTGTGTCCCGTCACTGTTGGAGACAGAAAGGCCATGTGGGTAAACCCCAAGGTGGGGTGGGAGAACATCTATCTGGTCGATTGGGAGAATTGCACGCGGTGCGGCAAGTGCGAGGAAGTATGTCCGACCGGAGCCCTCAAGCTCGACCGCCCCGAGGAGACTCTCGAGGCCGACGTCGGCGCCATCATCCTGGCGCCGGAGTTCGAGGGTCCTGATGCGTCAGACCTCAGCCTCTTCGCGTACGGACGCTCTCCCAGCGTCATACTGAACTCCGAGACGGCCCGCAGGTCCCTGCTGACCAATTTCACCGAGGATTCGGTGAGGCTGCCGTCCGGCAAGCTGCCCGAGAGCTTCGCCGTCGTCGTGACCCCTCATTTCAACAAGCCCGGCGTGGAGTACGAGAACTACAACCTCTCGGTAACGGCCGTAGACCGCGCCATCAGGATCAGGACGACGCTCCCCAGCTCGAAGGTCACCGTCTTCCTTAAGGACTACCGCGGGTTCGGCAAGAACCACTATCGCTGGTACCAGAGGGCGCTCGAGTTGGGCGTGAACGTGGTCAGGACGGACAAGCTGAGCGTGCATCCGGAGAGCGGCGAGAAGGCCACCGTCAAGTACGGCAGCGACGGCGGGGCCGTTGGCGTCGAGCTGGTGATTCTCGTCACGGGTCAGAAGAGCCCCAGCCAGATGAAGAGACTGTCCGAAGTGTGCGGCGTCAAACCCGACAGCCGAGGTTTCTGTCACATCCGACGGCACTCCAGCGTCGAAACCGACGTGGACGGGATACTTGCTGTCGGAGAGTTCTCCGGCCCGAAAGGCAACCCGGAGACGATATGGGAGGGCTGCGCCTCTCTCACCGAGGCAATCAAGTACCTGGGCAAGCCCGAATTCACCCCGCCCGCTCCCCCGCCGCTGACGAGTAGGAAGGGCGAAGAAATCAAGGTGGGCGTGTTCATCTGCAGCTGTTTCGACACGTTCAGGGACAAGATGGACCTGGAGCTTCTCAGAACGCGGACCCAGGAGCTCTACAACGTCGACCACGCGGAGATCGTCAGGGGCTGCTGTACGCCTCCCACCATGAAGGAGACGGCGGAGAGAATCAAAGCCTCTGGGGTCAACCGGGTGGTGCTGGCTGCCTGCACTCCGCTCCAGAAGCTCCTGAAGTACCGAAACACCATGATGATGGCCGGCCTCAACCCGCTACTGGCCGAGTTCGTCCGGCTGCGAGAAGACGTCATCTACACACATCATGAACGGGACAAGATGCTGGAGAAGGGCCTGTCGGTCATCAGGGCCGGCGTGGCCAGGGTCAGGCTGGGATTCGAGGCTCCCACGCCCAAGGACAAGTTCCTGTCGGAGACGCTCGTGATAGGGGGCGGCCTGGCCGGACTGAGCTGCGCGACTGAGCTGGCGGCCAACGGCTTCAAGGTGACGCTGGTGGAGCGCCGGGAGACCCTGGGGGGGAACCTCGCGTACCTGGAGGGCGACCAGAGGGAGTACGTGGATTCGCTCATAGAGAAGGCGCAGGCCTCGTCGCTTATAACCGTGTTCACAAAGTCCACGGTCGAGAACATGACGGGCTACGCAGGCAATTTCGACGTGGGAATCGAGACTCCCAGAGGCCGGGTCGCTGTCGGCGCGGGGGTCATAATGATTGCGACAGGGGCCGGGGAATACGAGACCACCGGTTTTCTCCGCGGCGCAGACCCGAGGGTGGTCACGCAGGCCGAGCTCCCGTCGAGAATGGAGAAGAGTCAGGGCCTCAAGCACGTGGTCATGATCCAGTGCGTGGGGTCGCGGAACCAGGAGCATCGCTACTGCTCCCGGGTCTGCTGCAACCAGGCTCTCGCGCACGCGGTGGAGCTCAGAAAGAAGGGCTCCGAAGTCACCGTTCTGTACCGGGACATGACGGCCTACGGCGAGGACAACCTGTACGAGAAGGCCGTAGAACTCGGCGTCCAATTCGTCCGGTTCCCGGACGACGACTATCCGCGCGTGAAGGCGGGCGACGGCCGGCTGCAGGTGACGGTGAACGACGCAGGCCGCGAGAAGACTCTGAACGCGGACCTGGTGGCGCTGAGCACGGGCATCGTCCCGGACATGAGGACCAACGAGGCCATCTCCAGGGTCCTCGGTTACCCGATCGATGCCGACGGCTTCTTCGACAGTGACGCGAACGGCTACCCCTACGAGGAGGCCATCAAGAGGTTGACCAAGCCGTTCGAGCTGGCCTCGAACTGCATATTCCCGGTCGGGCTGGCGCATTCGCCGCGGTCGTTCGACGAGACTCTGTTGACGTGCCGGGACATGGTCGGGAGGGCCCTCGTGCTGTTGGGAAAGGGAGCGTTCATGCCGCCGAACTCAATGTACGTGGCGGAGGTCAAGGAGGACTTCTGCGTGGGATGCGGGTTGTGCGTGGACGTGTGTCCGTATTCCGCGAGGGTGATCGACCCGATAAAAAGGGTCGCCGTGGTCCGGCCGTTCCTGTGCGACTCCTGCGGCTCGTGCGTGGCGATCTGTCCGAACGACGCTTCTTCTCTTCGTGACTTCACCGGAAAGCAATCGATAGCTGTCCTGGATGCGACACTCGCTTGAAAGGTGACGGTATGGCTGAATCATTCGACCCCAAGATCCTTTACGTCATGTGCGGCTGGTGCGGAACCGGCGGAGCGGAGACCGCTTCTGCGTACGGCATGTACTACCCGGAGAACGTCCGCATCTTTCGAGTCAACTGCACGGGGGCCCTCTCGACAGTGCACATGCTGAGGCCGCTGCTGGAGGGTGCGGACGGACTGGTCATAAGCGGCTGCCACCCCGGAGACTGCCATTACGATGACGGCAACTTCATGGCGCGCCGGAAGGTGGCCCTCGTGAAGACCATCCTCGACTCGCTGGGTCTGGACTCGGACCGGCTCTGGTTCCGGTACGTGGCGCACGGAGAAGCGAGGAGGTTTGTCGACACCGCGGCTGAATTCACCGATCACATCAAGAGCAAGGGCCCTAATCCACTCGCAACGAGGAGCGACACATGAAAGGTGGTCAAGTAGACGCCCGAGGCGGCATCCAGGCGGGAATCACCTCGTTCTTGAAGGAGGCTTTGAGTAAGGGGTGCTTTGACGCGGTCATGATCCCGACCAGAGTGCCGGCCGGAGATTCGTTCGCCTGGATTCTGACGGACAACGAGGACCTGGTCGCGGGCGCATCCCCTTTGCCTCCGGTGATGCCGGTGCAGGGGGCCAGGGCGCTTTCGAGTATCACTAAGAAGGGCAAGGCCCCGGCCAAGATCGCGGCGGTCATGAGGCCTTGCGAAGTCAGGGCGGCCGTCGAACTGGGCAAGCTGAAGCAGGTGGACCTGGCCAACGTCACACTTTTGAGCATGGACTGCCCGGGGGTCCTCGAGCTCTCGACTTATCTGTCGGACCCCACGAAGGGTGATTCCGAGTTCTCGCGCCTGCTGGATAAGTGGGACGCCGAGTCACTTCGCCCGGTCTGCCGGTCATGCACGCACTTCAGCGCGACGGCTTCAGACATCCACCTCGGCCTTCTGGGGGCGCAGGCCGAGCGGCTTTACGTGATGCCGCTGACCCCTGAGGGGTCGAGGGTGACTGACGCCTTGAACATCTCCGCAGACCAGGAGCTCGACTCGTGGCAGGCGAAGGTGGACGAGGTCAGGCAGAAGAGGGAAGAGCAGAGACGGAAATCCGAGGTGGAGCTGAAGGAACGTGTGGAGGGCACGGAGAAGCTGCTCGCAACGCTGAGCACGTGCATCGGCTGTCGGAATTGCATGAGGGTTTGTCCCATCTGCTACTGCCGCCAGTGCTTCTTCGATTCCGACGCCCTGGAGGGTGAGGTGGCGGCCCATCTGTCCAGAGCGGAGCGCAAGGGCAGCCTGCGATTCCCTCTGGACACGCTGCTGTTCCACCTGGGGCGCATGTCTCACATGTCGCTGTCCTGCGTGGAGTGCGGGACGTGCGAGGACGCGTGTCCGATGTCCATTCCCGTCGGGCAGATCTTCAGTCACGTCGCCCGTCGAACCCAGGAACTTTTCAAGTACGACCCCGGCAAGAACCGGTATGAGCCGCTGCCGCTCGTGACATACGAACAGGACGAGCTGCACGACTTTGAGCAACCCTACGTCAAGACCTATTCTGGGAAAGGTGCTGCAGATGCCTAAGACTTTGACCGTCAATCGCGGAGCGTCGGACGCCGTGAGGGCGCTATTGAGGTCGCTCATCGAAGGAGGAAAGGTAGAGGGGGTTTTCACGCTGGCGCGAGTCAACAACAAAGGCGTGGGTTACGCGCTCATCAGGGACCCGGAGAAGATAGAGCAAGCGGAACCTTTCTATCCCTGGATGCCGTCGAGCGGAGGCAAGCAGCTGTCGCGACTGGTGTCGTTGAGTCGGCGACCGCGCCCGCTCGCGGTCGTGCTGCGTCCGTGCGAGCTCCGCGCTTTTGTGGAACTGGTGAAACTGGAACAGTGTCGAAGGGACAAACTCGTGCTCATCAGCTCTACCTGCGGCGGGGTCTATCCAGTGGAGACTCTGAGTGACGGTAATCCGGACGACCGGGTGCCGCGCTATTGGAACGGGCTCAAGGCCGGGGAGGGCCAGCCGGATGCGAGGGACTCCTGTCGGGCCTGCAAACACTTCATTCCCTACAACGCCGACCTGACCGTTGCGTTGGTCGGGTGCGGCGACCTCGACGAGAAGTGCACGTTCTTTGTCAACTCGGAAGCCGGGCAGGCCTGCCTGGAAGGACAGGGTGGTGTCTGGGGTCAGAGCGCGGTCGAGACGGAAGCAACTGAGAAGCTCGCCGCCGCCAGGGACGCGGAGAGGGAGCGGCAGCGTGAAGAGCTTCACCTCGGGAGCCTCGGTATTGAGGGGTTGGTCGGGATATTCGGAAAATGCGTGGGCTGCCGCAGCTGCCGCGAGGTATGCCCCATATGCTACTGCACTCTGTGCGATTTTGATTCGGCGAAGTACGAGAACGAACCGGCCTGGTTCGCTCGCGAGCTGAACAGCAGGAAGGGGGTCCGGGTGCCGCCCGCCACGTTGCTGTTCCAGATGGGTCGGATGGTTCACATGAGCGTCTCGTGTGTCGGATGCGGCATGTGCTCCGACGTGTGCCCGGTGAACATCCCGGTGGCCACGCTGTTCAGCAGTGTGGGTGAGGCCAACCAGAAGCTGTTCGACTACGTTCCTGGGAAAGACGAATCGCAGAAGCCTCCGTTTGTGAAAGCGGAACTGAACGAACTCGAGAACCTCACAGTGTGAAAGGGCAAGACATGGACGCCGCGTTTGAGCCGAAGCTGGTCGGATTTCTCTGTCGCTGGTGCACTTATCAGGCGGCCGACCTCGCAGGAGTGGGCCGGTCCCGTTATCCGGCGAATCTCGTTCCCATACGGGTCATGTGCAGCGGACGGGTGGACCCACTCTTCTTGGTGAGGGCCTTCCTGAAGGGCGCGGACGGTGTTTTCGTCGGCGGGTGCCATCCCGGAGATTGCCACTACATTGAGGGCAACCTGAGGGCCCGCAGGCGGTTCGGAGTGGTGCAGACGGTGTTCTCCGTCCTTGGGCTTGAGCCCAAGCGCCTTCGCTTGGCGTGGATCTCGGCCTCCGAAGGCCCCAAGTTCACGGCTCAGATGAAGGACTTCGACGCCGCGGTGAAGAAACTGGGGAAAAACACGGCCGCCGCAGAGGTGTTCCTGTAGACTCCGCGGACGCGTCCCGCTGCGGCATGCGGCCGCGACCCTCCGCCGATGAGGCCGACGCCCAGACTCCGGCCTCCGGCGCGACTCCGGAGACGGGCGCGATTATCGGGGCCGAAAGTTGCTTCCTTATGGCCTCGCGGTGACGCATGAGCGTCCTGTACTGGGTCTGGAAGATGAGAAGTGGAATCATGCTCTTCCAGTTCTTGTAGGCCCGCAGGACGCGCTTTGCTATCTTCCTTCTGGAGTAGAATTCCCTCCACGCCCAATGGTAGCCCTCCTGGAGCTTCTCGGGTGACATCCTTTTGGGCTGAAACACGACCTCGTCCACGCCGTACCTGCTCCAGTCGTGGTCGAAAATCCTGCCCTCGCGCTCGAGCCTCATATAGTGGTCGGTGCCGGGGAAAGGCGTAAGTATACTGAATTGCGCGGCGTCGACGCCGATTCTGTCGGCAAACTCAACGGTCTCCTCGAAGACGGTCTCCTCGTCGGAATCGAATCCCACTATGAACGCTCCCTCGACCATTATGCCGTGGTCATGGAGCATCTTAACCTTGGTCTGGAACTCGTCGGGCCGGAGCCACTTCTTCCTTGCCTCCTTGAGCGCAGACGGGTTCGAAGACTCCAACCCGATGAACAGGGCGCGGCATCCGCTCTTCTGCATGAGAGGCAGCATGCCCGGCATGTCCACGACATCCAGGGTGGCCTGGCCGACCCACAGCACTTTCAACGGGACCAGTCTGCGGAACAGCTCCGCGGAGTACTGTTCCTCGCCGACAATGTTGTCGTCCAGGAAGCCAAGCAAACATACACCCCTCGACCTGCTCTTCAGGAGTTCAATTTCTGTGATTACCTCATCGAGCGGCCTCATCCTGTAGCTGTGGCCGAAGAAACGCCACACGGAACAGAAACTGCAGCTGAACTTGCACCCCCTGAACATCTGAATCGTGTTCTCGAACAGATAACCCTTTCTGTCAAACAGCTCTCTCCTCGGTATCGGGAGGTTTTTGAGAGACGGCCTGGTGGTGTGGCTGTAGATTTTCTGGAGCCGGTTCTTGCTGAAATCCTCGAACACCTGCGGCCAGAGGGCCTCGGCCTCTCCCACCACCACGGCGTCGGCGTGGAGGGCGGCCTCTTCCGGCAGGGTTGTGGGATGGATGCCTCCGAGCACCACCTTCGCCCCGCGCTTCCTCATTTCCGCTGCGATCTCGTAGGCGCGTGGCGCCTGGGCGGTCATCGCGGTGATTCCGACGAGGTCCGCCATCTTCTTGTCGTAGTCCCAGTGCTCCACGTTTTCGTCTACGAGCTCTACGTCCACGTTCGGAGGCGTCAGGGACGCGACAATCGGGAGGTTGAGCGGCGGGAAGGCGAAGATCTTCTGGGTAGTGAGGCCAAAGTTTCGGTTGAACACTGGAGAGATGAGCGTCAGTTTCATTCGAACTCCTGCATATAGATGGAACATGCCTTTATCGTCATCTGCAGTAGAATCCCTATTCGTTCCAATGTCAAGAAGAGTTTACGACACGGCGTCCGGGGTGGCCGCGTGAACTTGCGGGCGGAAACGTTCCGGCGCCCGGTACGCCCCGGTGTGCGTTCGCCCGAGGGCGCCCAATCCCCGATTCACTTTCCAGGACGGGAGAGCTAGAATTGTAAGCTATGGGTGAAGTGTACGCTCTTCTGACCGCTGTAATGTGGGCCTCGGCGGTAATCCTGTTGAAGAGGTCGGGCGAGTCCGTCCCGCCGCTGGCGCTCAATGTGTTCAAGGTCGTGCTGTCGGCGGCCGCGCTGCTGGTGACGATGGTGGTCGCCGGACAGGAGGTGCTGAGGCCCGCGCCGATGAGCGACTACCTCATTCTGTTCGCGAGCGGCGTCATCGCCATAGCCGTCTCCGACACTCTGTTCCTGATGGCGCTGAACCGAGTGGGCGCGGGCATAGCCGCCATCATAGACTGTCTGTACGCGCCGGGCGTGGTCCTGTTCGCGTTCTTTCTGTTGGGTGAGAGGCTGGGGGCGTGGCAGTCCGCAGGTATGGTGCTTGTCATAGGCGGGGTCCTGATAGCCGCCCGTCACGAGCCGCCCGAGGGGGTGACTAGGCGGCAGATCCTGGTCGGGACCATTTACGGCGTGCTGTCTATGGCCACGGTGGGTCTGGGCATAGTCATAGCAAAGCCGGTGTTGGATTATTCTCCCATTCTGTGGGCCACCACGGTGCGTCAGCTCGGGGCACTGGTAGTGCTGGTGCCTGCCGCGCTGGTCGCGCCGGGCCGGCGCGCCACGTTCTCGAGTTTTCGGCCGTCGCGGGTGTGGAAGCACTCGGTGCCCGCCACATTTCTGGGTTCTTACCTGGCCCTCATATTCTGGATCGGCGGCATGAAGTACACAAACGCCGGTCCGGCGGCCATCCTGAACCAGACGAGCTCGATCTACATCCTCATCCTGGCCTCGATATTCCTGAAGGAGTCGTTTACCGCCCGGAAGGTCGTCGCAGTCACGCTGGCGGTGGCCGGCATTGTGATGGTGACGTTGGGCTGACCGGGCATTCACGGGCCCGTCCTGGTCTCCCCGCACTGCAAGACGCCGTCTCTGGCCGGCAGGAGATGTTTCCTGACTTCCAACCTTTCCCGTTCCTCGGTGCGACCAAGTCGCACAAGATATCGGATTCCCCCCCAGACCGGCACGAGCAGGATCTTCGGCACTATCGCCCGGTTCTGGTCGCTTCTTGACATCGAAAACGCTGCCCGGGGCAGGGACATTGGGTTGCTCTTCCTGCCGAAGAAACCCAAGCTATACGTAAAGGTGAGCTTCACGCCGTTGCGTTCGAGAATAGCCGTCTCTCTGTCTCCATAGTCCAGCTTCGAACCATTGGGAGGGGAGAAGTACTTCACCTGCGAACCGGTGATTCCGGAGAGTCCCTCGAGAGATTCGCGTATTTCCCGCTCCGCGGTTTCGTCGCTCTCGTTACTCAATATGGGGTGGTTAATCGTGTGGCCGCCGACCGCGATTGCTCCCGAGTCAATCATCTCGCGCAGTTCGGCCACGCTGACGTTGAACCTCTCCTCTATCCTAATCGCATGCCGTGCCTTAAGAGAGCCGATGGTGCTTGTTATGGCGGCAAGGTTCATGCACTTGAGTAATGAAAGAACACTGTACTTCTGAAGGCTGGCGAGAGTGCAGCCTATCGAGTCACATATGGCCTCCTTTACTCTTGCATCTCCTACGGCGGCCCTTACTATCCTTAGTTCCTGAAACCAGTAATTCCTCCCTTCAGTCACCACCCCGGGTGAGACAAACACTGTTGCGGGGATTTTCATGTCCCTGAGCACCGGCAGCGCGTTCTCGTACACAGTGCGCTCGCCGTCGTCAAAGGTGACGTGACACGAGCCGGTTAAGGTCCTGTCGCCGTAGTAGTACGACTCGACGTCCTCGACAGATACGAAGCGGTAGAACTGTCCGACGCGGCGAAGAGTGTCGGCAAACCAGGCCTTCGAACGCACTGAGTGGAAAAGGAGTATCAAGTTGGCCGATGTGAATGGACTCAGAGGATGCACGTTCAGAACTCCTCGAAGTCACCTTCTATGAGCTCCAGATGCCATTGCGACTTCTGCACTCTTTCCACGAGGCTCCGGTCAGAAGAGTAGAACACGAAATTGGTGCGCTTTACCACACCCCACAAGGACCAGCGCAAGTACCTCGTGACGCTTCTGCTGTTAGTGTAGTAGCGAAGGTACGAGTAGCCTTCTCTCATGCCCCAGATCGCGAGAGTCGAAACAAGGAGCCTTATGTCGCGCACGCTGCAGCCGGAAGGCACGCACAGGAGGTCGATGTATTTGTGACCACGCTTCTCGCACAGCTTCACCGCCATCGCAAAGTCCCCAACGTTGAAGATCTTATACCTGGGGGCTTCCGGCGATTCTATCAACCGCCATCTGAGGTATTCTTCGTCGTGAACCGACTGCAGAACTCCGCTCGGGACGGCAGTATTGGTCACCAACCCTGCCAAGGATGCGGGTGTTGGGCTCACAGGGCTCAGTCCCTTGACGGAAGAAGCGTACCGGTGATAGGGCAATCCCAGGAGTTGTCGGCTCGCGGCATTGAGTGTCCCGCGCAGCGCCGGGGAGACGGAACCGATGAATCTCGGATGGTCGAACGGCCTCAAGAGAAAGAAATGCAGATATGAATCCCGCGATTCATTCCAGTGTGTTTTCCAGTATATGCCTACTGCTTTCTCGTTCGGCCAACCTATGTGCAAGGTCGAGATCTCCATCCGCTTCCTAAGCAGGAGAATAGCGAGGCCCTTTCCTCGCATTTCCGGTAATACGGCAAGGTCACAGCCGCGGATCACGCCTTGAAGTTGTCCGTCAAATGAAACACGGGTGGGCACAAGGGCGAGGTGCGCCACGATCCGACCGTCGTGCAAGGCGACTATGGGCCCGGCCTCATCGCGAAATCCGGGCCGACTTAGCCACTTCCAGACGCGCGCAAGAGCACGACCTCGTTCGCCGTACATCCTGTCGTAGAAGTCGAGCAACAGTCTCTCTTCCAGAGAGTGGGCTGAGACTAACGAAAGTCCTGAAACATCAGGGTTCTTTTCCTGCAAGAAGCACCTCCGCGCTTGGGCCGCCTCCCGCAGTCGGGGACCGAACAAGTGATAACAGTTCCGGGCGGCACTGTCCGAGCTCCGAGCATTTCCTTATCTCTGAACGCCCTCACCTGCGAGACGAGGGTGTCGGCAATGGCTTGCCGCGAGCGGGCGCAGGAGTGCGCGAGACCTGGGAGAGCAACGAGCGGGCAAGACAAGAGCGTGGTACTGACGCGAAAGGCTGCTCTCATCCGGCGGTCCTCGGTTACACGGCTCGACCCGGCCATGAGGCGACAGGCTTCGCCAGTGTAGCAATTACCGG
>JAFGJU010000117.1 GCA_016928935.1 Candidatus Eiseniibacteriota bacterium | reverse complement strand
GGCGTCTTCTGATGCGCATCCCGTGCCTCCAGCCGTGCTCCCTTGTCGACGAAGTAGTCGCAGAGCTCAGCGTTCCCGCCCATGGCAGCGTAGTGAAGCGGAGTCCTGCCGCCTGCATCCGATGAATCCAGTAGCCGCGGCGATTTCTCTATCAGGGCCTTGAGGGCGAGGACGTCATCGGTGCGCAGCAGCTCGAAGACATCCCGGGACGACTCCACTGAGGCCGCCACACCTGCCGTTCCCGCGCTCGAGGTCGGCGTGACGGCAGTCAGAGCCCCAGAAGTCAGTATCGCGGAGATGAGGATGATGGTCCTCCTATTCATGCCTTGGTGTCCTCCAATTTACCAGTTAGCCGGTGCATCCGTGAATTGCCCGGCCGCGGACCGCTTCAGCGACA
This sequence comes from Candidatus Eiseniibacteriota bacterium, assembly GCA_016928935.1. Taxonomy (GTDB): domain Bacteria; phylum Eisenbacteria; class RBG-16-71-46; order JAFGJU01; family JAFGJU01; genus JAFGJU01. The sequence continues at coordinate 2,152 of JAFGJU010000117.1, read as the reverse complement.
CCGCTGACGGGGCCGGGACGAGCGAAGGCGCTACGGTTGATCCGTTCCGGGACACTCGCCCCCCGGTGAACAGTACGTGCTCACGACTTCCGGTATCTTGGCGGGTGAACCCAGAACGTACAACAAGTCGTCGGGCTCAAGGACGCTGTCCGCCCCCGGGTTGTACACAAGTTCTGAGCCGCGCTGTATCGCGACTATGGAGACGCCGTATCGCTTCCTCATCTGTGTCTGGGCAATTGAGCTGCCCGCGAGCGAGGACCCGGGCACCACGCGGAACGTGCTGATGTCGATATCGGGCAACTTGAGGCTCGTGTCCCGGCCGGGCGCGGAGTCACCCGACAGGCTTCGGAACATCGCGTACCCGTCCGCCCGGACCTCGGTGATCAACTTTTCGATCTCGTCTCTGGGCACCAGGTATCTGGCCAGCACCCGGGCGAATATCTCCACTGAAGTCTCGAATTCCTCAGGTACCACCTGGTCGGCTCCGAGGTCGCGCAGCGGCTTCATCTCCTTGAGGTAGCGCGTGCGCACGACGAGGTGAAGCTTCGGATTCAGTCTCCGGGCGACCTCGGTGATCCTGCGGGTCGCCGTGGGGTCGCTGATGGCGACTACCGCGATCCTGGCTTGCCTAATGTTGGCGTTGTGAAGCGCCGTTTCCTGTGTCGCGTCGCCGTAGCAGATGGGCTCTCCCTTCGCTTGTTCCTGTCTTACGGTGTCCGGATTCATCTCGATTATTGAGTATGGGATACCCGCGGCTCTCGCCGACCGCGCGAGGTTTGCCCCGTTCAGGCCGAAGCCTATAATGACAAGATGGTCCCTTCTGTCGGGCATTCGGGCCTCGGGCACGGGACAACTCCCCGCGACCAGTTTCTCCGGGAACGGCAATCGAATGATTCCGTCCGCCAAACGGGGCGCCGGTGCCATGACGAAGGGAGTCATGGCCATCGTCAGGATTGTGACGGCCAGGAACTGCTGGTAATTATCTCCGCCGAGCAGGCCGTATTCCGCGCCGACTTTCGACAGAATGAATGAGAACTCGCCGATCTGTCCGAGGGCGAGGCCCACCAGTATCGCGGTGCGCATCGGAAAGCCCAGCATCAGAGTCACGCCTCCCGCGATGAGCGCTTTCACGGCGAAGACGCCGAGTGTCGCCGACAGCACGAACCCGAACTGCCTGAAGAGAAAGCCCGCGTCCAGCATCATGCCGATTGAGACGAAGAAGAACGTCGTGAAGACGTCCCGGAAGGGAAGTATGTTCCCCAGGGCATGGTGGCTGTATTCGGACTCGGAGATGATGAGCCCCGCCAGGAAGGCCCCCAGTGCGAGGGACAGCCCGGCCCTGGAGGTAAGCCAGGCGACTCCGAAGCAGAGGACGATCAGGCTCAAAAGGAAAAGTTCGTTGCTGCGCGTCCGGGCGACCTGATACAGCAGCCTGGGAACCAGCCATTTGGCGCTCGCAATCACGAGCAGGATTATGGCGATCCCCTTGGCGACGAGGCCGAGGAAGGACTCCCCTCCGCCCCCGGGAGCCCCCGCCAGCACCGGCGTGACGAGGATCATTGGCACCACGATGATGTCCTGGAAAATCAGGATGCCAAGCCTGGTGCGGCCGTGAGGGCTGTCGATCTCGCCGCTCTCCTGAGTCAGCTTGAGTACGATCGCGGTGCTGCTCAGGGCCACCAGGAAGCCAGTGAAGATCGCCGCGCCGCGGGGTTGGCCGAGCTGGACGGCGATCAGAGTCGTGACCAGAGCGGTCAGCACCACCTGCAGCGGACCGCCGACCAGCGCCGCCTTTCTGATCTCCAAAAGTCTCCGCAGCGAGAACTCGATTCCGATCGCAAACAGAAGCAGCACGACTCCGATCTCGGCAAGAGTCTCGACCTCGTGCACTTCCTTCACCACGCCGAGTCCGAAGGGGCCGACGATGACCCCGGTGAGCAGGAGCCCCACGACCGCCGGCACGCGCAACCTGTGGCACAAGAAGAGCACTGCAATTGCCAGCGCGAACGTTATGACGATGTCAGTCAGAAGCGGCATTTCAACACTCCGGACCGTTCTCCGACTGGGGATGAGAAATCGACGCGCCCAGTTGCGCCTCCTGGACCTTGTTTCGTCTGACCTTGCGGACCATCACTCGGAACCCGCCTCGCTC
>JAFGJU010000116.1 GCA_016928935.1 Candidatus Eiseniibacteriota bacterium | reverse complement strand
GCCCTGTGCCCGGCAGGCCCGCCGGTTTCGCCCGCAGAGCTTATACAATGCATTTGGGACGCAGCATCGTTTTGTCTGACCAATAGACACGTGTTCGGAGAGATCCCACCCGGAAGACCGGGGTTGCAGGCCCCAGCAAGGGGTTGTATAATAAACTGCTTGTTTTCGATCGCATGAATCTCACTCTACGGAAGGGGAACTATGAAAGCCGAAGACATTCAAGCGATACTCGACAAGCGCAAGAAGGAAGGCGGCGGGCTCATCGCAATACTGGAAGACGTGCAGGCCAAGTACGGTTGCCTTCCGCAGGAGGCGCTGAAGATAGTCTCTAAGTCCACGGGCCGTTCCATGGTCGACGTGTTTGCCGTGGCCACCTTCTACAGGTCCTTCAGCCTTAAGCCCAGAGGAAGACACCTCGTGTCGGTCTGCGTCGGGACCGCGTGCCACGTGCGCCGGTCGGCACTCATCGTGCAGGAGTTCGAGAAGCAACTTGCCATTGCCCGCGGCCAGACGACCTCGGATAGGGAGTTCACGCTCGAGACCGTGAACTGTCTGGGTGCATGCGCAATAGGCCCGATTGTCGTGGTGGACGGCCACTACTTCTCGCAGGTGAACGTGGGCCACGTGAGCAGAATCTTGAAGAAGGTGCGCGACGGCCTCGACAAGGTGGAAGTCAAGGGCGACGAACGCATCTTCCCGGTGGAGGTGAGCTGCCCGAGGTGCAACCACACGTTCATGGACCGCACCCACCTCATAGACGGGAAGCCCTCCATTCGGGTCACGATAGCGTTCGGCAACCAGCACGGGTGGCTGCGTCTCTCGAGTCTTTACGGAAGCTACAACGTTGAGTCGGAATACGAAGTGCCGCCGCAGGCCATAGTCAACTTCTTCTGCCCGCACTGCCACACCGAGCTCATCGGCGGATGGGATTGCCCCGAGTGCGGCGCCCCGACCGTCCCGATGATCGTGCGAAACGGCGGCATAGTTCAGATCTGTTCGCGAAAGGGCTGCAGGTACCATATGCTGGACCTCACCCGTCACGCCTAGCGGCGGACCGGCTGCGTCTGTGTTACGCGCCGGGCCGGAACCGGTCGGCGCCGACCCGCGTGCGGGCCCTGAACAGAGAAAGTAGTTGTACAAGCAGGGGAGTAGGAACAGTAATGGAAAAACTCAATTCTACGACGGAGCTTGACGCACTTCAGAAACGCTTGAAGGCGGCACGAGACCCCGGGATACCCGTGATAGTGCTCACGGCGGGCACGTGCGGGCAGGCCAGCGGCGCGAATGACCTCATTAGAGCGACCAAGCGAGAGCTCATCGCGCGGAACATGACGGACAAAATCGGCCTCCGCATCACCGGCTGCCTCGGTTTTTGCGAAATGGAGCCGTCAGTGCTGCTGCAGCCCTCCGACGTGTTCTATCCCAAGGTGAGAATCCAGGACATTCCGCGCATCATAGACTCCGTCATGGACGGCACCGTCATCGAGGAACTGCTCTACGTGGACCCGTCCACGGGCAAACGCGTTCGGAAACAGAACGACATCCCCTTCTTCAAGGGGCAGAGACGGAAGATCATCGGCCAGAACGAGGACGTGGACCCGATTCGCATTGAAGACTACCTGCGTAGCGGCGGCTACGGGGCCCTCGCGAAAGTGCTCGAAAGGGGCGACCGGAAATGGGTCGTGGACGAGGTGAAGGCGTCCGGTCTCCGCGGCAGGGGCGGGGCCGGCTTCCCGACCGGGCTCAAGTGGGAGCTGTTGGCCAAGCAGCCCGACGGTAAGGGGAAGTACATGGTGTGCAACGCCGACGAGGGCGACCCCGGCGCTTACATGGACCGCAGCGTTCTCGAAGGCAACCCGCACAGTGTGATAGAGGGCATGATAATAGGTGCGTACGGGACCGGGGCGACCGAAGGCATAGTGTACGTTCGGAACGAGTACCCGCTCGCCATAAAGCACCTGATCATCGCGCTGGGTCAGGCGCGCGAGCACGGTCTGCTGGGGCCGAACATTCTCGGCAGCGACTTCTCGTTCGACATACGCATAGTGAGGGGCGCGGGCGCTTTCGTGTGCGGCGAAGAGACCGCGATGATAAGTTCCATAGAAGGAAAGGCCGGCGAGCCGCGGCAGCGGCCGCCTTTCCCGGTCCAGAGCGGCATCTACGGAAGGCCGACCGCCATCAACAACGTGGAGACCTGGGCCAACGTTCCGGTCATCATCCGCGACGGGGCAGCCGAGTACTCCAAGGTCGGCGCCAAGGGAAACTCCGGCACGAAGATATTCAGCCTGGTCGGCAAGATAAGAAACACGGGCCTGGTTGAGGTGCCGATGGGCACTCCCATCGAGAAGATCATCTACGAGATCGGCGGAGGCCACGCCGCCGGGAAGAAGATCAAGGCCGTACAGACCGGCGGGCCGTCCGGAGGGTGCATTCCAGCCAATCTCTTCGACCTGCCCATAGACTACGACAGTCTTACCAAGGCCGGTTCCATCATGGGCTCCGGCGGCATGATCGTGATGGACGAGAACACCTGCATGGTGGACCTGGCCAAGTACTTCATGAACTTCCTCAAGGACGAGTCCTGCGGCAAGTGCTACACGTGCCGCAAGGGCACTCAGAGAATGTACGAGATCCTGGACGACATCACCAAGGGACGCGGGACGCTCGAGAGCCTGGAGCTCCTGGAGGAGTTGGCCAACGTCGTGAAAGACACGACGATGTGCGGTCTGGGCCAGACGGCGGCCAACCCGGTGCTTTCGACCATCCGCTATTTCCGGCACGAGTACCTGGCGCACATAAACGACCTGACCTGTCCGGCGGGCGTCTGCAAGGAGCTCGTGGGCGCGCCTTGCCAGTCCGCCTGCCCGGTGGGCACGGAGGCCTGGCGCTACGTAGCGCACATCGCGCGCGGAGAGAACGAGGAGGCCTACCGGGCCATCAGGGAGCCCAATCCGTTCCCGTCGGTTTGCGCGAGGGTGTGCAACCATCCTTGTGAGGCTCACTGCAGGGCGGGCACCGGTGGCGGAGAGGCAATCTCGATACGCGCACTGAAGAGATTCATCACGGACAACACGGACCCATCGGTTTACACGCCCAAACGTCTGCGGGCAGTCACCAAGGACAGCGACAGGGTCGCTGTCGTCGGGGCCGGTCCAGCGGGGCTGACGGCGGCTCACCAGCTTTCACTGATGGGCTACAAAGTCACGCTGTTCGAGAAGGAAGGACGGCCCGGCGGCATGCTGCTGTCCACGATTCCGGAGTACCGCCTGCCGAAGAAGGTCGTTGAGAAGGAAATCCAGGCCCTCCTGGACGAGAACATGACTGTCGAGTGCAACAAGACCCTGGGCGCCGACTTCACGCTGGCCGGCCTTTTCGCCGACGGCTACAAGGCCGTCTTCCTGGCGCTCGGCGCGCACAAGAGCCGAGCTCTGGGCGTGGAGGGTGAAAACCTGAGCGGAGTCTACTCGTCAATGGACTTCTTGAAGGAGTTCAACCTCAACGGCAAGGCGGTGGCCCGCGGACGAGTGGGGGTCGTGGGTGGCGGAAACTCGGCCGTGGACGCAGCCCGCGTGGCCCTGAGGCAGCGGGGCGTCACCGGCGTCACCATATACTACCGCCGCACGCGTGAGGAGATGCCGGCGTTCAGGGAAGAGGTCGACGCCGCCATAGAAGAGGGCGTCAGGCTCGAGGTGCTGACCACCCCGGTTAGGGTTCTGGCCAAGGGTGGGAACGCGGCGGGCGTAGAGCTCCGGAAGAACAGGCTGGGCGAAATGGATTCGAGCGGCCGCCGCAGGCCCGTCGAGATACCGGGAAGCGAGTACATGGAGCCGGTGGACACTCTCATCACGGCCATAAGCGAGAGCCCCGAACTGGATTTCGTTGTGAAGGGTGATCCGGCGTCTCCCGAGACGACGGACTGGGGCACCCTCAAGGTTGACCCCGACACACTCTGCACCAGCCAGGCGGGAGTGTTCGCCGGAGGTGACGTGGTCAGAGGCCCCAACACCGTCGTCGAGGCCATAGCGGACGGCAAGAAGGCCGCCGTTGTCATCGACCGATACCTGCGCGGCCAGGAGCTGAAGCAGCCGAAGACGGTCAAGCTGCCCAGCGTGTACGTGGCGCAGGTGGAGGTGCCGGAAGAAGAGGGCGGCGCGAGAAGGGTCGAGACCCCGCACATCCCCATCGAAAGCAGAAAGAAGGGGTTCGCTGAAGTCGAGCGTCCGTTTACCGCGGAGCAGGCCAAACGGGAGGCCCGCCGCTGTCTCAGGTGCGACCTCGAGTTCACGGAGTCCAAGCGAGAGGAAAGCGCGACTGAAGCCAACTAGCCGGCCGCGGCCGCGGGAGTTCGCGGCGAGCGGGCACAACCCGAGGGAAGGACGAAGGGAGAACGATTAAATGGTCAAGTTCACCATGAACGGCGTGACCGTGCAGGTGGAGGAAGGCTCGACGATCCTGGAAGCCGCACAGTTCATGGGTTTCCCAATCCCGACTCTCTGCTACAAGGAGGGGCTGTCGCCGTACGGCGCCTGCCGCCTTTGCGTGGTGGAGATAGGCGAGGGACCGAGAGCCAAGCTTGTGACTGCATGCACGTACCCGGTGGAGGAGGGACTCGTGGTCCGTACTGCCTCGGAGCGCGTCGTGCGAGCGAGGAAGATGATCATCGAGCTTCTTCTGGCCTCGTGCCCGCAGTCCAAGATCGTCCAGGATCTCGCCGCGGCGCACGGCGTGCAGCAGCAGAGGTTCAAGCAGGAGTACGAGGACTGCATATACTGCGGCCTGTGCACGCGGATGTGCGAGGAGCAGATGATGGCGAAGGCCATCGGCTTCCGCGGCCGCGGCGAAAAGCGCAGCGTGGGCACTCCCTTCGACATCAAGTCGGAAGACTGCCGGCTGTGCGGCGCGTGCATGTACGTGTGCCCCGCGTGTCAGTTGCGGTGCACGTTCGCGGAGCCCGAAAAGGCGGTGTGCGGCGCCTGCGCGAACTTGAGCCCGCCGTGCATCGAGAAAGAGCAGTTCCACGACATGATGTGTTACATGTCCCCGTGCGTGGCATGTGAGCTTGAGACGGAAGAGGAGAAGAAGCACTCGAAGGCGAAGTAGTGCAGGGAGCATAAAGGAGGACCAAAAATGTCGCTCACTAGAATCAACGCCTCGGCTGCAACGTTGACCAAGAACAGAACTGAGAGCTCGATAGTCCCGGCCTCCGGTATGTGCGTCACCTGCGTGGACGGTTGTATCGGGATGTGTGAAATCGGCAAGTCTGCCTACAGAGGCCACGAGGTCATATATCCGCAGCCGTTCGGCATCATCACTACCGCCGGCGAGAAGACTTACCCCGTTGACTACAGTCACTTCAACATCATGGGCACTGCCGCCGGCGCGCACGGCATTCCCGAGGACTCGGACAAGGCCATCTTCCCGGCAGTCAACCTTGAGGTCAGGTTGGGGCACGACAGGGGAATCAAGTTCCGCTACCCGTGGATAATACCGGGCATCGGCTCCACCAACGTGGCCAAGAACAACTGGGAAGGCCTCGCAATCGGGTCGGCACTGGCCGGCACCGGCCTCACCATAGGCGAGAACGTCGTGGGCATGGACTCTCAGGCCACGATCAAAAACGGCAAGGTGGTGGACACGGTCGACTTGAAGAGCCGTGTGAGGCTTTACAAGGAAAACCAGCGTGACGGATACGGCGCCATCATTGTTCAGGCGAACGTAGAGGATACACGTCTCGGCACCCAGGAGTACGCCATTCAAGAGTTGGGCGTGGAGATCGTTGAGCTGAAGTGGGGACAGGGCGCCAAGGACATCGGCGGCGAAGTCAAGATAACTGACCTGAAAAGGGCGCAGCTTCTGTACGAGCGCGGCTACGTCGTCCTGCCGAACCCGACTGACCCGGAGACCATCAAGGCTTTCCAGCGTGGAGCGTTCAAGGAGTTCGAGAGACATTCGCGCGTCGGCATGGTGAGCGAGGAATCGTTCGGTCAGAGAGTCGAGGAACTGCGCAAGGCGGGCGCCAAGTACGTTTTCCTGAAGACGGGCGCCTACAGGCCGGTCGACCTGGCCAGGGCGGTCGCCTACGCGTCCAAGTTCAAGCTTGACCTCCTTACGGTGGACGCGGCCGGCGGCGGCACAGGCATGAGCCCGTGGCGAATGATGAACGAGTGGGGCATCCCGCCGGTGGAGCTGCATTCGATGCTGTACTACTACGCGAAGAAGCTGGCCGACAAGGGCAAGTACCTTCCTACGCTTGCCGTGGCCGGTGGTTGCACCTTCGAGGACCAGATTTTCAAGGGCATCGCGCTCGGCGCACCGTTCGTGAAGTTGGTCGGGATGGCGCGCGGCCCGATCGCCGCGGCGATGGTGGGTAAGACCATCGGCCGGGCCATCGACGAGGGCCGGGTCCCCGTCTACGTGGCGCGCTTCGGCAACACCAAGGACGAGATATTCGTTACCGCGAGCCATCTCCGCAAAGAGCTTGGCGACGCGACGTTCGATAAGATCCCGGCCGGAGCCCTGGGTCTCTACACCTACTACGAGAGACTGGCACAGGGACTCAGGCAACTCATGGCAGGCAGCAGGAAGTTCTCGATAGACCACATCAGCCGCGACGACATCGCGGCGCTCACGAAGGAGGCGTCGGAGATCAGCGGCATCACGTACGTGATGGACGTGGACAAGGCCGAGGCGGAGAAGATACTCAGCTTCTAGGCCGCGCGCTCAGGCCGCGGCCTGAGCAGCGTACGATTGACGTTGGACGG
>JAFGJU010000115.1 GCA_016928935.1 Candidatus Eiseniibacteriota bacterium | reverse complement strand
TGCTGTTCATGACCGTCAATCGATCGATCAAGAACGCGACGTCCTGGGCCCAATGCATTGGGCTTTCCGTCAAGAGCACCGGCATCGTCGCACTCATCTCCCGAAAGACCCGGACACGCTCCTTGTCGCTGGCGGCGCTCTCCAGTTTCTGAAACAATCCCAAGGTCATTGCGTTCGTTTGTTCCTTCATCATCTTCTGCAACCTGGGATTGCCCATCTCGATGTGGATGAGTCGCCCGTCCGGAAATGATGAGAACTTGCATTCATAATGATGGGCGATGCTGAAAACGATGTAGCCCTGACTGGCCAGTTCTTCCATCAGTATCGTGTTCTGTGAATAGTGCTCTCCCCAACCGTGAGAGAAAATCAGCACCGGGTACTCGCCCTCTTTGGACGAGACGGGCACGTCGCGGCTGGCGTTTGTCTTCAAGCCCGTGTACGTCGAGGGAAATTGAAGATACTTCGTCGCAAATGCTGCCTCGGCTGTCAGAAAATAGGGTTCCGGGTCTGACCGAAGGTCGGATGGGTACCACACCTTCACGGTGATTTCTCTCTGGCTCGTCTGTGTGGTGTCGAATATCTCTTTCCGGGAGTCGTCAATAAAACTGAGATAGCTCACCCCGACGGAGTATTTCCCTGAGGGTGTTGGCAACGTTTCGGCCCGGCAGGGGACCGGGCAAAAGAAAACAACACAAAGGATAAGAAGGAATACACGCCTCACGATGCTTCTCCTTTCGGATGTCGCAATTGGCATTCTGGAGACTGGTGTACACGATCATTGATTTCAGCGCGAATATCGCGCCGCCAGAACACCCCGCACAGTCGTCCACGCCATTCCCGGATAGCGGTCGTTGTCCAGCGGTTCCAGTCTCGCTCGTCCGCTGAACATGTCGTGCATGTACTGCATACCCTGCCACGCCGGATACGGTTTGCGCCGGCGGGCAGTTTCGTGAAGTCGATGGAATAGTCGGACGGCATGAAGCGTGGAACCGCGGCCCTGACGGCCGCGCGAGCAGTGCTCCAGCGATGCGCCCGCCGAGGTTACCGGTGGCTCCTGCCAAGAGTACGATTGCGTCGTTCATCGACAGATCTTCTCCGTCTGGTCAAGCGACACGTCGGGTGCGAGCCGCCGCGCGTTCTAACCACCGGGCCGTCTCGTGTCGGTCGGGCTGCGGGTTCACTCCCGAGCGCTTGAACCTGCCGTCTGCCCTGGAGCCGCGCACGCGGCGTTTCGCCTTCTCCAGCCGGCCGGTGCGCACCGCAACATTGTCCGTCACGACCGTCCTCCCAACCGCGCGTGAGCTTTCTCTCGTTTGCCAACCCGGAAAAAGGCGATCCGAATTCGGGCATCGTTCCGTCCTCTTGTCACACTTCCACAGTTATATGACCACTCCCCGGAGCCGCCATGCGCCCGATGCGCGCCGCTGCGTTCACGCCCCGGTTCTTCAGAGCGGCCAGCAGAGCCGCTGCCCGGCCTTCAGGAAGGCTGATCAGCAGCCCGCCGGAGGTCTGAGCGTCGGCCAGAATGAGTTGCGCCACACGCGTGACTCCGGCGGCGAAAGTGACGTGGTCGGCGGCGTGGGCGAGGTTGCTGAGGGTGCCCCCAGGGACGGCGCCCGCCGCGGCCAGGTCCCACGCGGCCGGCAGAACGGGGACTGCGGCCGCAGACAGAACAGCGTCGACACCGCTCCCGGCGGTCATCTCGTGCAGGTGGCCCAGGAGCCCAAAGCCCGTCACGTCGGTGCACGAGTTGGCTCCGACCTCCAGCATCGCCTCACAGGCGGCGCGGTTCAGAGCGGCCATCATCGCGGCGGCTTCGTCGGCCACCGCCTGATCCGCCAGACCGTTCTTGACGGCCGTAGAAATGATGCCGACTCCGAGCGGCTTGGTCAGCACAATGGCGTCTCCGGGCCGGGCCCTGTCGTTTCGGAGCACCGCGTCGGGGTGAACTATACCGGTAACGGCCAGGCCGAACTTGGGTTCGTTGTCCTCCACCGTGTGTCCGCCCAAGATGCTTATGCCGGCCTCGGCCGCCTTGTCCGATGCTCCCCGCAGAATCTCCTCGAGGACGCGGATGGGCAGGCGCCGGTCGGGGAAACCGACCACGTTGAGCGCGAAGATGGGGCGCGCGCCCATGGCGTAGATGTCGGAAAGGGAATTTGCGGCGGATATGGCGCCGAACATGTACGGATCGTCCACTATCGGGGTGAAAAAATCCACTGTCTGAACAATCGCGAGCTCGTCGCTCAGGCGGTACACGGCCGCGTCGTCGGCGGTATTGCTTCCGACCATGACGGCCGGGTCAACGGGGAGAGGCAGCTTCGCCAGGACTTCCTCCAGAAGCTGTGGGCGGAGCTTGCACGCACAGCCCATGCCGTGCGTGTAATGCGTCAGCCTGTACTCTCCTTCCTCCGGCGGGCGACGGACGGCTTCGGAGCCCTCCTGAGGCCGCAGTCGGCGCACCGCACGGGTAACGACATCGACGGCACGGTCTATCTCCTCCTCGGTCGTGTATGCGCCGACGGAGAAACGGATTGTCCCCATCGCCCATTCCACCGGTACCCTCATGGCCTGTAGCACCGGTGAGATTTCGACGTCCTCGGCGTGGCAGGCCGCACCGGCTGACGCGGCGACTTCGTCGGCGATTTCAGACAGCAGCGTGTTCGCCTCTATGCCGCGAAAGCTCAGGCTCAATGTGTTGGGAAGACGTTGTTCGGGGTGGCCGTTGAGCTTGAGCAGGTCCCGTCCCAGCTCGCGTTCGAGGCCCTCGTGGAGGCGGTCGCGCATCGCTCTGAGGGTACGAGCTCTCTGGTCAAGGTTGACACCGGCCAGCTCGCAGGCGCGCCCGAGGCCGACGATTTCGAGCACATTCTCCGTGCCGGGTCGGCGGTCGCTCTCGTGGTCCGCGCCGTGCAGCAATTTTTCCAGCTCTGCGCCTCCACGCATGTAGAGCGCGCCGATACCCTTCGGTGCGTACAGCTTGTGCCCGGCCACCGAAAGCAAATCCACCCCGAGCGCGTCTACGTTCACCGGTATCTTGCCCAGGGATTGAGCGGCATCGGTGTGCACAAGAGCCCCGTGACGGTGTGCAATTGCGGCGAGCTCCGCGATCGGTTCAATGGTGCCGACCTCGTTGTTGGCGTGCATGACCGTTACGAGCGTTGTGTCCGGGGTGATGGCACACTCCAGGTCGGCGGGGTCGACTAGGCCGTATTCGTCGACCGGGAGGATGGTCACGCGGAACCCCTGAGTCTCGAGCCATCCGCACACCTCCATGACCGCAGGGTGCTCCACGGCCGACGTGATGACGTGGTTTCCGTGTTTGCGGCGGGCCAAGGCCGCGCCCTTGATGGCGTGGTTGTTGCTCTCGGTGCCGCCGCTCGTGAAGATCACTTCGCTGGGCCGGCAGCCCAGCAGCACGGCCACCTGGGCGCGGGCGGACTCGACGGCCCGCTTCGCCGCGACGCCGTAGGGATGGCTGCTCGACGGATTGCCGAAGTGTTCGTACAGGTAGGGCGCCATCGCTTCGGCGACCTCACGGGCGATGGGGGTCGTGGCGTTGTAGTCGAGATAGACGGGGCGCATGTGCTTGCTCCTTCAGCATCGTGGAGAAGCCGACCGCATCGCTGCCGGGAACCCGGGCGGCGACTGGACGTCCGGCTCGCGGCCCTGGATCAGCCCGGACCGGACGCTCGCCGGATGTATCTCCGGTGGCCGCAGTCACTTCGATTTGCGTCGCTGCCGGAATCATGCGGTCTGCGAGTGAATCGTGCGGCCGGTTGACCACATCATGATAGCAGACGGCCGGAAGAAATGCTCCGGACTTTGGGAGCGGCGAATTGTTGTACCGGCCGGGCCTGCCGAGCTGCTTACGCGTGAATCACTTTACTGATTGTTCCCTGCGGATGATTGTTCCCTGCGGAGCAAGGCGTCGAGTTCAATGAAGAAGGCGTTTCGTGTCTTCTCTATCTTCAGCGCCTCCCTGTAATCGAGGACTGCTTCGTCTTGAGACTTGAACCTGTCGGGTTCGACCTGCAGGGCATAGGAGTTGACGTGTCTTTCCCAGAACCACTCCGCGCAGCAGAATTGGATGTTGTCCGGGTCAAGATGCGGGACCTGCCTCAACGCCTCGAGAAACGTCCTGCCCCGGTCGCTGTCCTGAACGCAGAAGGCAACGTAGGCTATCCTGTACTGTACTCTCCCGACGTCGATTCCGCGCGGCAAGGGGGCGAGGCTGCGAGGGTCGCTCTGGCCCGGGTAAACGAAATGTCCGTAGCAGCACTGCATAGTAAAGCAGTAGGGCAGTTTGTTGAAAGCGCGGATTAGCCCGACTATCGGCTTGTCTATCATGCCGTCGGTGAGTTCGGCCAGAGTGCTCCGCCTCTGACGCGCGTAGTGCGGGTTCTTCGCCAGCGCTTTGGGTTCTGTGAAGGTGTCCAATGCGGCCGCTCCTATTCCGGGACCGGTTGAGTCCGGTTGTCCCGCCGCCAGTCGCGCCCGGGCCGGGGGCCGTTCACTCGAGGGGGTGGCCCGTCGTTTCCGGCCCACTGACACCCACGCCTTGCAGTGGGGCCGCGCGGAAGCGAAACTCCATTAGCGTCCGTATACGTCGGTGCTCAAGTACTTGAGGCCGGAGTCGGCCATCAGTGTCACAACTGTAGCATCCGGGCCGAGCCTCTCCGCGACTCGGATCGCTGCGATGACGTTCGCCCCTGAAGACATCCCCGCAAAAAGGGCCTCCTCCCGCGCAAGTCGCCTCGCCATTTCCTTTGCGTCATCTGTCTTGACTGCCAGTATATTGTCCACGAGGGTCGGCTCCCAGAGCGGGGGAGTGTAGCCGATTCCTGCGCCCTCGATTTTGTGAGGCCCGGGCTTTCCGCCCAGCAGCACGGAGGATTCCGCGGGTTCGACCGCGACCACCTTGATGCTGGGTTTGTGTCGCTTCAGCACGGTGGCTACGCCGCGCAGCGAAGCAGCCGTGCCCACACAGTGGACGAAGGCGTCAACCTCTCCGTTAGTCTGATTCCAGATCTCCTCACCCAGCGAGTAGTAGCCCGCGATGCTGTCAGGGTTCTCGAGCTGGTCGATCCAGTATGTGTGAGGTTCCTCGGCCAGTCGGCGCGCGGCCTGAATCATGTCCAGAATCAGCTTCTTGGTTGTGAGGCCTCCCTCGCTCGGGACTAGCTTCAGCTCTGCGCCCAGAGCCGTCATGTGGTTCAGCTTTTCCCGGCTGAAGGCGTCCGAGCTGACGATCCGGATGCGGTGACCCTTGGCGGCGCAGACAAAAGCGAGCGAGGCGCCGGTGCTGCCGCCGGTGTACTCGACGACGGTGTCTCCGGGTTTCAGCCGGCCGTCGTCTTCGGCGCGCGAAATTACGGCCAGCGCCATCCTGTCCTTCATGCTGCCCGTGGGGTTTTCCCATTCGAGCTTCGCGAAGATCCTCCCACAGTCGGGTGGGACAATCCTGCCGAGCTGGACCATCGAGGTGTCGCCGATTGCGCGGAGAATGTCCATGGTCTCAGATTCTCCCGTGCTGGTTCCCTCCGGCCGAACCCACGTCCTCCGTGCTGCTCGCAGAGGGCGTCTGGCCCAGTCATGCCGGCCGTCCAGCCGTTACAACCTCGTTCAACGCCATAAGGCGTCTATATCAGCTTCTTCACCCACGAAGGCAGCTTCCCATTGTCAGCCATCCTGTTCAGCAGGACCGGCATGCTCTCGAACTGCATGGCTGACATGGTGTACTCCTCGAGAGTCACAGATTTGTCCCTCACATACATCAGTAGATGGTCCCTTGCGGCCATGAGCGGCCTCAGCTTGTCACAGGGGAACTCACTGCAGTCCGCACAGCTTGCGACCCCCTTCTCGCGGGCGCACGCCCGCGCCTGACACTGCACGTCCGCCACTCGGCCTTCTCCCTTGCAGCCGGCGCACGGCTTCGCCACCGGGATATTTTCGTCCGTGTATGATGTGTGACCGAAGATCTTTATCCACCCGTCCACCATTTTTCTCCGGACGGCTCTGTCCTTGGAACGTCCGGGACAGATATCGCAGCGATAGCCGCAGTACCCGATCTTCGTGTAGTCGAGCTTCTCGTCGGATTGCGTGAGCTTCCCGTCGGATTGCGCGGACTTCTCGTCCGGGTGCCCGGTCTTCTTGCTCCCGACCGTCAGTGCCGTGGAGTCGGCCGATGAAGGCAGTGCCGTTCCGGTCAGGAGGCCGGACCCTATTCCCGCCCCGGCCGCCAGACAGAGCTGACAGAAACGACGTCGCGTCTGGTCGTCCATTTTGGTGGTTCCTCCTTTTCTTGATGCTGGGCGCCCCGGTCACTCACTTACTCTCAATGTCAGGCACCCTCGTTATTCCCCTAGCGCCGCGCGGATGTCCTTCAACACCGGCCAGGCGCCGTCAGTGGTGTTGGACATCACGGTGACCTGCAAGCCGTCTTCTAGAATCACGCTCGACCTGAACGACACCCCCGCATCACAACCGGTGATATAAACCTCTTCCTTTCGTCCGGGCCATTTAGAAAGCCAGAGACCGTGGCCGGAGTACGTGTGTTCTCCCTCCGTCTCGGCCTTTCGGTCTGGTTCCACCGGCGTCTCCTGTCGTCCCATTCCGCGGGGTTCGAGAGTCAGAATCGACACCGGCCGCGGGGTCCTCCTCTGCTCGTTGCCTGGTGCGCCAGCAGGGCCGCCTCCGTCGTTATTTCTCCTTGAGCTGCTTGAGCGCGGCGTCAAGCTGAAAGTCCACGCCCTGTAAGAGCGTTTCACGCGTCAGTCGCGCCTCTATATCCGGAATCACGCCGTGTCCCTCTAGAACCGTGCCGTCGCGAGTGCTGGGTTGAGCGACGGGATACAAGAATACGGCTCCGTTGGGGAGCACCGTGGCGTCCGATTCGGTGACCGACCCGGGGCTCCGCTCGCCCACGACGACGGCTCGCTTGGAAGCCTGCAGGCAAGCGGCCAAAAGCTCGCTGGCCGAACCGCTCATGACGTCGATCAGTACGACCAGAGGGCCCTCGTAGACGTCGCCTGACGGCTCTGAAAAGACCTCCGTCTTGCCCTCTCTAGCCTTCCTGTGGAATAGAAGCGTCTTCTCCGAGAGGAACAGATCGGCCATTCCCTCAATTTCGCCGCCGGAATTTCCCCGAAGGTCGAGAATCAGTCCGGAGATGTCTCCAAAGGATTTGACTGCGCCCGAAATCTGAGGCACCAGTTGAGGCTGAAGGGTATTCAATCGTATGTAGCCGATTCCGTCGTCCAGACGCTTCGCTTCGAACTCCACGGCCATGAAAAGCGTGCCCCTCGGGTCCAGGGCGACTCCGCTCCGCTTTGCCCGGGTGATTTTTTTCTCTTGTTGCTGCCCGCCCCCGTCAAGATAAGCAATGGTGACCTCGGTTTCTGGGGTCCCATAGATTCGGCCCATTATGCCCTTTGTTACCTGCGCGACGCGCCCGCGGTCGTTGTACGGAGGCATGTCCAGCTTGACTTCCTTCTCCACCCGGGCGATCGGAATGCTGTCTATGGCCTGAATGATGAACCCGCGACGCAGGCCTGCCTCGTAACCGGGCGATTCGGGGTCGACAGCCGTAATCACAACTGCGCCATCGAGCATCCTGACTTGGACTCCGATGCCCCCGGGGGCGAACACGACAGGTTCAACGGAAGCAAAATGCCCAGGCGGAACCAGAGCAGCATGCGAGACCTTAAGCTCCCACAGCATCTTGTTGACGAGAGAATAGAAGGCCGCATCATCCTCTGCGGAGCCTACTTGCGGCTTGTAAGCCTCGTGGATGTCTTGCCAATCCACACCCCCAAAAGACGAGTCGAAAAACGTTTCGCTCACCTTTGTCCAGATAGTCTCGAACGCGCCGAGATATCTCTCTGTGTTGACTTGAGCACGACCGAGCCCGGGCGCTCCAAACAGCAAGAAGGTCAACGTTGCGATTACCAGTCTTTTCATAATCTGTTTTCCCCTCCGTCTGGGCCTTAGTTGGTGCATTTCACGCTTCTCATACCCGCAGTATCCGGCGACGAGCTCCTTGAATGGTTCTCTTCTCCTTTCCTGTTGCGCCAGCGCGGCCGCCCGTCAGTGTGGCGGCACTCTGCGGTTTCAGAGGCCGGCTGAATCCATCCGCTCATTGACCCGTACCGAGTTGCATGTTCACCCTAGTAACGACTCGTTCTATCGGAATTCGCCTCGCGTGCCGGTCAGTCGACTGCGGCGAGACGGACTCAGCCACTCGCGTTCTCCTGTCAGTCTCCCCGCGGGACGACCAGGGCGCGTCCCTCCGAATCCAGTCCGGTTTGAAGATTAGGGGGTATGTGTCCGACGTCACCGAATAAGAGCAGCTTCATCGTTCCGTCCGAATTGACACGAACGACGGTCAGACTGCAGTTGCCGATGGACATTCCCAGCCACGAAAGAGGGTCGACGCGAAGCACGCGTGTCACAAAGTATCGAATCACGTTCCCGTGACACACCAGGACTTCGTGCCGAGGTTCGCCCGGCGACGGCACGAAGAACTTCGCAAAGGCGGCCTCGAGTTGTTCCCGGCAGGCCACCAGCTCGGATTGAGTCTGGTCCGCCATTACGTCCTCTCGCCATGTCGGCGGAGTGCACTCGGACAGGAGGTCCGATTCGATGACGGCCAGACTGTCGAGGTCCTGCCGGATGACGAGGGCGGTCTCGCGCGCCCTCGTGAATGTGCTGAAATAGACGGTGGAGAACCGAACAGGGAGCGATCTGAGGCGACTGCCCGTGAGACGAGCCTGCGCTATACCCAGAGGGAGGAGCCCCTTGCCGATCTCGGGGGCGCGCTCATCGTGATAATCGTAGAACCCATGCCGGATCAAGTACAGCGTCCTGGAGGCCGGTTCGGCCGTGACCGCAGAGACTGCGACGGCCAGAGCCACTACGAGCGATATCAATCCAGCTTTCGACATGCCTTCCCCCTTGGCCAATCCGTGCTGTCCCCGGCCATACGCGTTCCTGCAGGCGCCGCCGTGCGGCTCCGGCGCGCAACAAGCGTCCCCACTTCTCTCATGTCTTGCACGTGGCATGGAGACTCAAGTCCGCGCTCCAAATTGAAGACAGCGGACGCTCGGAGCGGAGCTACTTCCCTCGCCCCTCTTCGATTCCGGTTCCGTTGATCATCCGTCCCACATCCAGGACCGTCCCCACTACGCAGGGCACGAAACGGTCGCCGTACGCGTCGGCGAAAAGCTCAATAGCGCGGTCCCCCGAGCAGTGACACGGGGCGGCGTAACGCACGCCCAGCTGCCGCAGGCGGGATACGACGCCTCGGATCGAGTCGTCGGAATCACCGCTCAAGTGGAAGCCCCCCAGCGCAAGGAGAACCTCCACTTCAGTGAGCGCCTTCGCTCGCTCGACTATGCGCACGATCCCCGGGTGCGCGCAGCCGGTGACGACGGCCGCGCCGGCGTTTCCTCTCAGCACGAGGGATTGCTCCGGTATGCCGGCCTCGCCCAAGATCTCCCCGGTGACCGTCGCTCCGGCGCAGAGCTGCGTGGGTCCGCTGACGTCGACGACATCAGCGCCGCGCCGACGGGCGTCGTTTCTCAGGCCGGCCGGGAAGGAGTCGAGCAGATACACCATGACGCGGCTGTTTGCCTCCAGGAATCCGCGCAGCCCGCCCGTATGGTCGCCGTGCGCGTGCGAAAGCACGACCACCTCCACGTCCTGAGGCCTAAGCCCCAGCTTGGCCATGTTGGCCAGAAGAGTTGGGGCGTCGCCGCCCGTGTCGAAGAGAATGGTCTTCTCCAATCCCTCCACGACGCAAGCGAATCCCCAGGCCGGTTTGAGGCCTTCGGCCCCCGAGTGGTTGTCGTAGACGACCGTCAGCTTGAGCTGATTGGATGACTTATCCACTGCAGGTCCCCTCCCGTTTTCGTTGCACGAGGCCGTCGCGGCCAGGAGCAACGAGGCAAGGATGCATCCGATTGCCCTGTTGTTCATGAACTCAGCCTCCGTTCCTTAGTTGCTTGAGGTGTGCGCAAGTCTTTCGTACCGACGTCCGTTTCTGTCGGCCTCGACGGTCCGTTCACGCTCTATTGCTTGAACCTGCCGTCGGCCCTCGAGTCGCGCAAGCGCTCTCTCACCTTCTCGAGCCAGCCAATGCGCACCTCAACGTGGGAGTCGAAGTCGGGCACGTAAGGTTTGATGTCCAGCAGCGGCGTGCCGTCCACCACGTCCATGTTTTCAACGTGAAGAGTGTTCCCCTCCACATCGACCAGGCGGACCACGGACAGGCCTATGGAGTTGGGACGTCTCGGCGCGCGCGTGGCGAAGACCCCCCGCTCCTCGGTGTCCAGAAACGGGACGACGAGAAGGTGATATCCGACGCTGTGGTGAAGGTGATATATGAGAACGACGTGGGAAAAACCTGAGAGGTCCTTGAGTCCCTGGCTGAACTCAGGAAACACCTCCACCGTGCCCTTGAGGCCCGGCCCCGCGCTCGGCTGTATGGGTGTCCCCTCCGTGCTCTGGAATGGGCTGTGGATGATTCCGATCGGATGGTATTCGACGTTCATACTGTCCCCGCTGACTCTGACGGCGCCCGCTGCGGCATGTCCCATCGCCGGCGGTCCGGACGCGGTCCCAGCAAGCTCATTGTCTCACGGTCATCGCCCGACTCGTCGCGGCCGACACCCACAGTCCCGCGGCCATCAACGGTATTCCCACACATGAATATGGCGCAGGAATCAGCGCGGCGATCGGAACAAGAAAGTGCAGGACCAAAGGCAGCGCGATGAGCAGCGCCAGTTCGCGCAATGTGGCGACGCGCCGCTGTCCTCTTCGAGCCCTCATCGCAGCACTCTCTTACCTGATTGTGTCGGCGGTGTCTGCGCCGGACGCGCGACCCCGCGAAATCTCCCGCCGCGATTTCCACGCCGTTTGTGTCGCGGGGCCGGGCGTTACGGAGCGGGCATGCCGCTTCAACCCCGTGACTTCTTCTTCGACTTCTCGATCTCCTCCTCCACTTCCTCCGCTCCCTCGGCGTAGAATTTCTCTTCATCCGGAGCCAGCTCCCGCAGAAGCCGGAGGAACTCTCCCGCGTGGACTCGTTCCTCGTCCGCGATGTCCTTGAGGACGTCGACGGCCAGCTTGTTGTTTGTCGACTCTGCGAGCTGCATGTACAGCTGTACGGCCTCGTACTCCGCGGCGATCATGAAACGGATTGCCCGAATGAGCTCCTGGTCGGTCAGCTTCCTGTCGTTTGCGAGACCCGAAAACGGCGACCCAAATTCCGGCATGGTTATCCTCCTCTCTGTTTGCGCGCGCTGTCTCCGCCGGGATGAGGGAACGTGCACGCGGGCTGGGCTGCGGAGAACCTCTGTCTTCTGCGGTGGGTCTCCTGCCCGCTGAATCTGAGCCTCTTCGTTCGGAATACAGTGCGTGCCTCACACGTGCGTCAGCCCCTGTCGTTCGGAGTACAGTGCGTGCCTCACACGTGCGTCAGCCCCTGTCGTTCAGAATACAGCACGCGCGCCGCACATGTCCAGCTTCCTTCAAAAATGGGGAACCGACCGGAATTGCCGGACCGGCTCGTGTCCCCTTGGGACTGACACCTTGCAAGCGCCCGCGCCGCGGGGTATTATATAGGGACGTTGAGGCATGCCCTGGAATCGAATGCAGGCTGGCGGCGCCCGCGAGCGGCGTGTCCGCCCATTGCCGGAGCGAATATCCAACACGAGGACAACCCGATGCCCCCTCTTCCTTACGACCCCAAGCTCTACGCGAGATTCGTCGAGAATCTGAGGAGTATAATCAACCAGCCGGCTTCGGCTACGCCCAACATCCGCGACGTGACTCTCTCGGAACTGAAACCGCTGGCGCTCCAGACCGGCCTTCTCACAAAGAACGGCTCCTACTGCTGGCGCTCGTCGGTGTCGAGCAGGATCGCGGCAAGGACGCTGTTCCTTGGCGGCCCGGACGTCTGGGTTCCGAAGCCGACCGACGTCCACCGCGCCATCGTTGAAGCCGCGCCGGACGAGCTGCACAAGATTCTCCACCTGATGCGCACGATGCCGTTCGTCCGCCTCAGGCGTCGCATGGGTGACAACAGTGAGTTCAATCCCGCGTGCACCCTGTACGTATCGGTGCAGGACCCCAAGAACTACCGCATCGCGTACGCCTGGGGAAACACGATGGCGGAGCCCGACAGCAGGAAGCCGGGCCCGCAGATCACGATGATTCACATTCCGGAAGAGCACTCGCTGAGGATGCAGGTTTTGTCCCTGCCGGAGTACGACCTCAACATAGCTTTGAGCACCGACTACGTCGGCGAGGACAAGAAGGGTTTCCTCCGACAGGCGATGTACCGCGCCGACCTTAAGGGCATGCTGGGGCTCCACGCGGGCACGAAAATGGTCACCGTGCGGGACGCCAAGGACGGGAAGCTCAAGACGTACGGTGTGTTCATGTTCGGCCTCACCGCGACGGGGAAATCGACCTGGTCTTGCCATCAGCTCGGCCTGGATTACAAGAAGGGTGAGAACACGAAGGCGGTCCAGGACGACATAGTCTTCCTGCGATCCGACGGAAGCGCATACGGCTCCGAGCAGAATTTCTACGTCAAGACTGACGTCGACAGCGTCGAGCAGGAGGCGATGTACAACGCGCTCAGCGACAAGACGGCGCTTCTGGAAAACGTCATGGTGGAAGCGGACGGCACCGTCAACTTCCTCGACGAGCGGCTCGGTGAAAACGGGCGCGGCGTCATCAAGCGTGACCGGCTCATGGTGAGACAGGGCAGACGCATGGTGAAGATCGCGGCAAAGAGCATCAACCTCCCGCCGCTGGAAGTGCTCGACGGGATTGTCTTCGCGTTCATTACGCGGCGCAACACCATCCTGCCCGCGGCGCAGCAACTCACTCCGGAGCAGGCGGTGTTGGCCTATCTCTGGGGCGAGTCCACTCACAGCTTTGCGACTGTGCCGGCCAAGGCGGGGGAGAGCGCCAGAATCGTGGGCACGGACGACTTCATCGTGGGTGCGCAAGGGCGCAAGGTGAACCGGTTCTACGAAATGATAATGACTCTGGTCGAGCGCTACCCCGAAAAGGTGAGATTCTTCCAGTACAACACCGGCGGCATGGGTGAAATCATCGAGACGGTTGCCGAGGGCGGTCAGTCAAAGAAGAAACTGGTGCGGAAGGCGACGCGAGTGCCAATTCCTCTAATGTCGGCAATTCAGCGCGGCGACCTGCGCGGCACTAACCGTTATGAGGTCGGCAGGTTCGGCACCGGCGAGATTGTCTCCTGTGCGGAGGGCGACCTCACGCCTTACGACCCGGCGCGCTTCTACGGCCAGGAAGACATGGCGCGCTACGCCGCGGAGCTCGTCGAGGGCCGGCGCAAGTTCACCGAAGAAATCACGGCGCAGGGGTTGGACGCGAGAGTCAAGAAGCTTGCGGAGGATTCCTTCCGTGTCGCGGAAAAGAGAGCGATGGCTCACGGCGCGGCAATGGGCAAGGAGGCCGCGGCTGAGCATGCGGCCGCGCCTACGGTAATTGAGTCGAAAGCGCCGCCCCGCCAGCCCCAGCCGGGCACTTCTCCAGTGTTCGGAGTCCAGACTTCCAAGTGGATCACTCCCTGGGTTCCCAAGACACGGCCTCCCCGTTCCGGTGGCGTGCGCGGGAGCTGAAGGACGCGGGTCGTCGGGACTCTACCGAATCTGAATGCAGCGCGCTGACGCATCCAGCTTGAGGCTTGTCCGACACGCGGGACGACGCCCGCTAACCCAGGCTGCCTGCCGCCTTTTCCACTTCCTCCAGGATCTCGCACGACTGGACGAGTGATTTCATCTTGTCGTGGTCCGGATAGAGCGGCCGGTCTTCGTCCAGATGCGAGACGTGCCTGCGAATGACCTTGCGCGCAGTGTCGACTCCCAGGCCGGGAGTGAACTCCCTGAAGTCCAGCCCCTGGGCGGCAGCCATGAACTCGATGCCCAGGATACCGCGGGCGTTGTCCAGTATCTGGTGATTCTTGAGCGCGGTGTTCATGCCCATGGACACGAAGTCCTCCTGGTCCGCCGCAGCCGGGATCGACTGAATGCTTCCGGGCATGGACAGTATCCTCTGCTCTACGATCAGCATGTCGGCGGTGTACTGGCTGAGCATGAAGCCGGACATCATACCGGCGCCCTTGCTCAGGAACGCCGGCAGCCCGACGCTGAGGTTCGGGTTTGTGAGGCGGTTCAGTCGTCTCTCCGACAGCACGCATACCATGGTGACGGCCGCGCTCACCATGTCCATGGGAAGCGAAACGGGGGAGCCCTGGAAGTTGGCGCCGGTCAGCGTCAGCTTGTACTGGGGCAGGAAGATCGGGTTGTCGCCGACTCCGTTCAGCTCGGTTTCGACCTGGGCCTTGGCGTAAGCGATCGCGTCGTGCGCGGCGCCTATGACCTGCGGCGAGGAGCGCATGGAGTAGGCGTCCTGGACCTTCATCTTGTGCTTGCCGGACAGCAGGTCGCTTCCCTCGATGCACTTCATGATGGCCCGGGCCGACCTGATTGCACCCGGGAACCCGCGGGCCTCGTGGACCCTCACGTCGTACGGTTTTAAGTTCGCGTACAGCGCCTCGAGCGTCATGGCGCAGGCTATCTCCGCCTGCTTGAGCCACAGGTCTATGTCGAACAGTTGTATCGCGCTCATGGCCGTGAGCAGGTTCGAGCCGTTGATACAGGCCAGCCCATCCCGCGCCTTAAGCCCGGGGATCGGGATGCCGGCTCTCTCGAGCGCCGTCCTGCCGGGGAGCCGCCCGCCATTGTAGAACGCCTCCCCTTCCCCCATCATTAGAAGCGCTATCTGTGACATGGGGGCCAGGTCTCCGCACGCGCCGACAGAGCCCTTCTGGGCGACCACCGGTGTCACGCCCTTGTTCAGCATCTCGACCAAGGTCATGGTGATTTCAGGACGGCAGCCGGAGTTGCCGTGGGCGTGGACGTTTATCCTCCCGACCATGGCCCCGCGCACGTATTCGACGGGCATCGGCTCGCCCATGCCGGCCGCGTGATTGTAGATGAGGTAACGCTGGAACTGCTCCACCTGCTCGTCGTTCAGGGCGATCTCCGAGAGCTCACCTATGCCGGTGTTGACGCCGTACATGACCTCGCGGGCTTTGATCTTTTCCTCGAGCATGGCGCGGCACACCTTGATCCTGTCGAGCGCAGCAGGGTGAAGCTCGACCTGCTCGCCGTGCCTGGCAACGCGCACCATCTTCTCGAGTGTCAGCCCCGACCCATCCAGAACTATCGCCATTTTTCACTCCTTGTTCCTGTATCTAATTATCGGCCAGCTGGTTCCGGGCGCGAGCCGTCGGCCCCGTCTGGTCGGGCAACTCGGACGAAATCCGGACAATCATAGCACGCGGGAGGCTCGGCCGCAACGTGAAGGCGGGGCACGTCCGGCTCACCAGAAGCTGACTTGGGCCGCGGCCGTCCAGGCGTAGCCCCGGCCGGCAGCGCATCGCCCGACCGCAAGGCGAGGAACAATTCCCCCTGTCTGCCCGGCCCCGGCAGAATCGCTTCCAGCCGCTCTGACGTTGAGGTAGCCGGTCAGGAGTGAGGCCAATCCACAACCCGCCAGCACGAGCGAGAAACGCACGGAATCGGACTCGCCGTCGGCAAACACGAACCCGACCGCCGACGCGGCCAGCGAGGCGCTCCCGAGGACGACTCCGAACATACCGTTTTCCCGGTTAGGCTTCCCGGCAACGAGGGCGGCGCCGTTGGCGACGGTCGCGCCGGCGTCGACCACCAGCACTCCGGCCGCGAGCCAGATCAAGGGACTCCCCACGAAGCCAGCGGGCTCCTCGTCCGCCAGTGCGCGCTGCGAGAGACAGGAAACCCCTGCCAGTCCCAGCAGCAGGAGACAGATGCCCCTATTGAGATTGTTCGCCATGGCTCCTCCGGTAGTGCTCGCGTCCATGCGGCTCGGGTCGAGGTTCGGGACGGGCACCGGCCGCCTCCGCCTCTCACGCAGGCGCGGGCTCGCAGACTGTCACGCGGCGTCTGGCCACCAAGACATCGATAGTGTAGACGGCAATCGACGCCCACACCAGCGCGAACCCGATTGCCCGAAACTGAGGCAGCTTCTCGCCGTAGAGCGCCACGCCCAGTATCAGCTGGAACGTCGGACTTATGTACTGAAGAAATCCCAGGTTAGTAAGAGTGATCCTGCGAGCCGCGGAGGCGAACAGAAGCAGGGGCAGCGGCGTCACGACGCCGGCCGCGACGAGCAGGGCGGTGATGAATGCGTTCGTGTGGCCGAAGGCCGCCTGCCCGTTTCTCTCGAGATACAGGAGGAATACCAGCGCCGGTACGAACAGCAAGGCGACTTCGAGCGAAAGCCCCTCCAGCGAGCTCAGCACGGCGATCTTTCTCAAGTAACCGTAAATGCCGAACGACACGGCCAGGACCAGTGCTATCCACGGAAACACGCCGTACCCCACGGTCAGCACGACCACGGCGACGCCCACCAGCGATATCGCGACCCACTGCCACCGCCGCGGCCTCTCCCTGAGGAACCCGATACCCAGCAATACGCTGACGAGCGGATTGATGAAGTAGCCGAGGCTCGCGTCCAGTATGTGCCCGCCGTTCACGGCCCATATGAAAAGGTACCAATTGAGAAAAAGGATGCCCGCGGTCAGGGCGAATATGAGCACAATCTTGAGGCCGAGCTTGCTCATGAGGCCGCGCAGCCGCTTTCGGTACACTAGCAACGGCACCAGGAAGAGCAGAGACCAAATCGTGCGGTGACACAGGATCTCCTCGGGACGCACGGACTGGAGGGCCTTCCAGTAGATGGGGAATATCCCCCACAGGCCGTACGCCGCGATTCCGTAAAGAACACCTTTGCTCATGCGATAGTCCGTGTGTCTTCCCTGTGGGATTTCGGGCCCCCGACTCCACGCGCCGGCCCGGCTCCGCGCCGCCCCGTCACCGCTAGAACCGGAGGTGTTTCACGGTGAGCCCGTTGTTGATGAGCTCCTTGAGGGAGTCGATGCCTATCTTCAGGTGGAGCTCGGCGAACTTGTGAGTGACCCTGAGGTCGCTCTCGGCGGTCTTGACGCCTTCGGGGGTCATCGGCTGGTCGGAAACCAGCAGGAGGGCGCCCGTCGGAATCTGGTTGTAAAAACCCGTGGTGAATATGGTCGCGGTCTCCATGTCGATGGCCATGCACCTAATGCGGCGCAGATAGTCCTTGAACTGTTCGTCGTGCTCCCACACGCGGCGATTGGTGGAATACACGGTGCCGGTCCAGTAATCGAGCTCGTGGTTGCGTATCGTGGTGGATATGGCCTTCTGGAGGTTGAATGCCGGCAGAGCCGGCACTTCCGGAGGGAAATAGTCGTTGGACGTGCCCTCGCCCCGGATGGCCGCGATGGGCAGAATCAAGTCTCCCAGGTCGTTCTTCTCCTTGAGCCCGCCGCATTTACCCAGGTACAGGCAGGCCTTGGGCTTCACGCCGCTCAGCAGGTCCATGACCGTGGCCGCGTTGGCGCTGCCCATGCCGAAATTGATTATCGTGATGCCGCCGGCGCTCGCGCTCGGCATGGGTTTGTCTTCACCGCGCACCTCCACCCCGTGCTGCTCGGCGAACGTCCTCACGTAATTGTTGAAATTGACGAGAAGAATGTACTCGCCGATTCCGCCGCACGTCGTGCCTGTGTAGCGCGGGAGCCAGTTTGTGACGATTTCTTCCTTGGTCTTCATGCCGTCGAGGATACGTTGCCGCAGCGCCCGCGTCAACGGGGAACGCCGGTAACGGTACTGCTCTCGCCGTCCTGCTTCCGCCTCAGCTCCACGAGGTGCGCCGAGCACGAGATGCAGGGGTCGTAGGCGCGCGCAATCATCTCCAGAATGGCCTTGAGGTCCCTGTCGTGGTTGTCGGGCATGTTCTCCGCGGCCAGCCTGAAGTACCTCTCTATGTCCTCGTAGTTCTGGGCGGTCGGCGTGATTATGTCTGTCTCGGCGATGCGCCCGTCCTGCACGCGGTAGTGGTGGTACAGGACGCCTCTCGGGGCCTCCACCGAGCCGGTGGCCTCCCCGTGGTCCTTCGCAGGCCGGACGAACTCGGGGTCCTTCAACGCGACTATCTTGTCCACCAGCTGCGGTATCTCCTCCATAGCGAACAACATCTCGACCGCCTGCGCCAGGATGAAGTAGAGCGGGTTCTTCTTCCAGCGCGGGTTGTAGAACTTCCTGTAGGACTTGCCCGCCTCGCCGGTCAGTCTCTCGCCCAGCAGGTTTATCCTGGCCAGGGCTCCGACAGAGAAGGGCTTCTTGTTGTAGAGCGAGTGCTTTGCGAACGAGTGCTTGACGGCGAATTCGTTCGTGATGGACTTGTACTCCTCTATGCTCCTCTTCTCGCCGTTGGACAGTATGACCCTGTCCGCCACGAAGCCGAAGTTCTCGTCCTCCGGGTCGAGGGCCACGTAAAGCGTGTCGCTCTCGAAGAAGCTCGGCAGGGTGAAGGTCGACAACAGCTCAATCGCCTTGACGCCGAACGGAATGAGCTCTTCGGCCTCCTTCTTTATGTCCAGGAGCTGTTCCCTCGTCGGGAAGCGGCCGAACCCGCCCATGGTGGGGTTCTCTCCATGTATCATCCTGTCGCTGACCGTGGACATCACGAGATTGCCCAGTTTCTTGGTGCGCAGCGCCATTCCGACCTCGGCCCCGAACTGGTCGAGCAGGGCCATGGCCGACGGCTTGTTGAGCAGGTCGGGGAGCGAAAGGAAGAATATGTGCAGAGAGTGGCTCTCCACCATCTCGCCCATGTGCATCAGCGTTCGGGTGAGTTGGGTTTTTTCCGGGACCTTGATGTCCAGCGCTCTTTCGAGAGCCCGTATGGCGGCGTAACGGTGCGACAGGGTGCAGATGGCGCAGATGCGGCACACCAGGCTGATGTCCTCCTGGGGGGTCTTTCCGACGGTGAGGGCCTCGACGAGCCTCGGTCCTTCCAGGATGTTGAACTTGACAGTCGTGACCTTATTTCCGTCCATCTCGACCAGTATTCCGCCGTGGCCTTCCACTCTCGGAAGAGACTCAACTTCGATCTTCATCTTCATGTCGCGTTCTCCAGATTCTGTTGAGCGCGTCCGGTTTCGGCCGCGCCAGCGGGTCAGGCAATGTCCCTCAGCAGCTCGGCGGCTTTGGCACCGCCGTAGTTTCTTATCCGCGCCTTAATGTCGTCGCTCTTGAACCCCTTTTCCAGCAACAAGTGGTACTGAGCCAGTACGTTGGCCTCGTTGTACAGGCCCCAGCAGCCGAAACACGGCATGTTGTAGCTGGGACACGCGGCCCCGCATCCGCTGGACGTTATCGTGCCCATGCACGGCACGCCCTTGAGCAGCAGGCACTCGTTGCCTCTCCACTTGCACTCTACGCACACCGGCATGGACATTTGTTCGGGCGATGCGCCGTTGATGATCCTGGTGAAGGTCCTGAGGAACTGGTCTTTGTCTATGGGGCAGCCCGGCACCACGTAGTCCACCTTCACGAAGTCGCCGACTGGTCTGGCCTCCATCGGCCTGCTGTTGCCGACTTCGTCGGGTCCTTTGCCGTAGACCTTTCTGAAGCGCTCCTCCCATCCGCCCTGGCCGGTCTTCATCGCCTGGATGCCGCCGAACGCAGCGCAGATGCCGATCGCGACGATGACCTTGCTCCTCGCTGCGATCTCTTTCACGTGACGGGCCTGTTCCTCGGTGGAGATGGAGCCCTCGAGAAGGGCTATGTCCAATTTCCCCTCCACGTTGTCGGATTTGGCCATCAGAAACGAAGAGACATCCACGACAGTCAGGAAATCCAGCAGTTCGTCCTCTGCGTGGAGTATGGTGAGCGCGTCTCCCGCGCATCCGGTGAATTCGTAGATGCCGACTTTGAGGTTCGTCTTTCTCATGGTGTCTCCTCGAGCCGGGGCCCGCACTTCGGCGTCGGACTGGTTCCGCGCTCTCCGGCCGACCTGCTCGCTAGATCAATTCTCTCATGTGCTGGACGTCCCAGTACGAGAACACGGGTCCGTCGATGCAGGTATAGATGTAGTCTATGGCGCAGTGACCGCACTTGCCGGTCCCGCATTTCATCCTTCGCTCCAGCGTCATCAGGATCTTGTCCTTCGGGATGTCGTACTTGAGGAGCTCATTAATCACGAACTTGTACATCACGGGCGGGCCGCACACGACCGCGTAAGTCTTAGCCTGGTCAACGTTCTTGACTTGCTTGAACAGAGTCGTGACGAGTCCCACCTCTCCGGGCCATTTGCCGGTGTCGTCGGCGTCTACGGCCAGCAACGTGTTCAGGTCATCCCGCTTCCGGAGATCCAGAAACTCCTCCCTGAAGAGCATCTCCGCCGGGGTCTTGGCGCCGCAGAGGAAATAGCCCTTGCCGAACATGTCCCTGTTGTCCAGGATGTACAGCAGCAGAGAGCGCAGGGGAGCCGCGCCCATGCCGCCGACGACTATTATGAAGTCGTGCCCGACCATGCTCTTGACCGGGAAGCCGTTTCCGTAAGGCCCCCGGACCCCTATCAGCGCGTTGTCCTTCAAAGTGAACAGGGCGTCGGTCACGCTGCCGGTCTTCCTGATGCAGAACTCGAACAGCCCCGGTCTGGACGGGGTTGAGGAGAGGCAGAACGGAGCCTCCCCGATCCCCAGGACCGAGACCATCATGAACTGTCCCGGGATGTAATCCATCGCCAGGGCCTTCTTGACGTCGAGCGGGCGCACCTGAAAGAACCTCACGTTCTCGGCGATGTCGTAATTGCGCACTATCCGCATCATCTCGGGATAAAACGGGTTGTTCTCCGTGTATCTCAGGTATTCGACACTTTTCATCTCTCCTCCTCGAGAGCGAGCCTTGCGCGGG
>JAFGJU010000114.1 GCA_016928935.1 Candidatus Eiseniibacteriota bacterium | reverse complement strand
ATGGAGACGTGGGGCAAGCCCATGGCCCGGATAAGGGGTGAGGTGAGCGCGGATTTCCTCCCCATCACCAGCGACAGGAGCGGATTCATCACGGACTCGGCCGAGTACGAGGCGTTCGTGCCGGCGATGGAGCGCGTGATGGGCGAGGTGAAGACGTACGTGGGCAGACTGACGGCCAAGAAAGAGGGGAGGCGAGTGAGCCGTGCGCTCAAGGACGCGCTCCAGAGGGTGTACAGGGCTCTCGCTGCAAACCCAGACCTCTCGCCGTTCGGGGCGCTTCCGATAGGGGACGAGACGACGGGCGGCGGAGGCGCTGCGCTCACGCGACAGCCAAGGAAGACCGGTTCCGAAGACGTGACTGGCGCGGGGGAGGGAAAAGACGCGGGTGCCGGTCCGGGCGGGCAACCGGAGCCCGTGCCCAAGAAGCGGAAGAAGAAACCCAAGGTGAAGCGCCTCACGCCCAACGCCGTCGTCAAGCGAGTCAAGTTCGGTGAGACGGGAGTTTACTGCGTCGTGGACAGCTTCGGAGAGGACGGTCCCGAGGTCTTCGCGGAGGAGACGACCATCTACATAAACCGCGACCACCCGCTGTACAGGAGGGAGGCGGCCAAGGTAGAAACCCACACGCTCAACCTGGCGCGCCTCATCACGCAGGAAATCTCGCTCATGAAGCCGCCCAAGAACCCGAGGCAGGCATTCGACAGGCAGAGCAAGCTCCTGAGGGACGCGTTTGCGGAGAGAGCGAATGAGCGGAACAATTAGCGGAGGCGGTCCGCCAGCGAGTCAAATAGCGGCCGATGGCATCACTGTTTCAGCATTGCCTCGGCTGTAATCCTGTGCTATACTGCCCGTCTGTGTGGTGCTGGCATGGATGAAGGGGGTGATTTTCCCGGTCGAGGATGACATGACGGCAGCGTGAACAATGCCCGAGTACGACCAACAGAACCCTGTGAATCCTGGAGTGTCTGACGGCTCGTCGTTGTGCGACGGGTCGTTTTTGTTGGTCGCTGGCAGTTACTCGGTTGGGCCGGCCGTCTCTTCAGGGGGGCTATTGCATGAGAAAGCCATTTCCCGCGTTGACTGTGACGAGTGTCCCTGTCTTGACACTGCTACTGACGTTGGCTACAGCTGCTGTCTCCCCGCCGATGCACGCAAGCTATGCCCCGGGCATGTCGCCCCGTGCGCGCAGAAGCCCGCTTCCCACGCCGGGGAGGAGGGCCCTGGACGTTGCCCGAACGCTCGCCGGCTGCGGCAATGTTACACGGCCCGCGCCGGCTGACGGGGCTGGCCTTCCCTTCTTGATAGGCGTAGGGCCGGAGTCGGCAACCGACGACCAGAGGTTGGGGGCCGTGGCCTTCGACGGGACGAACTACCTGGTCGTCTGGGAGGACAGACGCAGCGGCTCCACTGACCTTTACTGCGCGCGTGTGAGCCCCGATGGGGAAGTCCTCGACCCGAGCGGTATCGTGATATCCGCGGAGCAGAATGCTCAGGGGACCCCCGCCGTGGCCTTCGACGGCACAAACTACTTGGTAGTCTGGGACGACTGGCGCTTCAGCATGAATCCCAACATATACGGGGCTCGTGTGACCACCGGGGGCGAGGTTCTCGACACGAACGCGATAGCGGTCTCAACGGCGGTCGACGGACAGACCAATCCCTGCATAGCCTTTGACGGAACGAACTACCTGGTCGCCTGGGAGGATTGGCGGAGCGGTACTCGCACTCCCGACATCTACTGCACGCGCGTCAGCCCGTCGGGCAGTGTGCTTGACACGGCCGGAATAATGGTCTCTGCGGCGGACGGAGACCAGACGCGCCCCGCCGTAGCCTTCAACGGCACTGACTACGTGGTTGTCTGGGAGGACACGCGGAGCGTCGGTCGGGACATCTACGGGTCGCGGGTGACTACGGGCGCCGCCGTGCTGGATCCACAGGGCATAGCCGTCTCGACCTCAACCGGCTCCCAGGAGTATCCGTGCATCGCCTGTGACGACACGGACTGCCTGGTCGTGTGGGAGGACACCCGCGCCGGCTTTCTGTCGGACGTCTACGGCGGCCGCGTGAGTCCCGCCGGCGCCGCGCTTGACCCTGCTGGCATAGCCTTCTCGACGGCGGCCGAAGATCAGCTCCGGCCGGCCGTAGTCTTCGTCGGGACGAGCTATCTCGTCCTCTGGGAAGACTGGCGGAACGGAGGTTTAGGGGACATCTACGGCGCTCGCGTGAACCCCGACGGCACGATATTGGAAGAAGTCGGCGCGATAGTGGCCACCACGACGTACGACTGCGGGTACGTGTGCCCCGCAGTCGGATACGACGGGGACAACTGTCTTATGGTCTGGACCGACTACGAGGACGAGCCCTCCGACAAGACAGACCTGCTGGCTGCGAGGGTCAGTGCGTCGGGCAGCGTGCTGGAGCCTGGTGTCGTCCTGATATCGACTTGGGCGAGGTGGCAGGAGTCTCCTGCGGTGTCTTTTGACGGAACGTACTACCTCGCTGTTTGGGTGGAATACGATGCCGGTTTGTCGTGGCTGCGCGGAAGGCGCGTGAGCCGCGACGGTACCCCTGCGGATCCCGATATTGTGATTACGTCTCCGGCGGTCAATGTGCTGGAGTATCCGACGGTGGCCTGTGGAGGGGGGAGCCACCTGGTAGTGTGGGTCGGAGAAGGGAGCTTGGGATACGGGGTGTACGGAGCGCGCGTGGATACTTCGGGTAAGGTCCTTGACACGGAAGGGATTGCGATCTCAACGCTTTCCACCGACATGTACTTGATGTTACCCGCAGTCGCCTTCGACGGCAGGAACTATCTGGTGGTGTGGGCCGACGAGCACGGGGCCAACTTGATGGACGTATACGGAGCGCGCGTGGACACCTCGGGAAACGTGCTTGACCCCGGGGGGATCCCGATATCCGCTGATACTTGGTGGGAGGAGTCTCCCACGGTTGCCTTTGACGGGACCAACTACCTGGTCGCGTGGGATGACGACAGAACCGGCTCGAGCCGTGTGCGCGCCGCGCGCGTAGACACGTCGGGTGCCGTGCTAGACCCTGGCGGAACGCTTCTGCCCGTGGGCGACGAGGCTGACGGCCTTCCTGCGGTGGCCTTTGACGGGACGAACTACCTGGTGGTCTGGGAGCGCGCCTTGGGTGACGATTACCACATCTTCGCTGCCAGGGTTGATACTTCCTGCGCCGTGCTTGACCCCGACGGCGTTCCAGTGTTGACCTCCGCCGGCGCGCGGTTCTTTCCCGCGGTTGCGTTTGACGGGACGAACTACCTGGCGGCGTGGAGTGAAGACGTGGGCGACTCCATAGAAGTGCGTGGGGCCAGGATAAGCGTGACGGGGGACGTGCTCGACCCTGGCGGCATGTTCCTGGGCGGGACTGTGGCCGAGTCCGACTTGTGCACCATACCGCGTCCGGCAATCGGTCGCGGGCCCATGTGCAGTATGCTCATCGCATATTCGGCGTTCACAGGACCGCCGTACTGCACGAACCGGATATGGGGCAGGAAGTGGAGCGGTCCGACCGTCGTAACCTTCGCGTCCGCATCGGCGTCGGCGGAGGGCGGGCGTGTGACAATCTCTTGGGAGATGGCGGTTGACGTCTCGGCGTCCAGCTTTGAGGTGTGGCGGTCGGAGAGTGCGGAAGGCGGATTTTTGCGCTTGAGCGCGGACATCACCGAAGGGCCCGACAGGTCGTTTCGCTGCGTTGACGAAACTGCCCTGCCAGGGCGGACCTACTGGTACCGCGTCGACTTGACGGGATTGACCGGCACGGAGTCCTTGGGACCCATAGAGGTGTACGTGGGAACGGTGCCTCCCGTGTGCGCCCTCCGCCATATCTTCCCCAACCCATTCAATCCGGTCTGCACGATTCGCTACGACGTTCCGAGCGCGGGCCGGGTGAGCCTGGAGGTGTACGACGTTGCCGGGCGGGTTGTCAGGGTACTTACCGACGACTGGAAGGCGCCGGGGACGCACGTGGAGACCTGGGACGGCAGAAACGACGACGGAGAGCCGTTGCCGTCGGGTGTGTACGTCTGCAGACTAGAGTCGGGAGGAGTGTTTGCGATGCGTAAGACTGTCCTCCTGCGCTGACGGAATCGGCGACGGAAGCACGCTGACACTAGGAGAGACATCGGGAGAGACATGCTGGGAGACATCCGGAGAGACATGTGGACAGATATCCGGAGAGACGTGTGGAGAGAGGTCCGAAGGGACATGTGGAGAAACATGCGGAGAGACACATGCGGAGAAACACTATGAACATCGGGGCAGATCGAAGACACTTCCTCGTTGTCATAATCGTGCTCGCCGTGCTGGCATTTCCAAACGCGTGCACGGGCCGGACGGGCTTCGCCCCGCAGACAGAGGAAGCCGTCTTTCACTTCGTCGGCGGCAACCAAGAAGTGGAGCACAACTGGCCCTGGGGCGGGATATTCTGCAGCTACGACCTCACCGTCGGCTGCAGCCTGACGAGCGACATGTACGGGTTCCGAACATACTCGGTCAACTCGGTGACCTTCGTCACACAGTTGTACTACGTGTTTCAACTGCCGGGTGAGTGCCCGGTATGTGAGACCTACTACGTGTTCTTCGGGTCGGAGGATTTCGACCTAGGAGCCGAGGCGTCCAAGGTTCAGTTGTTCGCAAAGGGCACCTTCGTGAACCCCACAGACGAGGACATCTATACCCTTTGGCTGACTCTGAAGCAGAACAAGACCTTCAACACCCCGAAGGGAGCGACAGTGACCTACGAGTGCGACGGAGGGAACGAGCTCCTGATCGGCACGGCGGACTCCACGTATGCTTATTCCGAGAACGGCGCCTTCTGGGGACACCTGACGTT
>JAFGJU010000113.1 GCA_016928935.1 Candidatus Eiseniibacteriota bacterium | reverse complement strand
GTCTCGAACCTGAAAGCGAACTCCTCCACCTCCTCGGCTATCTTGGCCATCTCGGCAACCTCGGCTATTTCCTCGTCGCGTGCCGAGGAAAGGCCGTAAGCTATATTGGCGCGTATGGTGTCGGAGAAGAGGAAGGATTCCTGCGGCGCATAGCCGATGTGTCTCCTCAAAGTCACGAGCGGGATTCTGCGGACGTCCACGCCGTCTATCAGAATCTGGCCGGAAGTGGGCTCAAAGAGCCTCGGCACCAGGTTGATGACGGTGCTCTTGCCGCAGCCGGTTCTTCCGACTATGGCCAGCTTCCTCCCGGCGGGCACGCGGAAGCTCACGTTCCTGAGCACCTCCGGCCCGCCCGGATAGTAGGAGAACGACACGTTTCTGAACTCGATCTCGCCGCAAATCCTGTCCATGGGGACGGTGTCGCTGTCCGCTATTTCCGGCTTCTGGTCCAGTATCTGAGCTATCCGGCCCATGGACGCCGCGCCCCTCTGGACAAGGTTCACGACCCAGCCCATGGCTATGGCGGGCCAGGTCAACATGGCCAGGTACCCGCTGAAGGCCACGAAGTCTCCCAGCGATATCCTCCCCCTGATGACCTGGAGGCCGCCCAGCCAGAGCACGATGACGGCGCCGATTCCGCCCACAAGCGCGATGAGAGGATGGAACGTGCCCCACACGCGCACCAGGCTCAGGTTCTTTGTGACGTACTCCTCGTTCAGCGCCGTAAATCGCGTCCTGTCCTGCTCCTCGCCGGCGTAGGCCTTGACCACACGTATGCCGGAGATGCTCTCGTGCGCCCGGGCAGTGAGACGCGAGAACTGCTGCTGCACCTGCTCGAACCGCTCCCTCACAAGTCGGCCGAAGCGGTTCACGACGAGGGCCAGGGCCGGGATGGGGAGGAGGGCGAAAGCCGTCAGCACGGGGTCGATGTACAGCATGAGCGCGGTCGCCGTCACCATCGTGATGACGGTGTTGACCGAGTACATGATGCCCGGGCCGAGGAACTCACGCACGGCGCTCGTGTCGTTCGTGGCCCTGGCCATGAGGTCGCCGGTCTTGGTGCGGCTGAAGTAGGCCGGCGAGAGCTTGAGCAGATGGGTGAAAAGGTCGTTCCTCAGCTCGTACTCCATCTCGCGCGAGGCGCCTATCATGAGCCGCCTCATCGCGAACCTGAAAACACCCTGGACCAGCGACGCGGCCACTATCAGGGCTCCGTACTTGAAGAGCTCCTCAACGCGCGTCGCCTTCGGAATGGCGTCCACGGCCAGCTTCATCAGCCACGGGATGGCGAGGCCTATGAGTTGGAGCGCCAGGATACAGAAGGAGCCCAGGACCAGGGCCTGTCTGTGTTTCCTCAGGTACTTGGACAGTCTGGACAGGGCCTTGAGCGATTCCATCTCACTGTCCTAGGGCGTGCTCTTTGGGGCGAGGAGGAGCGAGCGCGAAGGCGAGCGGGACTCGTTCAGGTTCGTGACGTAGATGGCAGGCTCGTCAACCACCGGGCACTTGTTCTCGCAGATGCCGCAGCCGATGCAGAGCTCGGGCACGACGTACGGGAGCTTCAAAGTGAACTTGTTTCCGTTTGCGTCGACCGATTCCGTGTCCTTGAACACAATGGCTTTCTTCGGCGTAGGACACTGCTCCTCGCAGACTGCGCAGTTTACGTTCATGGCGTGCGGGAGGCACCGGTTCTTGTCTATGAAGGCGAGGCCAATCACGGTCTTCCGCTTCGTGTCCAGGTCCAGCTTCTCTATTGCGCCGGTCGGGCACACCTGGCCGCAGAGAGTGCACGAGTACTCGCAATAGCCGATCCTGGGCACCAGCATCGGCGACCACATGCCCTCGAGTCCGGCCTCCGCCAGAGTGGGCTGAAGGCCGTTAGTAAGGCAGACCCTCATGCACTCCGAGCACTTCACGCATCTCTCCAGGAACTCTTTCTCCGGCCTGGCGCCCGGAGGCCGTATCAGCCTGGGGTTCGGACGCGAGAGAGACGGCGACACGCGCACGAGCGGCACTGCGACGAGGCCGGCGCCCAGCGACCACACAAAATTGCGCCTGCTCAGGTCGACCCTGCCGTCTTTCGCTCGCGGCGTTGCGAAGGTGAACGCGAGCGCGTTCGTGGGGCACGCCTCTACGCAGTTCCAGCAGTAGATGCACTCGGCCTTGCGCCAACCGTCCGCGAGAGCGGGCGAGGCGCCGGTCGGACAGGAGAGCACGCACTTCCCGCATCTGTCGCACTGGCCGACCAAACCCAACCGGAGGAGCGCCGGCTTTGACAACACACCCAGAAGCGCCCCCAGCGGGCAGACGTACCTACACCAGAAACGTGATTTCGCCGCGTTCAAGGCGAGGAGCCCTATGAAGATGAGGCCGACGAAGGCGCCCTGGAGGAAGCGCGGCTGGCTGAAGGCCAGGACGTGGTCCTTGAGGAAGTTGTATGCCGGTTCGGACGCGGCCGTCAGCCATCCGGGGCCGTGCGCGTAGAGGCCGTCGAAGGCGGCCCGCACGATGAGCTCCAGCGACGGCCCAATGCCCAGCGAGATTGAGCGCACCGTGAGCGAGAGCGGGTCCATCACGCCCAGCACGGACATCGAGAAGACTCCGCTCACTACGACCCCGACCAGCACGGCGTACTTCCAGGCCTGTGTCCTCGCGTAGAGCCCGTGCTCCAGCTTCCTGGGCCTGCGCGCGAGCTCCCTGGCCGCATTGTGGAGCGTTCCGAACGGGCACACCCAACCGCAGAAGAACCTGCCGAGAATCAGCGACACTCCCACGGTTATGAGGCTGAGAAGGAGTATGGGCTTGAACGAGAACGACGACAGCAGGAGGAGCCCGGCGAACAGGGGGTCCAGGTCGAGAAACAGCCGGACGGGGTAGCCTATCTCGTCCCTGCCCTGGTACTGGGTCTGAACGAGCAGGTAGAAGAACAGCAATATGAACACTATCTGTGAGATTCTGCGGACGTTCGCCATCAGAGCAGACTGTGCCTCCCGTGTGCCGGTGGGGCTGAAGCGTGTGGTGTTCGGCCGCCCGACCCTGCCGCTCCACTCTCGCGGCAGTCAGGAACCCTCCCCGCCCCCGCGCAGTGGCCATCCTGGCCAGGCGCGGATGAAAAGGTTCCGGCGTCCCAGATACGGGTCAGGCGACGTCTATCACCGAGTGACGCACCTTGGTGAGGTCCACCTGGCCCACGCCCAGTCGTGCTGCCTGGACGAGGTAACCCAGTTGAGCTCCCTTCATGCCGAAGAACGTCGCGCCGTACGAGTCAATGGCCACCTCGTCTGTGCCCACCACGAGCGTGTTGAGCGTGCGCACGTCTTTCGTGTCGCCGCCTTGCGGCCCGTACGCAGTCAGTATCCTGGTGGCGTCCAGCACCGAGAGCGACGGTCTGAAGAAGCGCCCCAGGTCGGCCAGGCTGTGGTCGAAGTCCTGGTGGAGCCTCCCGCGAGGGTCACCTATCACTCCCATCCAGTTCTTGAGGCACATTGTGAGCCGTGCGCTGCCGTGGTGCTTGGCTATGGGCACGTTTATCAGCCGGTCGCAGTCCAGCGCCTCGGCGTAAACCGGCCAGGTCTTGAGCACCGTACCCTTCATGTCCACACGCCTGAACTTCCTGTCGTCGATGAAGCTCACCTCGGCGCCCGCTGCCTTCGCGGCCTCGGCTATGCCGCTCCGGACGTAAGTGCGCCGCGGGTCGTTGCAGGGGTAGTCGAAGACCTTGACCTTCTTGGCGCCGCCGTCGTAGCAGCTCTTGACGACCGCGCCGACGAGAGTCGGGTCAGTGGTGGCGGCCTGCGCCGGGGTTCGGTCCCAGCCGATGTTGGGCTTCACGACAACGACGTCGCCTCGCGTCACAAACTTGGATATACCGCCCAGGGCCTTCAGGGCCGCGGCGTAGTTCTTCTCGGGCTTGCCGCCGCGCGTCACGACGAACGCAAGCGGACCCTGCTGCGCCGCCTGCTTCGCGGAGGCCTGCGCTGCGGCCTGTCCTCCGGACGTCTGCTCGCGGGCAGCCAGCGCTGCGAGCGGGTTCATTCCCGTGACTGCGAGCGTTGCCGCGCTCGCCCCGGTCACTTTGAGGAACTGCCTTCTGTCCATGGTGCTACTCCGTCTGGGCTAGGTTTACGCAGTGAGCTCCTTCTGACGCGCCAGGCTACCGGCAGAATAGCACCGGCCGAGGCGGAGTGTCAAATCGGCCGGCCCTCGAGGGCGGTGGCCCGGGCGGTTTTCTGCTGGCGGCGTGGTGGGCGCTGTGCTAATCTACGGGCGGAAAAGCGCCGCTGGTGAGGCCCTTCTCGGAACGAGACTGCGTCGCCATTGCAGTAGCGTCTGGGAAGCGACATCCGGGGGCCAGGCCAGCCGGGACGCGAAGGGCGCGCGAGCGGTGCAGGGAGTGCACGATGGGCGTGAGGGACGCCATGAAGCGTCACATCCCGCAAGGAGCGAGTGGAATTGACTGAACCCAGACTCAACTCGCCCGTTCTGGGCGAAGACGAAGTCGCGCTGGACAGGGCGCTCAGACCGGCCAAACTGGAAGACTTCGTCGGGCAGAATCAGCTCAAGGAAAACCTGACTGTGTTCCTGCAGGCCGCTGTGCAGAGGGGAGAAGCCCTGGACCACGTGCTGTTCCACGGGCCTCCCGGCCTGGGGAAGACCACTCTGGCCAACATAATCGCGAACGAAATGGGAGTGGAGATCACCCACGCCACGGGCCCCGTGATAGAGAGGCCGGCTGACCTGGCGGGGCTGCTCACGAACCTGCCGGAACGCGGCATCCTCTTCATAGACGAGATTCACCGCCTGAACCACGTGGTCGAGGAATACCTCTACCCGGCGATGGAAGACTTCAAAATCGACATAATGATCGACAGAGGCCCGAGCGCCCGCTCCGTGCGGCTCAAGCTCCACAAGTTCACGCTGGCCGGCGCCACTACACGCGCCGGCATGATAACCTCACCGCTGAGGGCCCGCTTCGGCATGACCTGCCGGGTGGGCTACTACTCGCCGGAAGA
The DNA here is from genome assembly GCA_016928935.1 of Candidatus Eiseniibacteriota bacterium. Taxonomy (GTDB): domain Bacteria; phylum Eisenbacteria; class RBG-16-71-46; order JAFGJU01; family JAFGJU01; genus JAFGJU01. Next base: position 2,286 of record JAFGJU010000113.1, on the reverse strand, counting down.
GCTGACCCACATAGTGAAGCGCTCCGCCAGAATCATGGAAGTGGAGCTGGACGAGGAAGGCGCGGCGGAGATAGCCGGACGCTCAAGGGGAACACCTAGAATCGCAAACAGGCTGCTGAGAAGGGTGAGGGACTTCGCAGAGATAAAGGCCAAGGGGAAGATCACGAAGCCGGTAGCCGACAACGCTCTCCGGATGCTGGAGGTGGACAAGCTCGGCCTGGACGACATGGACAGGCGGATGCTGGAAGCCATCTGCGTCAAGTTTGGCGGCGGGCCGGTGGGCTTGAGCAACCTGGCCGTGGCAGTGGGCGAGGAGGCGGAGACGCTGGAAGACGTCTACGAGCCCTTCCTGATTCAGGAGGGTTTCATAAAGAGGACTCCCAGGGGACGGCAGGCCACGTGCCTGGCCTACGAGCACCTGGGCCTCTCCGCGCCGGACACAGAACCCAAGCAGGGCGACAAGCAGAACGAACTGTTCAAGGAATAGGTCGACAAGCTACGGTGCTGCAGGAAAGGCCCCCGGAGACGGGGTGCGCTCCCGGCCATGGGGGCTGCGCGGCCGCGATTCTCTCATGGGGTCCGGGCCCGCATCTTGCGTGAGCGTGAGCCGGAGCCGCATAAGACGCGACATCCGCGATGCGCAGCCAAGGGTCTGTATCCCACGCGAGGGCCGGCCGCACGTGACCACTCGCACGGAGGCGACTTGACCGAGAAGGTCCTGATTCACTCATGCTGCGCTCCGTGCTCCACGGTGCCCGTGCCGGCGCTCAAGGAGGAGGGATTCGAAGTCGCCACGTTCTTCTTTAACCCCAACATCCATCCTTACACCGAGTTTAGAAATCGGTTGATGTCAATGCAGCAATTCGTTAAAAGTATGGGCGTTACCGGTTTTTTCTACACTGGGTACCCTCTCGAGCAATTCCTCCGCATACAACTGTCCAACATGGAATCCAGATGTGAGGCCTGCTACGAGCTCCGACTAACGGCGGTGGCGAAAAAGGCCAAAGAAGAGGGCATAAGGCTTTTCTCCACCACCTTGCTGGTGAGCCCCTACCAGGCGCACGACGCGATCCGTGACGTGGGCAAGGCAGTCCAGAAGGCCACGGGTGTGGAGTTCCTGTACACCGACTGGAGGCCGCGCTACCGTGAGACCCGCATACTCTCCCGCGAAGCGGGCCTCTATCTCCAGAAGTACTGCGGCTGCATCTTCAGTGAGAGAGAGCGGTACTTGGGCCCGCGCGGAGGTCCGTCGGGCAGCGCCGGCCCGCGGCAGCGCCGCGCCAGCAGAGCCCGCGAGGAGAGCGGCAATCCCCCAGTGTGGCCGGCGGGCGAGGCCCGGGAGGACGACGGCGATACCGGGCCGCGATCTTCTGGCGCCGCCCCGGAGACTGGACTCTGACGATGCCGAGCCGGGATCTCCACTCGCCCCCGGGCCTCAGTCTCGAGGACTTCCACTACGACCTCCCCCGGAGCTTCATCGCCAAGAGGCCCGTCACTCCCCGCGATTCCTCGAGACTGATGGTGCTAGACAGAGCCGCGCAGAGCATCGGACATCTCACTTTCGGTTCGCTCCCTTCCTTCCTGGAGGAGGGCGACTGCGTGGTTCTCAACGACACCAGAGTCATGCCGTGCAGGCTCCGCGCCGTCCGCCAGGAGACTGGGGGACACTTGGAGCTTCTGTTCATCCGCAGGCGCAGCGAGGGTCTCTGGGAGGCGCTCGTGAGGCCGGGCCGGAGGGTCACGCAGGGCACACGGCTCGTCATGGAAGGCGGGGGCAGCGCGGAGTTTGTCGAGAGAGTCTCGGGCTCGACTTTCCTCTTCAGGGTGGAAGAGCCCCTGGAGGAGTACATGGAGAGGTGGGGCGAGATGCCCATTCCGCCGTACATGAGACGGCAGGCGGACGTGGACGATGTGGATGACTACCAGACAGTGTACGCCAGGGCGACCGGTTCTTGCGCGGCGCCCACGGCAGGCCTTCACTTCACCAGGGAGACCTTCCAGAAGCTCGAGGCCAGAGGAGTCGAGATAGCGAAGGTGCTCCTGCACGTGGGACCCGGGACCTTCAAGCCGCTCAAGTCGGGCCCGATAGCGGGCCAGACGCTCGACCCGGAGTACTTCGAAGCGACGGCGGAGACTTGTCAGGTCGTGAACAGAACGCGCGGCCGGGGCGGCCGGGTGTTCGCCGTGGGCACCAGCACGGCGAGGACGCTGGAGACGCTGGTGGACCTTGCCGCAGGCGGGAGGCGACCCGGAAGCGGCGTGACCGTTGTTGACGCAGGGGCGGAC
>JAFGJU010000016.1 GCA_016928935.1 Candidatus Eiseniibacteriota bacterium | reverse complement strand
GCGGTCACTGGTCACATCGGGAGCTGGGAGATGCTGGCCGCCTATTTCTCGATGAGGGGCTATCCGCTGAGCGTCCTGGCACGGCCGCTCCGGGACGAGAGACTGGAGAAGCTCCTGGACAGCCAGCGCAGGGCGAAGGGGATGAGGCCCATCTCGCGCATCGCCAACGCCAGGCCCGCGTACGAGGCCTTGAAGGAGGGGGGCATACTGGGGGTGCTGATAGACCAGGACACCCCGGTCACGGGAGTGTTCTGTGACTTCTTCGGCCGGCCGGCGTTCACGCCGGCGGGCCCGGCCTACCTTGCCATGCGCACCGGTGCGGCGGTGGTGCCCATGGGCATATCCATGCAGAGAGACGGAACGCACCTGGTGAGGATACTTAAGCCGGTGGACGCCAGCGTTAGGGACGGAGACGATAAGGACCGGCGCGCGCTCGAGATCACCAGGGAATGCACCGGAGCTCTCGAGCGACTGATACGATTTGAGCCCACCCAGTGGGTGTGGATGCACGAGAGATGGAAGACGAGTCCCGCAGCGGATAACCCGGACCAGCGGTCTCCTGGAGAGTGTGGCGGGAGTAGCATTTGAGGGTCGAGCCGTGAATCTCGGAAGACAGAATTCGAGTCCGTCCGGCCCGGCGCCGCGGTCGCGCGGCCGTCGGTCGCACGCACGGCTCGCAGGATGTGCGTTGCTCCTTCTTGCTCTCTGCGCTCACGGGTGCGGAGGGGACTCCGACTCCAGGCCGGCCGGCGCCGCCGTTGACCCGCCTGACCAGGAGGTGAGCGATTTCTCCCTGACTGAGAGCGTGCAGGGCACCCGCAAATGGACCCTGTGGGCCGAGTGGGCGGCCATATACAACGAAAAGGCGCAAGTTCAGGCCAAAAACGTCCGAATTGACTTCTTTGAGGACACCGGGAGGAGGTTTTCGGAGCTGAAGGCGGATTCCGGCACCATTTACCAGAGGACCAACGACATGGAAGCCGCCGGGAACGTGGTGGTGAGGACCGAGGAAGGAATAACGCTTGAAACTCAGTCCCTGAAATGGCTAAATGCCTCCCAGAAGATACTGTCAGAGGACTTCGTCAGAATCACCCAGGGAAGGGACGTCCTCACCGGCGTGGGTCTCGTGAGTGACCCCAGCCTGAACGAGTTCGAGATCAAGTCGCAGGTGCAGGCCTTCGTCGTGGACGAAGAGGGCAGACTCGTGCCCAAGGAATAGAAGGGCCGACCGCCCCGCGGACGGCGGATGCATGGAACTGGAAAGAACACAGTCGAACAGTAAGAAGATCCTGAAGGGCAGAGGGCTCGTCAAGCAGTACGGCAAGTGGACCGTCGTAAACGAGGTCAGCCTCGACGTGGCCCAGGGCGAGGTTGTCGGCCTGCTGGGGCCCAACGGGGCCGGCAAGACCACGACTTTCTACATGATAGTGGGGCTGTTGAAGCCCGACTCCGGCTCGGTGCTGATCGATTCCGAGAACGTGACGGAAACGCCGGTCTTCCGGAGGGCCCGCATGGGAATAGGATACCTGTCGCAGGAGCCCTCGATATTCAGGAAGCTGACCGTCAAGGAGAACATCCTGTCCATCCTTCAGACCATGCACTACGGCCGGGAGGAGCGCGAGAAGAAACTGCAGAGCCTGATGGCGGAGCTGGGGGTGGCCCACCTTGCGGAGCGGAAGGCCTACCAGCTGTCCGGGGGCGAAAGAAGGCGCGTCGAGATCTCGAGGGCGCTCGTCAGCAACCCGAGCTTCATGCTGCTGGACGAGCCCTTCGTGGGCATCGACCCGATCGCTGTCGCGGAGATACAAGAGATCGTGTCCAAGCTCAAGCAGAAGGGCATAGGGGTCCTCATAACTGACCACAGCGTCCGCGAGACACTCTCAGCCACCGACAGGGCCTACGTGATGTTCGAGGGAAGGATACTGCTTTCGGGCAGCGCGCAGGAGCTGGCCAACGACCCGCTGGCCAGGAAGATGTACCTTGGGGAAAAGTTCAGGCTTTAGTCGCGTGACCAAGACAACGGAGAACCGGGCACAACCATGGAACTCAAACACACGCTCCAGCTCACTCAGAAGCCGACTCTCATAATGACTCAGAGGCTGCAGCAGGCGCTCAAGCTGCTGCAGGTGCCGACGCTCGAGCTCCAGGCCATCCTGAAGCAGGAGCTCCTGCAGAACCCTCTGCTGGAGGAAGTGGACGAACTGGTCGAGACTCCTGAGCAGGAGTCGTCGGCCTCGGACGAAGAGCCCGGGACGGCGGAGGAGGCGGAGCCGGTCGACAACGAAGACCAGATGGAGTGGACCGAGTACTACCAGGAATCGTACGATTCGGCCCGGGAGCGGGCCGACACCTCAGCGGAGTTCCCGGAGAGAGTCCCTGTGACGCAGCCCACGCTGCACGACCACCTGGAGGGCCAGCTCCGGCTGTCCACCAGCGACCCGGAGCTGACGGAGATAGGCGAGTTCCTCATCGGCTCCATAGACGACAGGGGTTTCCTGAGTATCACGGTTGAGGAAGTAGCCGCCATCAAGGAGAGGCCGGTCGAGCGCGTCGAGCAGGCCCTGAAAATAGTGCAGTCCTTCGACCCTCCTGGAATCGGTGCCAGAGACTTGAGAGAGTGTCTGCTCATACAGCTTGAGAGGAACGAGATGGCCGAAAGCCTGGCGGCCCGCGTAGTGCGCGACCACTTCGATTCCCTGAAGGAGAGGAAGTTTGCGGAGATAGCCAAGAAGACTCACGTGTCGGTTGGACAGGTCCAGGCGGCCGGCGACATCATAGCGCGGCTCAACCCAAAGCCCGGCCTCGCCGTTTCCTATGAGGAGCCCAAATACGTGGTGCCGGATCTAGTGGTAGACAAGGTGGAAGATAAGTACGTAGTCTCCCTGAACGACAGGCACGTGCCGCGGCTGCGCATCAATTCCTCCTACAGGGACATGCTTCGGAGCGGCTCGAAGAAGGACAAGACCAGGGAGTACATCATCGGAAAGCTGAACTCCGCGAAGTGGCTCATACAGACCATCGAACAGAGGCGGAGGACCATGATCAGGGTGATGGAATGCATAGTCAGAGAGCAGGAAGAGTTCTTCGATAAAGGTATTGCCTTCCTGAAGCCGCTCACGTTGCAGCAGGTGGCCACACAGATAGACATGCACGAGTCCACCGTGAGCAGGGTCACAAACAACAAGTACGTGCAGACCCCGAGAGGGGTCTTTGAGTTGAAGTTCTTCTTCTCGAGCAAGCTCCACACCGACGCGGGCGAGGACATGAGCGCAAAGAGCGCCAAGGACATAATCAAACAGCTGGTGGACGAAGAGGACAAACCTAATCCCTTGAGCGACCAGAGGATAGCGGATATGCTGAAGGACAGGGGGCTCAGAATCGCGAGGAGGACGGTCGCCAAGTATCGGGAGCAGCTGAGGATCTTGCCGGCGCGTTACAGGAAGAGACACTAGGGTAGTCGCGATTTCCCTTTCACATCCCCCCGGGGTGCCACTGCGATGGCGGTTGCCAGGCTTCCACACTGGGTGAGAAAGCCATTCGCTGAGAACCAGAAAACCCGTGAGCTTCAAAGAATCCTGGATTCCCATTCCCTGAACACTGTGTGCCGCGACGCCGCCTGTCCCAACAGGTGGGAGTGCTTCTCCGCCGGCTCGGTCACCTTCATGGTACTGGGTAACGTCTGCACCAGGCGATGCCGCTTCTGCGGGGTCCGGAAGGGTGTTCCGGCGGTGCCCGACCGGGAGGAGCCGGCCCGCCTGGCGAGGGCGGCGCGGGAACTCGGGCTTGAGTTCGTGGTAGTCACTTCTGTGACGAGGGACGACCTTTCGGACGGCGGGGCGGGACATTTCGCCCGCTGCGTGGAGGAGTTGAAGAGGCTCGAGCCGCGACCGCTGGTGGAAGTGCTCGTGCCCGATTTCGGGGGCCACACGGAGCACTGCTCGCTTGTGCTGGCCTCGGCGCCCGATGTATTCTCGCACAACGTGGAGACCGTCCCCAGACTGTACTCGCGGATTCGGCCGGGGGCGGACTACGCTGTCTCGTTGCGCATCATAGAACAGGCGGCCCGTCACGAAGCGCGGCCTCTTGCCAAGTCAGGACTCATGGTCGGTCTCGGAGAGACAGAGGAGGAGGTGATGGACGTTCTCAGGGATCTGAGCAACGCAGGCTGCCGGTCGGTGACCGTGGGGCAGTACCTGAAACCGAGTCTCGAGTCCGTGCCGGTGGCGCGGTATGTCCCGCCGGAGACTTTCCGGGACTACGAGGACGCGGGCAGGGAACTGGGGTTCGCGGCGGTCTTCGCCGGCCCCTTGGTCAGGAGCTCGTACAAGGCCCACGAGATTTGGAGGAAAATCAATGGAAGTGACCATCCGAAGCAAGAATTTCCCGGTGAGCCCAGCCATAAAGAGCTACGCCGAGGAGAAGCTCCAGAAGCTTGAGAAGTACTCCAGGAAAATCATAGAGGCGCACGTCATGTTTTCCCTCGAGCGGTATCGCAACATAGCCGAGATAGTGCTGCGCGTGAACGGGGGGGACATAACGGGCCGGGCGGAAAGCACGGATATGTACGCCTCCATCGACACTGTTGTTGACAAACTCGAGAGGATGCTGAATAAGAGAAAGGACAAGGTGACTCGGAGGCGCCAGCGGGAAACCATCAGGGAGTCGGGAGTGGAGGGGGGAGAGGCGATACCGGCCGGCCCCGAGTCTTTGAAGGTCGTCCCGCTCGAGATGACCGTGGACGACGCCATGGAGGCGTTGGAGAAGACGGACGATGAGGTGCTCGTGTTCGTGAACAGCGCCACTTCCAGGACAACCGTTCTGCACAGACGGAACGACGGCAGTTTCACTCTGATTGAACCGGTGAAGTAACATGCACGCGATGACAGTGGCCAGGTTTTTTGAGGAAAAGCAGAAGGATTTCGAGTTGGAGCTTCTGACTGGCTCGCTGGAGTCCAAACGGGAGATAACCGTCAGCGACATCAATCGGCCCGGGCTGGCCTTCGCGGGCTTCCTGGAGAATTTCCTGGACGAGCGCATCCAGATTCTGGGACAGACGGAGATACTGTACATGAACTCGCTGTCCGTCGAGCGGCTGCGGGCGGCCACGGAAAGGGTCATGCAGTTCGTGCTCCCGTGCATAATAGTGTCCAAGAGGCTGGAAGTCCCGGAGGTCGTGCTCGAGGTGGCCAGGAGCCATTCCGTCCCGGTGCTCAGGACGCCCATGTCCACGACGCCGTTCATACGAGAGCTCCAGGCGCACCTGGACATCGTGTTCGCCCCGCGCGCCGTCATACACGGCTCGCTGGTGGACGTCTACGGGGTAGGGCTCCTTTTCACCGGCAGGAGCTCCATCGGGAAGAGTGAGTGCGCACTGGACCTGGTCGAGAGAGGACACAGGCTGGTGGCGGACGACGTGGTCACCGTGACCAAGAGGCACGGCAACTTCCTCATAGGGACCTCGTCCGAAATCCTGAGACACCGCATCGAAATCCGCGGCCTCGGCATAATAGACGTGAGGAGCATATTCGGGATTCGTTCCGTCAGAATCCAGAAGAGGATAGAGGTCGAGGTGCGGCTCCAGGACTGGAGCGAGGCGGAGGACTACGAACGGATAGGACTTGAAGACAGCTTCACGAAGATGCTGGACGTGGAGATCCCGATGGTGACTGTCCCCATAGTGCCGGGCAAGAACATCACGGTCATATCGGAGGTCATAGCCCTCAACCATCTCGTCAAGATCTACGGATACCATCCGGCCAGGGACTTCAACGAGAAGCTGATGCAGGAGATGCATCGCAAGAAGCTCTCGGACCCGCACGTGAGGGACGACTGGGAATGACCGAAACGAAGGCCGCGGAGGCCACGAGCTCCGGTCAAGCCGGTGCGCCGCGGTCTGTAATAGCGGCGGGCGCGTCGGTAGCCGGGAAGAGCTGCGCCATCAAGCGTGGCGAGGACTCGCGGGACCTCGCGGGCCGCGTCATTTGCACTTCAGCGATGTCGCCTTCGGAGCTGCACGTCCAGCACAGGGACGTGAACGGGTGAGGG